>CALMSN010000316.1 GCA_937872325.1 uncultured Xanthobacter sp. | reverse complement strand
CCTTGCCGGAGAAGGCGCCGCCGCCATGGGGGGCAGCCCCGCCGTAGGTGTCGACGATGATCTTACGGCCGGTCAGGCCGGAATCGCCGTCGGGACCGCCGATCACGAACTTGCCGGTCGGGTTGACGTGCCAGACGGTGTCCTTGGTGATCCAGCCTTCCGGCAGCGCCTCGGAGATGTAGGGCTCGACGATGGACTTCACGTCATGGGAGGTGAGGTTCTCGTCGATGTGCTGGGTCGACAGCACGATCTGGGTGACGCCGACCGGCTTGCCGTCCTCGTACTGGATGGTGACCTGGCTCTTGGCGTCGGGGCCGAGGGCGTGGGTCTCGCCGGAGTGGCGGGCGTCGGACAGCAGCTTCAGGATGCGATGGGCGTAATAGAGCGGCGCCGGCATCAGCTCGGGGGTCTCGCGGACCGCATAGCCGAACATGATGCCCTGGTCGCCCGCGCCCTCATCCTTGTTGCCGGCGATGTCGACACCCTGGGCGATGTCGGCGGACTGGGCGTGCAGCAGCACGTCGATGCCCGCGTTCTCCCAGTGGAAGCCCTGCTGCTCGTAGCCGATGTCCTTGATGGCCAGGCGCGCAGTGTGGGCGATGAGGTCGCGGGTGATGGACGACGGCCCGCGGGTCTCGCCGGCGATCACCACCCGATTGGTGGTCGCCAGCGTCTCGCAGGCTACGCGCACCTCGCTGGGATCCCACCCGTCCGCCTCGGCCGTCCGAAAGAAGGTATCGACCACCTCGTCGGAGATGCGGTCACACACCTTGTCGGGATGACCTTCGGAAACGGACTCACTGGTGAACAGGTAGGATTGACGTGCCATGTCCCGGCCTTTCAAGCGCCATGCCAGCGCGACCGCTCCTTTTCGCAACGCGAAAGGAGACGGTCAAGGTCGGAGAGGCGAATTCGTTCTTAAAATCGAACGAAACGGATCATTCCCCGGTCTCGCCGGCAATGGCGGTTACGAGATCTACGATCCGGCGACGGACCTTCGCGTCAGGGATCCGCATGAAGTTGCGGGTCAGGCTCAGGCCGTCTGCGGTTGCAAGGAAATCCGCGACATAGGCGGGCGACTGGGCCTCCGCGAGCCCGTCCGTTTCAGGTCCCGTGGACGGGGCGCCTTCGAAGAAGAAAGCCACAGGAACGCCCAGTACAATGGAAATCTGCTGCAGCCGGCTGGCTCCGATGCGGTTTGTTCCTTTTTCGTACTTCTGAATCTGCTGGAACGTAATCCCGAGATTCTCGCCCAGTTTTTCCTGACTCATGCCGATCATCATGCGTCGCATCCGCACACGCGCGCCAACATGCTTGTCAATGGGGTTCGGCGCCTTCTTGGCCATGGGGTCTCCGGCTGCGTCGGATAAGTGTCTGTTACTTCGCGTTGCGAAGGCTGCCCTGACACGCCAGAACATAAGCATCCAATTGGAAAGCGTCGATCAACTTTAGCGTGTAAACATCGGATAAAGCGGTGTTAATGCTAAGCCAAAGGCAATTATCAGCAGTGTCACAAGCACTGTATGTGCGGACGTCGCTACCATTGGTGGCGTTTGCGCGACCACCGGCAACCTGAAATCCAGAATGGCCTCTTCACCCAGCCGGGTACGGGCGAGCGTTCGCCCGAGCGGATCGATCACCGCCGAGATGCCGGTATTGGCGACCCGCACCATGGGCAGGCCCTCCTCCACCGCGCGCAGCCGGGCCTGGACGAAATGCTGGTAGGGTCCCGGCGTGCGGCCGAACCACGCGTCATTGGTCAGGTTCAGCAGCAGGCCGGGCCGCTCGCCCGACGCGCTCGGGGGCAGGACGGCGTGCGGAAACACCGCCTCGTAGCAGACCAGCGGCGCCACCGGCGGCAGGCCGGGCACGCTAAGCATCCGCAACCCCGGCGCGGAGGAAAAGCCGCCGCGCACCCGGGTGAGCTGCTCGATGCCGATGCTCTCCAGCGTGTTCTGGAACGGCAGGTATTCGCCGAAGGGCACCAGGTGCACCTTGTCGGTGCTCATCCGCACCGCACCATCGGCGGCGATGACGCGGATGGCGTTGAAGAACGGCGACATCTGGCCATCCGGCGGGGCGCCGTAGCGCACAGCGCCGGTGACCAGGGTGACGTTGGGCGGCAGCGCCGCCGCGATCGCCTCCTGCGCCCAGGGCTCGCGCTCATAGATGAACGGAAAGGCGGATTCCGGCCAGATCAGCACGGTCACGCCCTCCAGCCCCTGCGGATGGGTGGCGCTCGGCCGGGTGGAGAGAGCCAGATAGTCGGCTAATATCTCCCGGCCGTGGTCGTAGGCGAACTTTCGGTCCTGCGGCAGGTTCGGCTGCATCAGGCGCAGGTTCACCCCGTCGACGAAGCGGGTGGGGTTGGCCTCCAGCCGCGCCCAGCCCCACGCCGCGGCACCGGCCAGGACCAGGGCGGCTGCGGCGCAGCCGAGGCGCCCGCGCCGGCCCTCCAGCAGCAGCACCGGGCTCGCCAGCAGCAGCAGGGCGAAGAAGGTAAGCCCCCACAGCCCCACCAAAGCGGCGCTCTGCATCAGCACCAGCGTGTCGGCGAAGGCGTAGCCGAAGCTGTTCCAGGGAAAGCCGGTGAGCACATGGCCGCGCAGCCATTCCGCCACGGTGAGGCCGGCGGCGAAGCCGAAGAGGCGCAGCGGCGTCGCCGACCACACCAGCGCGGCCAGCATGGCCCCGAGCGCGGTGAACACGGCGAGGCCCGCCGGCATGGCGAGCACCGCGAACGGCATCAGCAAGCCGAAGGCCTCCGCATCCACCAGGAAGGCGGCGCCGATCCACCACAGCGAGGCGAGGAAATAACCGAAGCCGAACCCCCAGCCGGTCGCCGCCGCGGGCCCCAGCCTTTGCCGCAGGGCCCGCAGGCGCTGCCGGGGGCCGCGGGGCGGGCTTGCGTCGGCGGGCGCCCCGATCCCCGCGCAGCCGTCGAGCAGCAGAACCAGCACCGGGAAGCTGAGCGCCAGCGCCGGCCAGAACGAGACCGGCGGCATCGCCAGCGCCCCGAAGGCCCCGGCGGCGAAGGCGGTGCCGGTCCGCGCCAAGCCCTTGAGGCCGCGGATGGCGCGCGCCGCCGCGGCGAGGCGGCCGGAGCGGGGGGCGGAGGCCGTCGGGCCGGGCGGCCGGGTCAGCACGGGCCCGTCAGGCGTCGCGGGCGGCGGCGGCCTCGGCCTCGCGGGCCGCGGCCGTATCGGGGGGGATGATGCGCAGCCGCTTCACCCGACGGGGATCGGCCTCCATCACCTCGACCTTGTAGGGACCGGGCAGGTCGATGATCTCGCCCTGGGTCGGCCCCCGGGCCGCCACCGTCACCACCAGGCCGCCGACGCTGTCCACCTCCTCCATGGCATCGGCGGAGGCGAAGTCGGGGCCCAGAACTTCCACCACGGCTTCCAGCGGCGTGCGGGCATCGGCGATGAAGCTGCCGTCATTCTGCCGGGCGAGCTGGCTCTCGGCGCTCTCGTCGTGCTCGTCCTCGATCTCGCCGACGATCTCCTCCACCACGTCCTCGATGGAGACGAGGCCGTCGGTGCCGCCGTATTCGTCGATCACCAGCGCCAGGTGGGTGCGGGCGGCCTGCATGGCCACCAGCAGGTCCACCGCCGGCATGGAGGGCGGCACGTAGAGCAGGCGGCGGACCAGGCCGCAGCTTTCCAGGGTGCGGTCGAAATCCACCACCCGCACCTCGACCTTGCCCGCCGGCTCGCTGTCGAGGCTCGAGGCGAGGAAGGCGATGAGGTCGCGCAGGTGGACCATGCCCACCGGGTTGTCGAGGGTGTCGTCATAGATGACGAGGCGGGAATGCCCGGCCGAGACGAACAGCTTCAGCAGCTCGCCGAGGGAGGCATCCTTGCGTACCGCGATGATCTCCTTGCGCGGCACCATGATGTCGCCGATGCCGATCTCCTTCAGGTGAAGGATGTTGCGCAGCATCTTGCGCTCGGCCGGAGTGAACTCGCTTCCCTCCTCGGACGGCGCGGCGGCGTCCAGCACCTCCACGAGGTCGGTGCGCAGCGAGCCATGGGCTCGGAACGTGCCGAGGAGGGCACGCAATCGATCGATAAAACTCTGCGGTTCCGTAGAGGTCTCGGTCGGTTGGTCGATGTTGGCCATGGGCGTCTTGCGGCGTCGAACGGTCAGTCTTCGGGCAGGCGATAGGGATCGTCGATCCCCAGCCGCGCGAGGATATTGCGTTCGAGCGCCTCCATTTCCTCTGCTTCGGTGTCGTCGATGTGGTCATAGCCCATCAGGTGCAGCGTGCCGTGCACCACGAGATGGACCAGATGATGGGCCGGCGCCTTGCCTTCCGCCAGCGCCTCGGCGCTCAGCGTCTCGAAGGCGACGATGATGTCGCCGAGCGGCTGGGGCGCGTCGGCCCCTTCCGGCAGATCGGGGGTGGGGAAGGACAGGACGTTGGTGGCCTTGTCCTTGCCGCGCCAGCGGCGGTTGAGCTCGCGGATGGCCTCGTCGCCGGTGAGGGTGATGGCGAGCTCGGCCGGATCGGGGATGTCGTCGCCCAGCGCCGCGAGGGCGTCGAGGGTGGCGCGGGCGGCGGTGTCGCAGAGCAGCTCGGCGGCCGGCACGCCGGCCCAGCCCTCGGCCTCCACCAGCACGTCGACGGCGATGTCCGGGGCCTGCGGCGCGGACGCGGGGGCGGCCATCTCAGGCCCCTCCGCGCTTTTGCGCGTCATTCGCCTCGTAGGCGGCGACGATGCGGCCCACCAGCTCGTGGCGCACCACGTCCTGGGCCTTGAAGTGGCACACGCCCACCGCCTCGATGCCTTCGAGCAGCCTGACCGCCTCGGCAAGGCCGGAGACCTGCCCGGCGGGCAGGTCGGTCTGGCTGGGATCGCCGGTGATGATCATGTGCGAATTCTCGCCCAGGCGGGTGAGGAACATCTTCATCTGCATGGAGGTGGCGTTCTGCGCCTCGTCCAGGATCACGGCGGCGTTGGAGAGGGTGCGCCCGCGCATGAAGGCGAGGGGGGCAATCTCGATCTCGCCCGATTGCAGCGCCCGCTCCACGAAGGGGCGGTCCATGAGGTAGTAGAGCGCATGGTAGATGGGCCGCGGGTGGGGATCGACCTTCTCCTTCATGTCGCCGGGCAGGAAGCCGAGCCGCTCGCCGGCCTCGACCGCCGGCCGCGACAGGATGAGCCGGTCGACCATCCGCCGTTCCAGAAGGTGCACCGCATAGGCCACCGCGATCCAGGTCTTGCCGGTGCCGGCGGGGCCGGTGCCGAACACCAAAGTGTGCCGCTTCAGTGCCCGGATATAGGCGTCCTGGGCGGCGGTGCGGGCGCGCACCGGGCGGCGGCGCAGGTGGATCTCGTCGAAGGTCTGGCGCTCGGCGGCGGGATCGAAGTCGAACAGCGAGCCCTGAGAGGTGACCTCGCGGATGGCTCCGTCCACATCGCCCTGGGCCAGCTCGTGGCCCTTGCGCAGGCTCTCGTAGAGATGCTCCAGCACCGCGCGGGCCTGCTCGCAGGCCTCGCGGGGGCCGTCGAGGGTGACGTGGTTGCCGCGGGAATCCGCCTTCACCCCGAGCTTGCGCTCCACCAGGGCGAGGTTGCGCCCGTAATGGCCGAAAAGCTGGGTCGCGAGGCGATTGTCGTCGAAGGCCAGCACCACCTGGGCCGCGCCGTCGTCGCCGTTGGCCGCCCACGGGGCGGTGACCGCCGCCCGGGCGGGCCCGGGATTGGGGATGGAACGATCGCGCTCGCTGCCGGGTCTGCGCACGCTCAAGCCTCCGCGGCCACCAGGGGAGAAAGGGGGACGGACGTCTCCGGTATCCGCGGCGCATCCGCCTCCGGGGCCACGCACTGCCCGGCGAGGCTGTTCGGCCCGACGGCGGTGATGGTGACCCGGATCAGGTCGCCGATGCCGGCGGGCGGCGCGTTCACCACCACGCTCTGCAGATAGGGCGAGCGGCCGATGAGCTGGGCGGGCTGGCGGCCCGGCTTCTCCAGCAGGATGTCGAAGCTGCGGCCGAGGCAGGCGGCATCGAAGGCCACCTTGCCGGCCTCGAGCCGGCGCTGCAGCTCGGCCAGGCGCGCCGTCTTCACGCTTTCGGGCACCGCGCGGGCGGGATCGGCCTCGCGCTCGGCGGCCGGGGTGCCGGGGCGGGCGCTGTACTTGAAGGAATAGGCGCTGGCGAGGCCCATCTGGGCGACCAGGTCGAGGGTGTCGGCGAAGTCGGCATCGCTCTCGCCGGGGAAGCCGACGATGAAGTCGGAAGACAGGGCAAGGTCCGGCCGCGCCGCGCGGATCCTGTCGATCAGGCGCAGATAGTCATCGCGGGTGTGCCGCCGGTTCATGGCCGCGAGAATCTTGTCCGACCCGGACTGCACCGGCAAATGCAGGTAGGGCATGAGCTGGGGCAGGTCGCGGTGGGCGGCGACGAGGTCGTCGTCCATGTCCCCGGGATGGGAGGTGGTGTAGCGCAGCCGCTCCACGCCATCGATGGCGGCGAGGCGGCCGAGCAGGCGGGCGAGGCCCCAGGTGGCGCCGTCCGGCCCCTCGCCGTGGAAGGCGTTGACGTTCTGGCCGATGACGGTGAGCTCGCGCACCCCCTGGGCGGCGAGGTGCTCCGCCTCGGCGACGATCCTGGCCACCGGGCGGGAGACCTCGGCGCCGCGAGTGTAGGGCACCACGCAGAAGGTGCAGAACTTGTCGCAGCCTTCCTGCACGGTGAGGAAGGCCGCCGGGCCGCGGGCCCGGGTGGCGGCGCGGCTGGGGGCGGGCAGGTGGTCGAACTTGTCCTCGGCGGGAAATTCGGTGTCCACCACCCGGCGGCCGGAAGCGGCATCCTTCAGCAGCTCGGGCAGGCGATGGTAGCTCTGCGGGCCGACCACCAGGTCCACCACCGGGGCGCGGCGCATGATCTCGGCGCCCTCGGCCTGGGCGACGCAGCCGGCGACCGCGATCAGGGTGTCGGAGCCGGCCTCCTGCTTCGCCTTGCGCAGCCGGCCGAGCTCCGAATAGACCTTCTCGGCCGCCTTCTCGCGGATGTGGCAGGTGTTGAGGATGACGAGGTCCGCCGCGGCGGGATCGGGCGTCTCGACGTAGCCTTCCTTGGCCAGGGTGTCCGCCATGCGCTGGGCATCGTAGACGTTCATCTGGCAGCCGAAGGACTTCACATAGAGCTTGCGGGGCTGGTGCATCGTCGCGTTGTCTGTCGCCGGTCCTTGTCGCGCAGGGACGCGACGCGGTCATGACGCCAGCTTGTCTCGCCCCCTTCCCGTTCTCGGATTGAGGCGGATGATATCGGCAAACCGCGGACTTGGAAACCGCCGCGATGGGCGTCGCTGCGAATGCGGCGCGGGCAAGGCCTGCGGGGCGCTTTCCCGGCGCCCGGGCATCCGGCGGATGCGACGGGCGCCCGCATCAACCGCCCGCGTCCGGCGGGCTGGCGCCTGAAGCGGAGAGCGCCGCCGCCCATTCCTCCCGCACATGGGGGTCGTCTTCGTCCGTCAGGTACAGGGGGGCCGCGGCGGCGACCGAGGTGCGGGCGAGCCGGCGCAGCGCCCAGACCGCGGCGCCCCGCACCACCGGCGCCGGATCGCCCAGCCGGGCGGCCACGGCGTCCAGCGCGTGTGCTGTGGCCGGCCCGTTGCCGAGCGCGATCAGCACGTTGCGCACGAAGCGGTCGCGCCCGATCCGCTTGACCGGGCTCTTCGGGAAGCGGGCGCGGAAGGCGGGATCGTCCAGCCGGCTGAGGGTGGCGAGGTCGGGCGCCCCGTTCTCCGCCCGGGCGGCGAGGCGCATCTCGCGGCCCTCCTGGGCGAACTTGTTCCACGGGCAGGCGGCAAGGCAGGCATCGCAGCCATAGATTCGGTTGCCCATGGCCGGGCGCAGCGCGGCCGGGATCGGGCCCTTGTGCTCGATGGTGAGGTAGGAGATGCAGCGCCGCGCGTCGATCCGGTACGGCGCCGGGAAGGCGTCGGTGGGGCAGGCGTCGAGGCAGGCCCGGCAGGAGCCGCAATGGTCGGCTTCCGCGGTGTCCGGCGGCAGCTCCAGCGTGGTGGCGATGGCGCCCAGGAAGAACCAGGAGCCGAGCCCGCGCGACACCAGGTTGGTGTGCCGGCCCTGCCAGCCGAGCCCGGCGGCGGCGGCGAGCGGCTTCTCCATCAGCGGGGCGGTGTCGACGAACACCTTGACGTCGCCGTCGCCGGCCGCGGCCAGCAAAGCGCGGGCGATGCGCTTCAGCTTCGGCTTGATGACGTCGTGATAATCCTCCGCCTGGGCGTAGACGGAGATGGTGGCGGCATCCGCCGGCGCCGGGCGGGGCGGCGCGTCGGGGCCGTAGTTCAGCCCAAGCATGATGACGGTGCGGATGTCCGGCCAGAGGACGGCGGGATCGGCGCGTCGCTCCAGGGTATCGGCCATCCAGGCCATGTCCCCGTGGGCGCCGTCGTCGACCCAGCGCCGCAGCCGCGCCCCGGCCTCGGGGATGGTGGCGGGATCGGCGATGCCCACGCTCTCGAACCCCTCGGCGCGGGCGAGGGCGATGACCGCGGCCTTGAGGGCGGCGGGATCTGGCCGGCTCATGCCAAAGCTCCATGAGGAGGACTCATGGAGCTTTGGTGAAGCCCGCGCCGCGCCTGAGCGCAGCCCGGCGCCGATGGTATCAGAAGTCGAGGTCGGCGTAGGTCTTGGACGGCGGAATGCCGGGCAGGCTCTCCGCCAGCAGGGTGCGGAAGGTCGGCCGCGACTTCACCCGCGCATACCAATCCCTCGCGCTCTCGTCCTCTTCCCACGGCACGTCGCCCAGATAGTCGGCCACCGACAGGTGCGCGGCGGCGGCCAGGTCTGCTTGGCTGAGCCGCTCGCCGGCCAGCCAGCGGCGGGCCTTCGCCAGCCAGCCGATATATTTCAGATGATAGCGCAGATTGGCCCGGGCGACCCGCAGCGCGGTCGCATCGGGCGCGCCGCCGCCCTGCTCGCGGTTCATGAAGCGCTTGTGGATGCGCTCGCGCACCAGCGGCTCGGTGGCCTCCACGAAGAGCTTCTCGTGGAACCAGGTGGTGAGCCGGCGCACTTCCACCCGTCCGGCCGGATCCTCCGGCAGCAGCCGCCGCTCGGCGAGGGCGAGGCCGCGGGTCTCGTCGAGATATTCGGCGATGATGGCGGCGCCCGGCACCGAGGCGGCCATCTCCTCGACGATCACCGGGGTCTCGCCGGCCGGGTTCAGGGCGAGGAAGCCCGGGCGGCGGTCCCACACCCGCTCCTCCACCAGCTCCGGCTCGATTCCATATTCGGCGAGCAACAGGCGGACGAACCGGGAATGCGGGCAAAAGGGATGGTGATGCAGATACATTGGGCTATTCGCTGCGCCTTCGGAAGGAACGGGACGAGCCGCCCGTTCCCCCAAGGATGGGGGGCCGATCCTTTCCGTTTCGTTCAAGCGATCAGGAAAAGCCGCCCCGGGGGCGTTGCGGCAAGGTCGCCGGGCGCGCGCATCGTGAACAAAGTGCCAAGCGGAGCCTCGCGCCGCCCCGCATGTCCTAGCGGAACCGCGCATGTGGCGGGCGGGCCACAGGTTTTTGCAAATCCGTGCGGCGCGCCCATCGCCGGCCCGGCTGGAGCGGGCGGGCGTGTTGCACCTGCGAGAGGGGCAGAACAGGATGCCCGCGTCGCCGGTCCGCTCCGCCCGTGTGCCTTGCCTTGGCCATCCGGAGCCGGCCGTTCCTCCAGCTTTCCCCCCGGGATCCTCTTCATGACCCTCGGCACCATGCTCGAAGCCCTGTTCCTCGGCCTGCTGGAGGGGCTGACGGAATTCATCCCCGTCTCCTCCACCGCGCACATCCTTCTGGCCGGCCATTTCCTGGGCTTCGCCAGCACCGGGCGCACCTTCGAGGTGATGATCCAGCTCGGCGCGGTGCTGGCCATCATCACCGTCTATTTCGAGCGGTTCGTGAAGGTGGCCAAGGCGCTGCCCACCAATCCCGGGGCCCGGCGGTTCGTGATGGGCGTCGTGATCGCCTTCCTGCCGGCGGCGGTGATCGGGGCGCTGGCGCACGGCTTCATCAAGAGCGTGCTGTTCGAGAGCCCTGGGCTGATCTGCGCGACCCTGATCTTCGGCGGCATCGTGCTGCTGTTCATCGACCGCGTGGTGCCGGCGCCGCACTACAACAACGCCATGGGCTTCCCGCCGCTGCTGGCGCTGAAGATCGGCTTCTTCCAGTGCCTGGCGATGATCCCCGGCATGTCGCGCTCGGGCTCCACCATCGTCGGCGCCATGCTGATGGGGGTGGACAAGCGGGCGGCGGCGGAATTCTCGTTCTTCCTCGCCTTGCCGACCATGCTCGGGGCGTTCACCTACGATTTCTACAAGAACCGCCACCTGCTCTCGTTCGATGACGGGCTGCTGATCGTCATCGGCTTCGTCGCCGCGTTCTGCGCCGCCGTGCTGGTGGTGCGCTCGCTGCTCGATTTCGTCTCCCGCCACGGCTATGCGCCGTTCGGCTGGTGGCGGATCGGGGTCGGCATCGCCGGGCTGATCGGCCTTTATCTGGTGGGCTGAGCCCGGCGCACCACCCCTCCGGTGGTCCGGAGGGGTGATCGTGCCATCCGATCGGGAAACGCTCTAGAAGTCGCTGGCGATGCCGCCGACTTCCCAGTCCCCGTAGCGCACCGGCTCTAGGCCGGCGCGGCCGCCGAATTCCGGCGGCGCCTCGGTCTGGGCGGCATCGCGGGCGCGACGGCGGGCGGCCGCCTCGGCCAAGGCGCGCTCGGCCGCCTTGGAGAGGACCTTGCGCGGGGTCTCAGCCGCCGCGTCCGCCGCCGGTTGGTTGATCTCGTCCGCCATCAAATTCCCTCCGCGCCGCCGGCGCCTTGCACGGGCGAAGCAAAGCTGCTAGCGGGACGCCCGCACTGGCAGGGCGCCCGATCGGCCCCCGCTTCGTCCAGAAATGTTTAGCACCGAGGAGACGCGCATGGCCACGCAGAATGGCGGCCCCACCCCCAACCCGGCGCCGTCCCTGAACGTGCTCGCGCAGTACACCAAGGATTTCTCGTTCGAGAATCCCAATGCGCCGCGCTCCTTGGCCGCGCCCCCGAGCCAGCCGGACGTGAACATCCAGATCCACGTCAACGCCAAGCCCGGTGGCAACGGCGAGTTCGAGGTCGAGCTGAAGATCGACGGCGGCGCCAAGGTGGACGGCAACACCCTGTTCGCCTTCGAGCTGGTGTTCGCCGGCATCTTCCGCGTCCTCAACGTGCCCGAGCAGGCGCTGCAGGCGGTGGTGCTCATCGAGTGCCCGCGGCTGCTGTTCCCGTTCGCCCGCCAGATCATCGCCGATGCGGTGCGCAACGGGGGCTTCCCCCCGCTGATGATCGATCCGGTGGACTTCGCCGCCCTCTACCAGCAGCGCGTGATGGCCGAGCAGGCCGTCAAGACCAGCGCCGGCCAGGCCTGAACGCGGCCTGAGGCCGCCGGCCCTCGGGACGGCCGCGGGTCCGGGGCGCCGTCTGCGGGCGCGTCAATGTTTCACATGAAACACTGAAGCGCCCGACGGTCCCTGGTACGATCCGGCCCGAGGTTTTGTCCGGGCCTGCCATCGGGGCGGGTCCGGGGCCCGACAGGGGGATCGCCATGGACACGATCTGGCCGGACAGCCGCATTCTCGACCTGTTTGCGATCAAGACCCCGATCCTCCTGGCGCCCATGGCCGGGGTCGGAACCATCGAGGCCGCCATCGCGGTGGCCGGGGCCGGCGGGCTCGGCGCGCTGGCCTGCGCCATGCTGTCGCCGGAGCAGATCCGGGCCGCCGTGGCGACCTTCCGGGCGGCCACCTCAGCTCCGCTCAACCTCAACTTCTTCTGCCACAAGACGCCCGCCGCCAATCCCGAGGCGGCGCTGCGCTGGCAGGCGAGGCTCGCCGCCTATTATGTCGAGCACGGCCTCGATCCGCTGACGCCGCCGCCCACCGCCGGCCGCAACCCGTTCGACGCCGCCCTGTGCGGCCTGATCGAGGATCTGCGGCCCGAGGTGGTCAGCTTCCATTTCGGCCTGCCGGATCCGGCGGTGCTCGCCCGGGTGCAGGCGACCGGGGCGAAGGTGCTGTCCTCCGCCACCACGGTTGCCGAGGCGGTGTGGCTCGAAGCCGCAGGGGTCGATGCGGTGATCGCCCAGGGCCTGGAGGCCGGCGGCCATCGCGGCCATTTCCTCTCCCATGAGATCTGGCGCCAGGCCGGCCTGTTCGCCCTGCTGCCGCAGGTGGCGGATGCGGTGCGGGTGCCGGTGATCGCGGCCGGCGGCATCGCCGACGGGCGCGGCATCGCCGCCGCCCTGATGCTGGGGGCGTCCGCGGCGCAGATCGGCACCGCCTTCCTGTTCGGCCCGGAAATGAAGGTGCCGGCGGTGCATCGCCGGGCGCTGGCGGTGGCCGGCGACGACGCCACCGCGGTGACCAACCTGTTCACCGGCCGTCCGGCCCGCGGTATCGTCAACCGGCTGATCGCCGAGCAGGGGCCGCTCAGCCCCGATGCGCCCGCCTTCCCGCTGGCCGGCGGGGCGCTGGCGCCGCTGAAGGCGGCGGCGGAAGCCAGGGACAGCGGCGACTTCACCTCGCTGTGGTCGGGACAGGCGGCGCGCCTCGCCGCCCCGCTGGCGACCGGCCTCCCCGCTGGCGAGCTGGTGTCGCGCCTCGCAGCCGACGCCGCCGCGCGATTGGGCCTGACGGCGGCCTGACCCCTCACGGGTGCTTTTCAGGAAAGACGAGCGACCCGCGTCCGTGCCGCACGGACGCGCGCTGGCATGTCCGCTGGTCGGCGGCTTAGGCTGATGCCCGGCCGACGCGCGTGGCGGCGGTGTTGCCCCCGACTTCGGTCGGGCCCAAGGAGCCCTTGAGCCTGCCCGTCCGGCGTGGGTCGACGACGGTGCTCGATGGCAGTCATGCCCGCCCCGGTCGGATCGGGCGCCGGCGGGTCGGCGCGGCCTTTCCGCGATTTCGTTCGCACCCGCGGACGGGGCCGCTCCGGATTTACGATCAGGAGCCCCGCACAAAACCGCTGGGCCGAGGGCGTTTCATCCGCCGGCCCGGCGCGGGCCGTAGTCGATGCGGTCAGCATCGGCCGAGACCGGCAACGCCGCGGGTGGCCGAAAGACCCGGCCAGCCGACCCCGCGAGGCTTTGCGAGCGGCTTTCGACGCGCCGTCCTCACCAGAGCCGGCATCTCCCGCGCCCCGGCACGCCGCGCCGCGGGAAACCGGGCGTGGCTGCCCGGCTCAGCCGCGGCCGATGAACGGCATCTTGGTGGCCATCACGGTCATGAACTGCACGTTCGCCTCCAGCGGCAGGCTGGCCATGTAGACCACCGCGCTCGCCACGTGGGCGACGTCCATCACCGGCTCGGGCTTGATGGTCGCGTGGTCGGCCTGGAGGATGCCGGCCTTCATCCGCGCCGCCATGTCGGTGTCGGCATTGCCGATGTCGATCTGGCCGCAGGCGATGTCGTGGGCCCGCCCGTCGAGGGAGGTGGACTTGGTGAGGCCGGTGATGGCGTGCTTGGTGGCGGTGTAGGGGGCCGAGAACGGCCGCGGCGCGGTGGCCGAGATCGAGCCGTTGTTGATAATCCGGCCGCCGCGCGGCTTCTGCGCCTTCATCAGGCGAAAGGCCTCCTGCGTGCACAGGAACGGGCCGGTGAGATTGGTGTCCACCACCTCGCGCCACTGGGAGTAGGTGAGGTCTTCCATGGTCACCGCCGGGGCGCCGGCGCCGGCATTGTTGAACAGCAGGTCGAGGCGGCCGAATTTATTCGAGATCGCGTTGAAGAGGGCGCTCACCGCCCCCGGCTCGGTGACGTCGCAGGCGACGGGGAAGCTTTCCGCCTCGCCCATGGCGGCGGCGGTGTCCTCCAGCGCCTCGATGCGGCGGCCGGCGAGCGCCACCGCATAGCCGGCCGACCCCAGCGCCACCGCCACGGCGCGGCCGATTCCCGATCCTGCGCCCGTCACGAGCGCGATCTTCTTGAAGCTCACGGCTGTCTCCTGCCCCTGTCCGGCCGGCCTTGCTTGTGCCTGGTCCGGGTGTTCTGCGCCCTGTCCGCCGGTGTCCGTCGTGGCGACGATTCGCCGGCGGCTCGCATCGTTGCGCCGGGGGCGGCCCGGCGCAATCGGGACTTTCTCCGCCGCCGGGAAGGATCAGTCGGTGGCGCGGGCGGCCAGGGCGTCGAAGTCGATGAAATGGCCGGTGCGGTCACGCTTGGCGGCGAGGTAGCGCACGTTCTCCGCCGTCGGCCGGCCCAGAACGCGATGCTCCGCCACCACGTCGAGCCCGGCCGCCTTCAGCGCCGCGACCTTCAGCGGGTTGTTGGTGATGAGCTGCACCCGGTGCACGCCGAGCTGGCGCAGCATCTCTGCGGCGAAGTCGAAGCGGCGCTGGTCGAGGTCGAAGCCCAGCACCGCATCGGCGTCATAGGTGTCGAAGCCCTGGGCCTGCAGGTTGTAGGCGCGCATCTTGTTGGCGATGCCGTTGCCGCGGCCTTCCTGGTCGAGATAGAGCAGGATGCCGCCGCCCTCGCGGGCCATGCGCTGCACGGTGTCGCGCAGCTGGTCGCCGCAATCGCATTTCAGCGAGCCGAAGAGATCGCCCGTGAGGCAGGCCGAATGCAGCCGCACCGGCACTGCCTGGGCCGGATCGGGCGTGCCCACCACCACCGCCACCTGGTCGCGCAGCCCCTCGCCGCCGCGGAAGACGACGAACTCGGTCTCGCCCGCGCCCTCCAGCGGCACCGGGGCCCGGCCGACGATAGCGAGGCGCGTCGCCTGCCGGGCGCGATGGGCCCGCACGGCATCCACGTCGAGGCGCAGGATCGCCTGCGGCACCGCCGCGGCCGCCGCCGGGGCCACCACCGCGGCCGGCGCCACCAGGGCCAGCCCCAGAAGGTCGAGCGCCGCCACATCCAGAGGATCGAGCGGCATCACCACGTCGTCCGGCGCCAGGTGGGCGCCCACGTCGAGGGCGAGGCGGGCCACCCGGGCGGGGTCGATGTCGCCGATGGTCCCCGGCTCCGCCCGCGGCGCGCCCAGCGCCTTCAGCCGTGGCGCAGTGAGGGCGAGGCGCAGCGGCGCCTGCGCCAGTGCCTTCAGGCCGGCGGCGATGCGGGCATCGAAGGCCTCGGCGCCGCAGACGAGGGCGCCGGCCGCGCCGTGGGTCAGCAGCACCGGACGCCCGGCCCGCACCTCGGCCACGGCGCGCTCCGCCGCTGCGCCGGCGGGATCGTCGCCGAGCAGCGCGGTCACGGCATCGCCGGAAGGATCAGCGGGCAGCGGCATGGCGATTCCCGGGGAGTGGTGCATCATCGCGGCACCTGAAGATGGGCCCGGCGCACCCGGCGCCGGTCGATAACATGGCATACATGCGTAACATTTCGCGTTCCGAAGCGTTCCTTGACTGCGGGCCGCACCCGGCGGCCGCGCCCCCTCCCGCCGGGGCCCGGCGCAAGAGCGAGGCCAGTTTCCATGAGCGGTGAACCGAGCGGCGGGTCGACGGGCAGCTTTTGTCTCCACCCAGAGGTGGCGACGGCGACGGCCGGGCACAAGGCTCCCGCGGCGCAGCCGGCGCCGGCGCGGGTGATCGGCCAGCTCGGCCAGTCGCTCGACGGGCGAATCGCGACCGCGTCCGGAGAGTCGAAATATATCAATGGGATGCATAGCCTTGCCCACCTCCATTCCCTGCGCGCCTCGGTGGATGCGGTGGTGGTGGGGGTGGGCACGGTGGTGGCGGATGATCCGCTGCTGACGGTGCGCCACGTCGCCGGGCGCAGCCCCGCCCGGGTGGTGCTGGATCCGTCTGGCCGGGTCGATCCGCAGGCCCGCTGCTTCGCCGCCGATGGCGCGCGCCGGGTGGTGGTGCGCCGCGGGCGCGGCGGCAGGCCGCTGCCGGAGGGGGTGGAGACGCTGGTGCTGCCCGGCGAGGCGGCGTTCGCGCCGGCGGCCGTGATCGCCGGCCTGCGGGAAATGGGGTTTTCCCGCCTGCTGGTGGAAGGGGGCGCGCGCACGCTGGCCGCCTTCCTGGATGCCGCGTGCATCGATGAGCTTCACGTTTTCGTGTCCCCGGTGATTCTGGGATCGGGACGCCAGGGCTTGGCGTTGAGCGGGCGGGAAACCCTCGCGAGCGCCCTGCGGCCCGCCGCGCGCGCGCGGGTGTTCCCGGACGGCGACGTGCTCTTCGAGCTGGACCTCAGGGCCGCTGCCGGCGACGGGCTCGGGACATCCGGGCGAGACGCGCGCGGGCCAGGCGACCAGGGGGAGAGCGAGGATCATGAGCAACGTCGATCCCGTCTACGCGCTGCCGGCTAGGACGCTCCACTGGGCGGTGGCCCTGCTGGTTCTGGCGGTCATTCCCGCCGGCTTCATCATGATGAACCTGCCGAGCGGGCCGGCGCAGAACCAGGTGTTCGACCTGCACCGCTCCATCGGCATGCTGATCTTCGCCCTGGCGGTGATCCGGGTGGGGGTGCGCATCGCCTGTCGTCCGCCCGGGCGTCCGCCCCACATGCCGAAGCTGCAATGGGCGGCGGCCGAGACGGTGCACTACGCCCTCTACGCGCTGATTCTGGTGATGCCGGTTCTCGGCTGGCTGGCCTCCAACACCTTCGGCTCGACGGTACGGGTGTTCGGCCTGTTCGACCTGCCCAACCTGATGGCCAAGGACGAGCCGCTGTCCGAGAAGATCGGCAACCTGCATGCCACGCTCGGCCTGGTGATGAGCGCGCTGGTGGCGGCGCACATCGGCGCCGGCCTCTGGCACGGAATCGTGAAGCGCGACGGGGTGCTGTCGCGCATGCTGCCGTTCCTGTCGCGCTGAGGGCGTGTCGGGAAAATGGAGGCTTTGCAGCAGTTCGACGGCAGGCCGGCGGCGGTTTGTTGACATGCCGACGAACCGCTCCTACCACTTTAGGGGCCGGCCGGTTTGTAAAAAATCAGGACGGGCGTCCTTGAGAGCCCGTTCGACAGGGGATCAAATCGCATGGCCCTACGCGTGTCCGGAAAGAACATCGATGTCGGAGATGCCCTCCGCCAGCGTCTCACGGAGCGGGTCTCCGACGTCCTCGCCAAGTATTTTGACGGTGGATGGTCGGGCCATATCACGGTGTCCCGCGAGGGCTCCGGCTATCGCTCCGAATGCATGCTGCACCTCGATTCGGGCGTGGACCTGCAGGCCCACGGCAGCGCGCACGAGCCCAATGCCTGCGCCGACTTCGTGGTGGAGAAGCTGGAGAAGCGGCTGCGGCGCTACAAGCAGCGGCTGAAGGATCGCCACGGCAGCCATGCCGTCGGCTTCGCCGCCCAGAGCTACATCCTCAGCTCGGTGCCGGAGGAGGAGGCCGAGGTCGAACTCGTCGGCTGGAGCCCCACGGTGGTGGCCGAGCGGATGACCCGCCTGCCGACCCTGTCGGTGGCCGACGCAGTGGTGGAGCTCGACATCACCGGCGCGCCGGTGGTGGTGTTCCGCCATGCCGGCCATGGTCGCGTCAGCGTTGTGTATCGTCGGGCGGACGGCCATGTGGGCTGGATCGACCCCTCCGCCGAAGAGACCCACTGACGGGCCTCGGCGCGGCCGGTTGCGGGCCTTCGCAGAGACTGCGGGGGCCCCATCCGCGCGGGATGGTGTGACGTTTCATTGTGTGACGATCGATGGACTGCCCGGTTCCGGACGGCTGCCTTCGGGCGCCGTGCCGGAACCGGGCGCCACGTTTCAGGGACTTTCTAGATGCCGCTTGCCGATCTTCTCGCGCCGAACGCGGTCTTCCCGATGCTACGGGCGAGCAGCAAGAAGCAGGCGCTGCAGGAACTCTCGCAGCAGGCTGCCCTGCTGATGGGGCGCGAGCAGCGGGAGATCTTCGAAACCCTGCTCCAGCGCGAGCGGCTCGGCTCCACCGGCGTCGGCAGCGGCATCGCCATCCCGCACGGCAAGCTGCCGAAGCTGGACAAGCTGTTCGGCCTGTTCGCCCGGCTGGAGAAACCCATCGACTTCGAATCACTCGACGGCGAGCCGGTGGACCTGATCTTCCTGCTGCTGGCCCCCGAGGCGGCCGGCGCCGATCACCTGAAAGCACTGGCCCGGGTGGCGCGGATGCTCCGCGACCCCGAGATCGTCGCCAAGCTGCGGGCGACCCGCGATGCCGGCGCAATTCACGCCCTTCTCACCGCCACCTCGGCCTCCAACGCCGCCTGAGCGGCGCATCCGGGCGGTTCTCAAGCCAGAAGTTTCGCACACCGGCATCCAGCCGGGCACGAGCGGTAAGTCCCAGCGTCCTGCCTCGTCCGCCGACGAATCGCGGCGCGTTTCGGTAAGGCGAATCAACACCGCCCCCTCTCCATCAGATCTTGAAGCCCGTGCGGCCCGTGCGCCTGACCCATCCTGCGCACGTTCAAGTCTGCGGCCCGATCGCATTTCAGCGAATCAGCTGGTTCCCGGGCATATCCGGCGCGAATCCGCGCCTGGCACCTGTTCAAGCCGAGGTGAGACGAAAGTCCCGCCGACTGCCGCCGTTCCGGGATGGCACCGCTGCGATCACACCTTTGCGAGACGCGACCCGATGCGGGCCTGCCGCGCCGGATCTGCGGTCTCGATCCGGCGGGCCGCCCTCAGTGCACGCTGACCGGCACCAGCTCGTGCTCCTTGGCATTGGCCAGGGCCGCCTCGCGGCTGTTGGTCAGCATGATGGGCGTGCCGTCGGCCGCGTGCAGCGTGAACAGCGTCATGCCCGGTGCCAGCTCCGGCGCCTGGGGGAACATGGCCGGCACGTCCTCGGACCGGATGGTCCGCACATAGGCGATCTGCCCGCCGCCCAGGAGCGCAAGCGCCTCCGGGGTGATGTCGATGTCCTGTGTCATTCCAGATACTCCCTCACTCGGGGGCAACGCTCGACCTCCGTTTCCTGCCCTCAAGGGCGGGATGTGATTTCGATACGCTTGGCGAGGCGGGATGGTTCCGGGCGCACCAGATCCACGCTCAGGAGGCCGTTGCTCAGCTCGGCGCCCCGCACGTCCATCCCCTCGGCGAGGACGAAAGTGCGCTGGAACTGCCGCGCCGCGATGCCACGGTGCAGGAAGACCCGGTTGCGGTCCTCATCCACCTGTCGGCCGCGGATGGTCAGCTCCTTCTCCTCCAGCACGATCTCGAGCTGCTCGGCGGTGAAGCCGGCAACCGCGAGGGTGATGCGGAGCCGGAGCGGGGTATCGCTGCCGGCATCGATCCGCTCCACATTGTAGGGAGGGTAGCCGTCGGCACTGCGGGCGACCCGGTCGAGGGCCCGCTCCACCTCGTCGAAACCCAGCAGAAACGGGCTCGACAACTGCGTCATCCGCGCCATGCCCAAAGTCCTCGTCAAGCGACTTTGCGTTGCCGGACGCGTCCCTATCCGGGACCGCGCCCGCCGGAGCCCTCACGGCGCCCCGGTCCTGCGGCATATGGGAAGGGCGGCGGGCCTGCGCAAGCGCCGGCCTGGGCGCGGGCTATCTCGCCGCCGCCGGAGAGCGGCCGATCCAGGTGTCGAGGAAATCGTCCAGCCAGCGGCAGACGGCGCTGTCGTAGCGCTGCCAGCCGTCGAGGTGGGCGTCGCCCGGCTGGGCGCCGGGCTTGCTGAGGTGGTGGGCGCCGCGCACCGTCCAGCGGCACATCATGTCCCGCGTCACCTCGGGATGGAACTGCAGGGCGAAGGCCTTGCGCCCGTAGCGGAAGGCTTGGTTGGGGAAGACGTCGCCGGTGGCGAGCAGCTCGGCGCCGTCCGGCAGGTCGAAACCTTCCGAGTGCCAGTGGTAGACATGGCTGGGCCAGGCCCGGGCGGCGGGCAGAAGAGCGGTGCCGGCCGGCGTCGCGGTGAGCGGGTAGTAGCCGATCTCGCAGGCGCCGGCATGGTGCGGCGAGACCGAGGCGCCGAGCGCCTTGGCCATCATCTGGGCGCCGAGGCAGATCCCCAGCAGCGGCACCTCTTCGGTGAGGGCGCGGCCGATGAAGGCGATCTCGTCGCGGATGAAGGGCATGGCATCGTTGGCGCTCATCGGCCCGCCGAAGACCACGACGCCCACATGGTCGCCGGTGTCCTCGGGCAGCGGATCGCCCAGCGCCGGACGGCGCACGTCGAGGCGGTAGCCGCGCGCCTCCAGCCGCTCGCCGATGCGCCCGGGGGTGGAATGCGCCTGGTGGACGATCACCAGCACGTCGCCGGCATCCGCGGGCTGGCAGGATCCGGCGGCGCGTCCGGGCGCGGGATCGGAGGCGGAACGCGCGTCGCGGGACGCGACTGCGGCAAGAGGGGCGGTGTCGTGCGACTGCGAGGGCGGCTCCGGCGCGATCCCAGGACCGCTCTCGCCCTTGGGGGCGGGATCCGCCATCGTCATTCTGCTCCCTTGGCCGGGAGCGGCCTCACCCTGTCTGCTCACCGCCCGCTTCCACCTCCTCGCGGATCTCGCGCCGGATCTCGACGCGATCGCGCGACGCCACATGCAGCAGCTCGGCGGCGCGCCAGACGAGATTGTCCTCGAACTCGCTCAGCCCGCCATCGGCATAGGCGACCTGGAACATCATCTCGACGATGCGGCGCCGGCCCTCGTCGTCCAGCGCCCGGTTCAGGATGCTGGTGAAGGCATAAAGATCGACTGCTTCGGCATCCTTGGCAATGGCCCGTTCGACCAGCAGGGCGCTGTCTTCGGCGGAAAGGTCGAAGCGGCGGGCCAGGATGTCGCGCAGCGATTCGCGCTCCACGTCGTCGACGATGCCGTCGATGGAGATGACGTGGACCAGCAGCGCTGCGGCCGCGAGCCGGTAGTCGTCTTCGCCGAAGCGGTCGGGCTCGCGATGTCCGCCGGCGATGTCGGCGATGAAGTCGGAGAGGGCGCGGAACATGGCTGGCGATCCTTCGGGGCGGCGCATGATCATATGGCATTGCGGGCGGATCGGTAAAACCCCGTCGCGCCCGCCCTCCCTGCCGCGGTCGAGCCGAGGATCGTCACCCCTGCGGCCTTCGGCGACGGGTGCGAGCAGCGGGCCGCGCCGTGATGCGGCCAGGACTAAGGTATCAGCTGTATATTACAGCATGGCTTCAGGCGGTTGACCCCCAGTTTCGCAGCGCAGGCTTGACCTTTGGCCGTACGGTCCAGTCATGCCGTCAGCTTCATTGGAGGGAACCAATCCTCCCCGGGACTGTTTCCGAGACATTCCGCCCGTTCGTCAATCACCGGAGGAGGATGACGTGAAGAAATTCCCGTTTGTTGCTGTCGTCGCCGTGTCTGTACTTGGCGCCACTGCCCTGGGCACGACCGCGAAGGCCCAGTCCCCGGCCGCCCCAGCGCCGACCGCGCCCGCGGTGATGCCCGATCACATGACCCCGCGCGCCGGCTTCGTCGCCACCCAGACGGCCGACCAGTGGCTCGCCTCTCAGCTCATCGGCATGGACGTCTATGGCGCCGCGGATGAAAATCTCGGCGATGTGAACGACGTTCTGTTCGATCGCCGCGGCAATGTGGTCGCCGCCGTGATCGGCGTCGGCGGCTTCCTCGGCATGGGCGAGAAGCAGGTGGCGGTGCCCATGGCCATGGTGGAGGTCGTACGCAGCAACAATGCCGACAAGCTGGTGCTGCGCAAGACCCGGGACGAGCTGAAGGCGGCGCCCGAGTTCCACAAGCTGAACGCGGCGCCGGCCACCACCGGCAGCGTGACCCCGCGCCCGGCGACGCCGGCGCGCTGACCGCCCGCAACGTCACGGCGCGTCCGGGTGCCGCGCGCGCCCGGGCGCGTCCGCTTGTCCGCCGCCGATGCCGGCATCCCGGGGGATTGTGCGCCTCCGACCGGTTGGGCATTGTGGCCGGCAGCGGCCGGGTGGCATCCATTTGGGTGGGTGCCGCATGCTTTCGCGGCCGGCATCGTCGACCCTCCTGACCCGCAGGCCTATGCCGGCCGGGTGCGCCTGCGCCAGGGCGAAGTGCCTGTCGCAGCGCGAAACCTCAACCTGGGGTGCTCCGGTGAGATCCTTGGTGTGGATTTTGTCTCGGCCGCGGCCGCTCGGGTGGCGGCTTGGGTTTGCCGTCGGCATCGCGCTGCTGGTGCTGGCGTTGCGCTTTTTCATCGGGATGTCCCTGGGTCCGGCTGCGCCATACCTGCTGCAGATCCCGGCCTTGATGATCATCACCCTGTTCTGCGGGTCATGGATCGGCCTGGGGGCGCTCTGCCTCGGCCTCGGCGCCAACGCGCTGCTGATTCCGGCCGCCTACTGGCGCGACATCCCCGCCCATGTGGAGCCGTTCCTGGCCCTCGGCTCCTTCCTCGCCAACGGCGCCAGCGCCTGCGTCATCGCCGCACTGCTGAAGGCCATGGTGGTGCGCCTGCGCGAGGCCCGCCAATCGCTCGACGCCACCGCGGTGGACCGGGCCCAGGCCCTGGCGACGCTGGAGGCGCTGCTGGCCCATGCGCCCATCGGCTTCGCCTTCTTCAATCGCAGCCTGAAAGCGGTGCGGGTCAATGACGGCCTGGCGCGCATCGCCGGGGTCGCGCCGGATGCGCTGGTGGGCCGGCGGATCGGCGAGGCGGTGCCCCCCTTCGCCCCGCTGGAGCGGCTCCTCGGCGAGGTGTTCTCCACCGGCCGCAGCGTCCTCGACGAGGAGCTGGAGGGCGAGGCGCCGGCCGAGCCGGGGGTGATGCGCGCGTGGTCGGTGAGCGGCTTTCCGGTGCGCGACAGCGCCGGCGCGGTGTCGCTGGTGGGGGTCACCACCATGGAGGTGACCGAGCGCCGGCGGGCCATGCGCGCCCTCACCGAGAGCGAGCAGCGCTACCGCCACCTTGCCGAGGCCCTGCCCAAGATGGTCTGGACCAGCCGTCCCGACGGCACCGGCGACTACTACAACCGCCGCTGGAACGACTTCACCGGCGTCTCCGACGGCGCCCTGCACGAATGGTACGAGTTCCTGCATCCGGAGGAGCGCGAGGCGACGCAGGCGGCCTGGCACAAGTGCGTCGGCAGCGGCGAATCGTTTGCCCGCGAGTGCCGCTTCCGCAGCGCCGACGGCAGCTTCCGCTGGTTCCTCTGCCGGGCGGTGCCGGTGCGCGACGCAGACGGCCAGATCGACCGCTGGTACGGCAGCTGCACCGATATTTCCGAGATCGTCGCCGCCCGCGAGGCGCTCTCACGCACCAATGAGGACCTGGAGCGCCTCGCCGCCGCCCGCACCGCCCAGCTCGCCGAGGCCAACACCCTGCTGAAGCAGGAGATGGAGGACCGGCTGAAGGCTGAGGCGCAGCTCCGGCAGGCGCAGAAGATGGAGGCGGTGGGCCAGCTCACCGGCGGCATCGCCCACGATTTCAACAACCTGCTGGCCGTGGGGATCCGCAATCTGGAGGCGGTGGTGGGGCGGGTGGACCCCTCCGCCACCGAGATCCGGCGGTTCCTGGACTATGGCCGGCAGGGCGCGCTGCGGGCGGCCAGCCTCACCCAGAGCCTGCTCGCCTTCTCCCGCCAGCAGCCGCTGGATCCGCGCCCGCTCGACGTCAACGCCCTGGTGTCCGGCATGATGGTGATGCTGAACAGCGCCGTCGACGAGCGGATCGTTCTGGAGACCGTGCTCGCCGGCGGGCTGTGGCGATCGGAGGTCGATCCCAACCAGCTCGAGAACGCCATCCTCAACCTCGCGGTGAACGCCCGCGACGCCATGGCGGAAGGCGGACGGCTCACCATCGAGACCGCCAACGCCTATCTCGACGCCGCCTACGTGGCCGAGCTCGACGAGCTGAAGCCCGGCCCCTACGTCATGATCTCGGTGCGCGACACTGGCGCCGGCATGTCGCCGGAGATCCAGGCGCGGGCGTTCGAGCCCTTCTTCACCACCAAGGGGCCGAAGGAGGGCACCGGGCTCGGCCTCAGCCAGGTCTACGGCTTCGTCAAGCAGTCCGGCGGGCATGTGAAGATTCACAGCGAGAGCGGCAAGGGCACCGTTGTGAAGCTCTATCTGCCGCGGCTGCCGGATGCCGGGGCGCCTCTTGCGCCGCCCGATGCCGCCGTCGCCGCGCCGCCGCCGGGGCGGATCCTTGCGGTGCAGGACGATCCGAAGCTGCGGCTCGTCTGCGCCCAGACCCTGCGCGAGGCCGGCTACGG
>CALMSN010000315.1 GCA_937872325.1 uncultured Xanthobacter sp. | reverse complement strand
TCCGGCGCGGCGGCGGCTGTTTCCGCCATCCCGCGAGCGCCGGGGCCCTTTCCGGGCAGTGCCTCCGGAACAGCCCCCGGATCCCCGTCGACAGCACCGGCGTCGTTTCTGGCGGTCAGCACCAGGGCTGGCTTCAGGGTGGCGAGCACGGTGTCGCGCAGCGGCTTCGGCCAGCCGGGATCCAGCAGCTGGGCCTCCCGGCCGGCCCGCGCGGCGGCGAGGAAGGCGAGGGCCGGCAGCATTCCGTTGGGCAAATCGAGGGCGATGCCGCCGGGCGGGGCGGTCCGGAACAGCGCCGCCAGGCGCGAGACCAGGGCATCGAGCCGGCCGTAGCTCAGGGTCGTGCCGTCGCAGGTCAGGGCCGGGGCATCGGGCGCGCGGCGGGCGTGGCGGGCCAGCCCGGCGGTGACGGTGGCCGGCGCGCCGGCCCCACCGGCAAGCAGGGCGGTCGACGGGGCCGGGGGCGCGGCGCTGGAATCCCCCTCAGGGCCGCTCGCCGCCGGCCGCGGTGGCGCGCCAGGGTTTCAGCGCGGTGGTGGCCAGCAGCCCGGCGCCGAGCGCCTTGATCAGGTCGCCGGGCAGGAAGGCGGCGGAACCGAGCGCCGCCTTCAGCAGCGGCAGGCCGGCCACCATCGCCAGCACGGGGATGCCGAGGAGGTACACGACGCCGATGCCGCCCACCGCCGCCGCGAGGACGGTGCGGGGCAGGTCGGCCCGCGGCCACGCCCGTCCGGCGAGCCAGCCGGTGACGAAGGCCCCGGGAATGAAGCCGATGAGGAAGCCGGCCGACGGCAGCATGAACACGCCGAGCCCGCCGCGCCCGCCCGACAGCAGCGGCGCGCCGAGCGCCACCACCAGCAGGAACAGCGCCACCGCCACCGCGCCGGCGCGGGCGCCGAGCACCAGCCCGGCCAGCATCACCCCCAGGCTCTGGGCGGTGATCGGCACCCCGCCGGCGATGGGCAGGGGCACCGGCGGCACCAGGCCGAGAACGCCGATCAGCGCCGCCATCAAGGCGATGCGCACGAGGGTGCGGGTTTCCATCAGCTCACTCCGTTTGGCTTGCGGTCGCGGGCGGCGAAGCCGCGCGCATCGAGGGCCTCGGCTACCTGGTCGGCAGACCGCAGGGCCCCGGCGAAGAAGGCGCCCACCAGCGCGAGCCCGGGCCGGCGCGGGCTGCGGGCCCGCCAGGCCTCGGCACGGCCCTCCCAGGAGGCGAAGAGCACCGGCACGAAGCGCAGCACCAGCGCCACCGCCAGCGCCAGCCGCTTCACGTCGAGCCCCAGCCGGCCGAGCGGCGCCAGCAGGCGGGAAAACACGTCGATCATGTCCTGCAGGCGGGTGGAGAGGGTGACGAGGTCGGCCAGCAGAACCATGGCGAGGATGCGCAGCACGCTGGCGAGCGCCGCCGCCCAGCCGGACGCCCACACCTGCAGCACCGCGATGAAGGCGAGCAGCGGCAGGATGGCCGCCCAGCGCTGCAGCCGGGCGAGCCCCACCCGGCCGAAGCCGGCATAGACGAGGAGCAGCGCGACCACGAGGCCGCCCAGCACCGCCGGATCGTTGACCGGCAAAAGCAGCACCGACAGCACCGCCAGGGCGCCGAGCTTCACCCCGGCCGGGAGGCGGTGGAGGAGGCTGTCGCGATCGATGTAGCCGGCGATCATGCCGGTTCCTCCCCGTCGAGGGCGGCGGCCGCGCGGGCGTCGGCCACATAGGCGGCGAGCACGGCATCGGGCCGGCCGTCGGCCGCGACCACGCCGTCGCGGATCCAGACCACGCGGTCGAACCCGGCCAGCAGATCGAGGTCGTGGCTGGCCATCACCACCTGCAGGTCGAGGCCGGCGAGGCGGGCCGAAAGGGCGAGCCGGGTGGCGAGGTCGAGGCTGGAGAACGGCTCGTCCAGCAGCAGGATGCGCGGCCCGCAGGCCAGCGCCGACAGAATGCAGACGAGCTGCTTCTGGCCCTCGGAGAGAGCGTCCACCGCCCGGCTCTCCCAACCGGCGCAGCCGTGGCGGGCGAGGAGGGCGCGCGCCTGCGCCTGCGCATCGGCCTTCGATGCGCCCTGCTCCAGCAGGCCGAAGGCGATCTCCTCGCCGACGGTGGGGAAGATGATCTGGTGGTCGACGTTCTGGAACACGAAGCCGGCTTCGGCCGGCAGCCGGCGGCGATGGCGGCGGGTGTCGAGCCCGTTGACGGTGACGCTGCCCCTGTCCGGCAGGATCAGGCCGTTGACGAGGCGCAGCAGGGTGCTCTTGCCCGAGCCGTTGGCGCCGACGAGGCCGATCCGCCGCTCGCCGAGGGCGAGGCTGAGGCCGCGGAACAACTCCCGCCCGCCACGCGTCACCTCCACCCCGTCGAGCCGGATGCCGGCGGCCGGGCCGGGCGGGGCGCGCCGGGGCGCTTCGATGGGCGGCTTGACGGGCACTGCGAAGGTCATGGCATCCGGCTGGAGCGTGCGCCGATCCCGGGATGACCGGTCAGAGACGGACGCGCTTTTCTTGTCCTGCAAGGTCCTGGCTTGGGAGGCAGGGCGCCGGCGGGATGGTTCTGATCCGGCCGGGCCCGCCTCCGGGGCGAGCGGGCAGGGTTAAACGCTTCTGGCCCGGAGGCAAGCCCGCGGCCGGTCGGGTGGTGGGTCAGCCTGAAATCGAGCTTCGGGGTGAAGGCGGGGAGGAACCCGCTCCCGCTCGCGGGGGAGGGCAGGGAGGGGGCCGTTCTTTCCGCTTCGCCCGGAAAGCGGGAGGAGGAGGCGGTCTCGCCCCCTCCCAACCCTCCCCGGCAAGCGGGTGAGGGCGTTCGGCCCAGGATCCCTGGCAAACCGGCCCTCGGCCGACCGTCGCCTCCATGCCGGGGGCGCCCGTTCCCGGGGACCGGCCGTCAGGCGGTTGACCCAAGGGCGGCGATTGATTTCCCCAGCCCCGGCCTCATATACCGCCGATGGCGCTGCGGCTGCGGACGAAACCGGCTTCGCAATGGCCCGCAGGCGATCCGGCCGCCGGAATGCCTGTCCGGCAGGCGGGGAAGACGCGGCGGCAGGTTCACGCCGCCAATATGCCGGGGCCAAGATGAGGGTCCGAGGGTGCGGGCCAAGGGTGCGGGTCAAGGCCCCAAGCCAAGACCCCGGGCCCCAAGATCCCAGGGGCAAAGACCCCCGGGCAAAGGAGCCCGGGCGAAGGACCCCCGGCAAGGCACGCCGGGCACGGCGCGCGGGAGACACAGGCCCATGTCCATAACCGGCTCCATAACCGGCTCCACCACCAGCGATCCCGCCGCGGCCCCGGCCCGGCGGGCGCGGCTTCGCTCGCAGCTCTGGTTCGACAATCCCGAGAACCCGGGCATGACCGCGCTCTACCTGGAGCGCTACCTCAATTACGGGCTGACCCGGGAGGAACTGCAGTCCGGCCGGCCCATCATCGGCATCGCCCAGACCGGCTCGGATCTCTCGCCCTGCAACCGCCACCACCTCGATCTGGCGCAGCGGGTGCGCGCCGGGATCATCGAGGCGGGCGGGATCCCCTTCGAGTTCCCGGTCCATCCGATCCAGGAGACCGGCAAGCGGCCGACCGCGGCCCTCGATCGCAACCTCGCCTATCTCGGCCTCGTCGAGGTGCTCTACGGCTATCCCCTCGACGGGGTGGTGCTGACCACCGGCTGCGACAAGACCACCCCGGCCTGCCTGATGGCGGCGGCCACCGTCAACATTCCGGCCATCGTGCTCTCCGGCGGGCCGATGCTGAACGGCTGGTGGAACGGCGCGCGCGCCGGCTCGGGCACCGTGGTGTGGCAGGCCCGCGAGGACCTCGCCGCCGGCGCCATCGACTATCCCACCTTCATGGACCGGGTGGCGGCCTCGGCGCCGTCCATCGGCCATTGCAACACCATGGGCACCGCCTCCACCATGAACGCGCTGGCCGAGGCGCTGGGCATGTCGCTGCCCGGCTGCGCCGCCATCCCGGCGCCCTATCGCGAGCGCGGCCAGATGGCCTACGAGACCGGCCGGCGCATCGTCGCCATGGTGCATGAGGACCTGAAGCCCTCCGACATCCTGACCCGGGCCGCGTTCGAGAACGCCATCAAGGTGAATTCCGCCATCGGCGGCTCCACCAACGCGCCCATCCATCTCAACGCCATCGCCCGCCACATCGGGGTGAGCCTCGACATCCGCGACTGGCAGGAGATCGGCCACCACGTCCCGCTGCTGGTGAACATGCAGCCGGCCGGCGAGTATCTGGGCGAGGACTTCTTCCGTGCCGGCGGGGTGCCGGCGGTGGTGGCCGAGCTGATCGAAGCCGGCGAGATCCGCCCCGAGGCGATCACCGCCAACGGCCGCAGCCTCGCCGACAATTGTCGCGGCCGCTTCTCCCCCGACCGCGCGGTGATCCGCCCCCCCGGCGATCCGCTGCTGGCCGATGCCGGCTTCCTCGTCCGTTCCGGC
>CALMSN010000314.1 GCA_937872325.1 uncultured Xanthobacter sp. | reverse complement strand
CCGCCACGTCCTGAAGGCTGCGGGCGGATCGCTGACCGCCGACTGGGTGATCGTCGCCACCGACGCCTATGGCACGGGCCCCTGGGCGGCGCTGCGGCGCGAGCAGGTGCACCTGCCCTATTTCAACTTCGCCACCCCGCCGCTGCCGCCGCAAGCCGGCATCCTGCCCAGGCGCGAGGGAGCCTGGGATACCCGCTTCGTGCTCTCCTCCTTCCGCCGCGACCGCGCGGGCCGGCTGATCTTCGGCAGCGTCGGCGCGCTGCGCGGCAGCGGGCGGCAGATCCATGCCGCCTGGGCCATGCGGGCCATGCGGCGCATCTTCCCGCAGATCGGCGCGGTGGGGTTCGAGGCCGGCTGGTACGGCCAGATCGGCATGACCGCGGACGACCTGCCCCGCTTCCACCATCTGGGACGGAACGTGGTGGCGTTCAGCGGCTATAACGGACGCGGCATCGCCCCGGGCACGGTGTTCGGCGCCCTGCTCGCCGATCTCGTCCTCGGCCGGCTGGCACCGCCCGACCTGCCCTTGCCCGCCACGCCGGTGGAGGCGCCGCGCTGGCGGGTGGCGCAGGAGGCGCTTTACGCCGTAGGCTCGCAACTCGCGCATCTCGCCGACGCGAGGTTCTGATCCGGCGCCCACCGGCGCACCGCCGCAGCAAGGACGAGCCCGATGCCCCCGTTGCCCCAGGGTGTGACCCACGGCGCACCGCATGTGCCGCCGGAGGAGATCCGCACCGCCTTCTCCCGCGCCATGTCCCAGATGTATCGCGCCGAGGTGCCGCAATACGGCACGCTGGTGGACCTGGTGGCCGAGGTGAACACCGCCTGCCTTGCCGCCGACCCGGCGCTGAACGCCGCGCTGGCCAACGCCGGCGAGTTGGAGCGGCTCGACGTGGAGCGCCACGGCGCCATCCGCCTCGGCACTGCGGCGGAGCTCTTCCACATCCGCCGCCTGTTCGCGGTGATGGGCATGCACCCGGTGGGCTATTACGACCTCTCGGTTGCCGGAGTGCCGGTGCACTCCACCGTTTTCCGGCCCATCGGCGACGCGGCGCTGCGGCGCAATCCGTTCCGCGTGTTCACCTCGCTGCTGCGGCTGGAGCTCATCGCCGATGCCGGCCTGCGGGCGGAGGCGGAGCGCATCTTGTCCCAGCGCCGCATCTTCACCCCGCGGGCGCTGGAGCTGGTGGCGACGTTCGAGGCCGAGGGCGGGCTCGACGCGGCGCAGGCGGAGACGTTCGTGCGCGAGGCGCTCGAGACTTTCCGCTGGCACCGCGAGGCCACCGTCGACCGCGCGGCATACGAGCGCCTGATCGCGGCCCACCGGCTGATCGCCGACGTGGTCTGCTTCCGCGGCCCGCACATCAACCATTTGACCCCGCGCACCCTCGACATCGATGCGGTGCAGGCCCTGATGCCGGCCCACGGCATCGCGCCCAAGGCGGTGATCGAGGGCCCGCCGCGGCGCGCCTGCCCGATCCTGCTGCGCCAGACCAGCTTCAAGGCGCTGGAGGAGCCCGTGGCCTTCGCCGGCGAGGGCACCGGAGACGGCGGCACCCACACCGCGCGGTTCGGCGAGATCGAGCAGCGCGGCATCGCCCTCACCCCCGAGGGCCGCCGGCTCTATGACGCGCTGCTGGACGCGGCCCGCGCCGACACGCAGGCGAGCGGCAGCCATGCCGGGGCCTATGAGGCCGCGCTTTCTGCCCGCTTCCGCGACTTCCCCGACGACTGGAAGACGATGCGCCGGGACGGCCTCGCCTATTTCCGCTACGCGCCCACCGAGGCAGGCCTTGCCGCCGGCGGCATCGAGACCTCCGATCCGGAGGCGCTGGTCGCGGCCGGCCACCTTGGCTTCAGCCCCATCGTCTACGAGGACTTCCTGCCGGTGAGCGCGGCCGGTATCTTCCAGTCCAACCTGGGCGGGGCGACGCAGGCCAGCTATGCCGGGCACGCCAGCCGCGAGGCCTTCGAGGCGGCCCTCGGGGCGCGCCTCGCCGACCCGTTCGCGCTTTACGCCGAAGCGCAGGCGCGCTCCCTCACCGACGCGCTGGTGCGCCTCGGCCAGCGCCGGCCGCACGCCGCGTCTGTGTAATGGGTGTGAGCTTGGCCGGCGGTGCTTGGGGGGACCCTTGGCGCTCCACACCGAGGCGCGGGAACGCTCTATCGCCGATGCGCTGGTGCGTCTCGCCCCCGCGCCAGCCGAGCGCCGCTTCCGCCTGAGGCCAGATCGAAGTGAGCTTGGCCGGCACCGCTCGGATCGACCTTTCGCGTTCCAGACCGAGGCGCAGGCGTGCCCTCGCCGAGGTCCTGCAACGTTCTCGACCCCCGCGCCAAAAGCAAACCGTTACAGCCCGACGCCAGATCGAGGAGAACATACCTATCGGCGCTCGGGGTGGGCTTCATCGATCCCTTCGCGCTCCCTGCCGAGCGAAGGCGCGCTCTATCGCCGTTGCCCTCGCGCGTCTCTCCCCCGCGCCAGCCGCGCGCCGGCTCCGCCTAAGGCCGGAACCCGGTGAGCGTCCCTGACGGCGCTCAAGGCAATCTTCGCACGCTATGCGGAGGCGCAGGCGCGCCCTCCCCGATGCCACGGCGCATCTCGCCCCCCGCAAACCGCACGCCGATTCCGCCGGAGGCCAGAGTCCGATGAGCGTCGCTGACGGCGCTTGGAGCGGGTTGCATCGATGCCTTCGGGCTCCATGCCGGGTGCAGGCGCGCTCTCGCAGAGGCTCCGCAGGCCCCGATCTGAGCCAGCCACCCGCTGCGTCCGCCGCGCCCGGCGCCCGGCGAGCATGGCGGGCAGCTCTTCGGCCCGGCCCGCCGACGCCCTCGGCGAAAGAGGCGCGCCGATGGTATGAGAAGCGCGGCGGCCCGCCGCCCCACAGGCCAGAGATTTCAGAAAGGTCCGCCATGCCCTCTCCCGACACCGCCGCGCAGCCGTTCTCCATCGCCGGCGAGGTGCCCGGCCTGCTCGCCGGCCTCGGCGTCGATCCCGCGCGGATCGCCGGCGGCACGCTGGCCTGCCGCTCGCCGGTGAGCGGCGAGACGCTGGGGGCGGTGCGCGAGACCACGCCGGCCGAGGCGGAGGCCGCCATCGCCGCCGCCCATGCCGCTTTCCTGGACTGGCGCATGGTTCCGGCGCCCCGGCGCGGCGAGCTGGTGCGGCTGCTGGGCGAGGAGCTGCGCGCCCACAAGGCGGCGCTGGGGCGGCTGGTGGCCATCGAGGCCGGCAAGATCCTCTCCGAGGGCCTCGGCGAGGTGCAGGAGATGATCGACATCTGCGACTTCGCCGTCGGCCTCTCCCGCCAGCTCTACGGCCTCACCATCGCCACCGAGCGGGCCGAGCACCGGATGATGGAGACCTGGCATCCGCTGGGGGTCACCGGCATCATCTCGGCGTTCAACTTCCCGGTGGCGGTGTGGTCGTGGAACGCGGCGCTGGCGCTCGTCTGCGGCAATGCCACGGTGTGGAAGCCCTCCGAGAAGACGCCGCTCACCGCGCTCGCCACCCAGGCGATCTTCGAGGCCGCGCTCGCCCGCTTCCGGGCCGGCGGGGGCACCGCGCCGGAGGGGCTCTCGGCGCTGCTGATCGGCGGCCGGAGCCTCGGCGCGGCGCTGGTGGACCACCCGCTTGTGCCGCTAGTGTCGGCCACCGGCTCCACCGCCATGGGCCGCGCCGTGGCGCCGAAGCTGGCGGCCCGCTTCGCCCGGGCGATCCTGGAGCTGGGCGGCAACAATGCCGCCATCGTCACCCCCTCGGCCGACCTCGACCTGACGCTGCGCGCCGTCGCCTTCGCCGCCATGGGCACGGCCGGCCAGCGCTGCACCACGCTGCGCCGTCTGTTCGTCCACGAAAGCGTTTACGACGCGCTGCTGCCGCGGCTGAAAGCGGTCTATGGCGTGGTGGCCATCGGCAACCCGCTGTCGCCGGAGACCCTGGTGGGCCCGCTCATCGACAAGGCGGCCTACGACGCGATGCAGACCGCCCTGGCCGATGCGCGGGCGGCCGGCGGCACGGCGACCGGCGGCGAGCGGATCGCGGCGGGGGCCGGCCCCGAGGCCTATTATGTCCGCCCTGCTCTGGTGGAGATGGCGGCCCAGGCCGGCCCGGTGGCGCGCGAGACCTTCGCGCCGATCCTCTACGTCATCCCCTATCGCGACTTCGATGCCGTGCTGGCGCTGCACAACGCGGTGCCGCAGGGCCTCTCATCCTCCATCTTCACCAACGACCTACGCGAGGCAGAGGCCTTCCTGTCCGCCCGGGGCTCCGACTGCGGCATCGCCAACGTGAATCTCGGGCCATCGGGGGCGGAGATCGGCGGCGCGTTCGGCGGCGAGAAGGAGACCGGCGGCGGTCGGGAATCCGGCTCCGACGCCTGGAAGGCCTATATGCGGCGCGCCACCAACACCATCAATTACGGCCGCACCCTGCCGCTGGCGCAGGGGGTGCGGTTCGACGTGGGGTGAGGCGGCGCTGACCGGAGGGGGCCCGGGCCATTCATGGCCGACGGCATGGCGAGCTCCTCTCCCGCGTTCACCAGAGACCGGCGCGGGGGCAAAGTCTCGCCTCGGTTGAGAACCTTGCTGGATAGGTCCGAAACCGGATCGCCGGTGATCGGCACGCATCTCACAGGCCGTCATGCCCGGACTTACCCTGCGTAAGGAGACCGGAACACTTCCGGTCCCGGCCCTTCACGCCGAGCCGTTTGCCGAGGCTCATCAAGCCGGCCCGCGACGCGGCGTGGATGCCCGGCGCAAGGACGGGTATGGCAGTCTGCGGTGCCTTTCCGGCGCCAAGCGAAACGCGACGTCCCGGAAGGGCTCCGGGCATCGGCGCCCGGCGGAGAACGAGGCGAGAAAAGGGGCGGGAATGTTGCGCGTCTTCAGTGCCGAAGAGATCCATGCCGCCCTCGACTATCCGCGGCTGATCGCGGCGCTGAAGGCGGCGTTCGCCACCGCGCGCACGGAAAGCCCGGTGCGCCAGCGCTACGAGGTCGGGCCGCCCGGCACGCCGGCGCACCTGCTCACCATGCCGGCGTGGCGCCGCGGCGAGGTGATGGGGGTGAAGCTGGTGAACGTCTTCCCCGGCAATGCCGCCCTCGGGCGCGGCGCGGTCCACGGCATCTACGTGCTGTTCGACGGCGCCACCGGGGTGCCGAAGGCGATCCTCGACGGCGACGCGCTCACCAACCGCCGCACCGCCGCCGCCTCGGCGCTGGCCTCGCGCTTCCTCTCGCGGCCGGACAGCCGGACGCTCCTGGTGGCGGGCACCGGCCATCTCGCCTTCCGCTTGGCGGCGGCACACGGCACGGTGCGGTCGCTCTCGCGGGTGCTGGTCTGGGGCCGGTCGGCGGAGAAGGCGGTCGCGCTGGCGGCACGGCTCGCCGCGGCGGGGGTGCCGGCGCGCCCGGCGACGGACCTTTCCGCTGCCGCGAGCGAAGCCGACATCATCACCTGCGCCACCACCTCCACGGTGCCGCTGGTGCTGGGGGCGGACGTGCGCGCCGGCACCCATGTGGACCTCGTCGGCGCCTTCACCCCGGCCATGCGCGAGAGCGACGACGCCCTGATCGCGAAGAGCGCGGTCTATGTGGATACCCGGGCCGGGGCGCTGGCCGAGGCCGGCGACCTCCTCCAGCCCATCGCCGCCGGCGCCTTCGCGGCGGACCGGGTGCGCGCCGACCTCTACGACTTGTGCGCCGGCCGGGCGAGCGGACGCGGCACGGCGCAGGAGATCACCGTTTTCAAGTCGGTGGGCGCGGCCATCGAGGACCTCGCCGCGGCAGTGCTGGTGGCCGGCGACTGAGCCGGGGCGGCCTCGGCGCTTCCGCCCAGGCGTCCCGGCCATGCGGAGAGGGCCCCGCCCTGCCCTCCCCCGCAAGCGGAAGAGGGTTCCAGGCGGCCTTCAACCTGAAACCCGTTTGAGGCCGGACGCCCCCGGACTTGGACCGGTGCGGAGGGGGTGCGCTCAGGCGCCGCGCGGGCTTGGCCGAAGGCCGATGAGTATGCTTACGGACCGATGGGCGTCAGGTGCCGCAGAAGGTCTGGTAGCCCTCCATCTGCGGCGGCAGCTCGGCGTAGCGGGCGTATTGCGGCTGGTCGGCATACGGCCGGGCGAGGATGGCGTTGAGGGTCTCGAACGGGCCGAAATTGCCGCTCTCCACCGCCGCCGCGATGACCGCCTCCACCAAATGGTTGCGCGGAACGAAGGCCGGGTTGACCCCATCCATGCGGGGGGGGACGGCGCGCCCGCTGTCCCCCGCGGCGGCAAGGCGGCCCTGCCAGCGGGCCGCCAAAGCAGCGAAGGCGGGGGGTTCGAGGAAAAGGCCGCGCACCGCCGAGAGCGCGGCCGGGTCTTCGGCCGCCGTGCCGAGCCGGCGGAAGGTGAGGGTGAAGTCGGCCTTGCCCGCCGCCATCACCGCCAGCAGGTCGGTGGCCAGCGCCACATCCTCCGGCGCGCGCCCCACAAGGCCGATCTTCGCAACCAGGCCGGCATGGTAGGCGGCCTCGAACCGCTCGGGAAAGGCGTTGAGCGCCGCATTGGCGGCCTCCACCGCCGCGTCGCGGTCGTCATCCAGCAGCGACACCAGGCATTCGGCGAGGCGGGCGAGATTCCAGTGCGCCATCCTCGGCTGCCGGGCGAAGGCGTAGCGCCCGGTGGCGTCGATGGAGCTGAACACCGCGCCCGGATCATAGGCGTCCATGAAGGCGCAGGGGCCGTAGTCGATGGTCTCGCCGGACACCGACATGTTGTCGGTGTTCATGACGCCGTGGATGAACCCCACCTGAAGCCACCGCGCCACCAGCGCCGCCTGCCGCCCGATCACCGCCTCCAGCAGCGCGAGATAGGGCCGCGGGGCGGCGGCGAGATCGGGGTAGTGGCGGGCGATGGTGTAGTCGGCGAGCAGGCGCACCGCCTCGAAATCATTCCGCGCGGCGAAGAACTGGAAGGTGCCGATGCGGATATGGCTCGCCGCCACCCGCGCCAGCACGGCGCCGGGCAGCGCCCGATCGCGCAGCACGCGCTCGCCGGTGGTCACCGCGGCAAGCGCCCGGGTGGTGGGAATGCCCAGCGCGGCCATGGCCTCGCTGACGATATATTCGCGCAGCACGGGCCCCAGCGCCGCCCGCCCGTCGCCGCGGCGCGAGAACGGGGTGGGGCCGGACCCCTTGAGCTGGATGTCGCGGCGGATGCCGTCGCGCCCCACCACCTCGCCGAGCAGGATCGCCCGCCCGTCGCCGAGCTGCGGCACGAACTGGCCGAACTGATGCCCCGCATACGCCATGGCAATGGGCTCGGCACCGCCGGGCAGGCGGACGCCGGCGAAGATCTCCGCCCCTTCCGGGGAGGCCAGGGCCTGCGGATCGAGGCCGAGAAGCTCGGCGAGGGGCCCGTTCACCTTCACCAGCGCGGGCGCGGCCACCGGCGTGGGGCTGACCGGCGCATAGAAGCCGGCCGGCAGGCGGGCATAGGAATTGTCGAACGGCAGAGGGGCAATCATGGCAGGGCAAGCTCCATCCCGGATGAAATGGGGGGCAGGCCCGGGATCGCAAGGAAAACCGGACGGTGATCCCTTTGCCGGGCGGTGTCCAGCCGGCGGAGATCGCTCAACGCTCAGCCCGGGCCGAGGCCTGAGCAGGGCGCCATGGTCCGGCTGGCGCGCGGGTCGGGCGAAGGCGGAGCCGCGCGCCTTTCCAGCTTTGCGGGCCATTCCCCGTCCGCCTCGAAGAGCGGAAGAGGCTTCCCGTTCCGATGGCCGACGGCCGGCCCGCGAAGCGTGGGCCGGAATCGGGCGTCGATTCGCGCCGCGTCCGGCGTCCTCAGAACATCCCCAGCACCCGGCTCAGCACCCAGATGATGGCGATGAGCACGACGAGGCCCAGCCACACATTCTCCCGCCGGGCGATGGCGATCCAGATCAGGAGGATAAGGCCCACCAGGGCCAGGAAGTCGATCAGCCGGAAATAGTCGGTGATGAAGGTCATGACGGGGTTCCGGTGAAGCGCGCCGGCGGCCGGCGGAAGATGCCGCAGCCCCGGAAGATCTAGAGCATTTTCCTGCGCCGTTGAATGGCCGGGCGCGCCGGGCACGCATCGGGAGGAATGGCTCCAGCCGCGATGAGCCGGTCGATCCCCGCCCGCCGCCGGGGCGCGGGCTTTGAGGTGGGCGTTGTCATGAGGCCGTCGGCACGGCATCTTATGCTGCAATGCATCATGGCGGTATCCGAGCCTACGCCTTGCCGGCTAGGGTCCGCCCTGGAGACGTGAGCTTATGGACGATGCAATTGCTGGCGCTGCCGCCCCGTCCGGCGCCGCAGCGCACAATGGTGGCGACGGCGGTATGAACATGCCGGTCCGGATCCGGAAGGTCGCGTTCGCGCCCTGTCACGGATCGCCGCACGGCACCGCCTTCGCCGCGATTTTCATCGGCGCAAGCACGGACCGCCTCACGCCGGGTCGGCCGATTCTCGCCATCCGCCACACCGGCGCCCTCGCCCGGCATGGGCGACCGTCTCACGGGCCCGCCTGCGAGGTGGCACCCGCGACCGACGACATCCGCCAGCCCGCCTTCAACGAAATCAATGCCCTGACTTGCGCCGTCGTCAGCTCGCCCGAGCCTGCCGGCGGCGATCGGGTGGCCTGAACCGCAGCCGGGCCCGCCCCGGCCCCTCTTCCCCTTGCGCCGCCAGCCCGAGGCGACGGCGACCAAAGGAGCAACCATGACCGTCCTCGTCCAGCCCCAGTTGCACGACCAGTACCGCCGGCTCATCACCAGCGCCCAGGCCCTGCCCCGGCTGAAGGTGGCGGTGGCCCATCCGTGCGACGCGGCCTCCCTCGGCGCCGCCCTGGAGGCGCTGGAGCTCGGCCTCGTAGAGCCGATCCTGGTGGGTCCGCAGGCCCGCATCGCCGCCACCGCCGCCGAGCTTCAGGTGGATATATCGAGCTTGCGCATCGTCGACAGCGCCCACAGCCACGATTCGGCGGCGCAGGCGGTGGCCCTGGTGAAGGCCGGCGATGCCGAGGCGCTGATGAAGGGCTCGCTGCATACCGACGAGCTGATGGGCGCGGTGGTCTCGCGCGAGGGCGGCCTGCGCACCGAGCGGCGGGTGAGCCACTGCTTCATCATGGACGTGCCCGGGCACGCCACTCCGCTCATCGTCACCGACGCCGCGGTCAACATCCTGCCGACCCTGGAGCAGAAGAAGCACATCATCCAGAACGCCATCGACCTCGCCCATGCCCTGCACTTCCCGGAGGTGCTGGTGGCGGTGCTCTCGGCGATGGAAACGGTAAACCCCGACGTGCCCTCGACCCTTGAGGCGGCGGCGCTGGCCAAGATGGCCGATCGCGGCCAGATCACCGGCGGCATCGTCGACGGCCCGCTGGCCCTCGACAACGCCATCGACCTCGGCTCGGCGAAGATCAAGCACATCCACTCGCCGGTGGCCGGCCGGGCCAACATCCTGGTGGTGCCGGACCTGGAGGCCGGCAACATGCTGGCGAAAAGCCTGACCTTCCTCGCCCATGCCGACGCCGCCGGAATCGTGCTCGGGGCCCGGGTGCCGATCATCCTCACCAGCCGGGCGGATTCGGAGATGACCCGCCTCGCCTCGTGCGCGGTGGCCTCGCTGGTGGCGGAAGCGCGTCGCAAGGCGATCGCGGTGGCCGGCTAAAACCCGCCCGCTTTACGCGGCATCGGTGGTCCACCGGTGCCGCGCCGGGTTGACCGGGAGCGCGGGAATCGAAGTCACCGCGCGCCGGGCTTCATTTTTTCGGCAGGAAAGCGGACAGCCAGTCGGCGCGGTGGCCGGCCCGGCGGGCGGCACGCCACAGGCGGAGCGCGCGCCGCCACCGCGGCAGGCCCGGCCGCTCGCGAAACGGATCGCGCACCCGCCGCAGCGCCTTGAGATCTGCCGCCACCAGCGCCAGCGGCAGCAGCGCCGGGACGCCGCTTCGCAGATCCGGCGGCATCGCAGCCAGGGACTCGGCCGCCGCCCGCAGATGACGCGCCGCCTCCGCCCGCAGATCGGCGAAGACCGCCGCAAGCCCCGCGGCCGGGGTGCCGCAGACCGCCGCCTCGCGGTCCAGCCCATGCCGCGCCAGCACGTCGAGCGGCAGGAAGCACTGGCCGCGGGCGGCGTGGATGGGAAATGCCCGCATCAGGCCGGTGAGCGCCTGAGCGACGCCCCCATGGCCGCAGGCCTCCGCCGCCGCCGGCGCCGCCTTGGGGGCGAGAATCATCACGCCGAGCTGCAGCACCGCGGACGCGGTCTCGCCGGCATAGCCCTCCAGGTCCGCAAGGGTGGGCATGGGATCGTCGTAGAGGTCGAAGATGCGGGCTTCCGCCAGCGCCACCAGCGGCGCCGCCGGCAAACCGCAGCGGGCAATGGTGTCCTTCAGCGCCGCCGCGACCGGATGTCCGGCCACGTCGCCCCGGCCCTGGCCCTCCAGCACCTCGCGCCACCAGGCGATGCGCACCTCTCCGGGCAGCGGCTCGCGCACCACCTCGCGGACCCGGGCCACCTCGATGTTGAAGGCGGCGAGGGCGAGAAGGTGCGGCCGCAGGTCCGCCGGCGCGAAGAGCGCGGCGAGGAAGCGGTCGCGGTCCTGGCTGCGGACCAACTCGGCGCAATAGGCGTAGGCGGCGGCCTCCGCCGCGCCAGGAGAGATCGCGCTCACACGGAAATGAGCGCCGCCCCCACCGGACGCCCCTCCCCCAGCAGCACGTTGTAGGTGGACGCGGCCGCGGAGGTGGGCATCAGCTCGAAGCGCAGGCCGGCATCGCGCAGCGCCTGGGCCAGCGGCGGGCGCAGGACGCCGGGATCACGGCCGGTGCCGAGGAACAGGAGCTCGAAGCGCCCGGCCTCGGCGAGGATCGGGGCCAGGCCCTCGAGATCCAGCGCCGCGAAGCTCGCCACGTCCCAGGGCCGGATTCCGGAGGGCAGCGCCAGGATGGAGCCCGAATGGGACATGCCGGCGAAATGGAAGAAGCGCGCGCTGTAGCCGTCGATGGGCACCTGCCGGGGCAGGAAGGGCGCGCGCTCCGCCATGGCCTGGATCACGCCTTGGCCGGACGGCCGCCGCCCTTGCCCTTCTTGGCACCGCCGGCTGTCCCCTCGCCGGGAAGCGCGGCGCCCGACGGCGTGCCCGGCTCCGCCCCTGCCGGCGCCTCCACCGTGGAGGCGCGCAGGCCGAGATGGATCAGGATCGGCGCCGCCACGAAGATGGTGGAATAGGTGCCGATCACCACGCCCACCGTCATCGCCAGCGAGAAGCCGCGCAGCACCTCGCCGCCGAAGAAGTAGAGCGCGAGCGTCGCCAGGAAGGTGGTGATGGAGACGATGACCGTGCGCGAGAAGGTGGCGTTGACCGCCACGTCGAGCAGCTCCGGCATCGGCATCTTCTTGTAGCGGCGCAGCATCTCGCGGATGCGGTCGTACACCACCACCGTATCGTTGAGCGAATAGCCCATGATGGTGAGGATGGCGGCAATCGAGGTCAGGTCGAAATCGACGCCGAATGCGGAGAAGATCATCAAGGTGACGAAGATGTCGTGCATCGTCGTCACGATGGCGCCCACCGCGAACTGCCACTCGAAGCGGAACCACAGATAGGCGAGCACCGCCACCGCGCCCAGCACCAGGGCCAGGATGGACTGCCGCACCAGCTCCTCGGAGACCGAGGGGCCGACCGTCTCTACCCGGCGGATGGTGTATTCCGCGCCGAGCACCGAGCGCACCTGGGCGAGGATCGCCTGCTGCGCCTCCTCGGTGGTGCCGGCATGGCCGAGGCGGATCAGCACGTCGCGCGGCGAGCCGAACTCCTGGATCTGCACCTCGCCGAGATCAAGGTCGGTGAGATGCTCGCGCAGGGCCCCGATATCGGCCGCCTCGCGGCTGGTCTGGGCCTCGATAAGGGTGCCACCCTTGAAGTCGATGCCGAGGTTGAAGCCAACCGTCGCGAACAGGATCACGGCGATCAGCGACAGCGCCGCCGAGAACGGGAAGCTGAAGCGGCGCAGCCGCATGAAACCGATGTTGGTATGCGCCGGGATGTAGTCGATCAAAGGCATTTTCGGCGCACCTTCAGATAGGCAGCGCGGCCGGGCGCCGCCATTTGACCCAGGTGGCGATCATCAGCCGGGTCAGGGTGTAGGCCGTGAACATGGTGGTCAGAAGGCCGAGGATGTAGGTGACGGCGAAGCCCCGCACCGGTCCCGACCCACCGAGCAGGAACAGGATCACAGCCGTCGCGAGCGCCGTGATGTTGGCGTCGAGGATGGTGCCGAGGGCGTTCACGAAGCCCTTGTCGATGGCCGAGATGGCCGATCGGCCCTCGCGCGCCTCGTCGCGGATGCGCTCGAAGATCACGACGTTCGAATCCACGGCCATGCCGATGGTGAGCACCACGCCGGCGATGCCGGGCAGGGTCAGCGTCGCGCCGAGGATCGACTGCAGCGAGAACATGAAGATGATGTGGATGGCCAGCGCGATCAGCGCGAACAGCCCGAACAGCCCGTAGATGGCGATCATGAACACCGCCACCAGACCGCCGGCCACATAGGCCGCGACCTTGCCCGATTCGATGGAATCGGCGCCGAGGCTCGGGCCCACGGTGCGCTCCTCCACCACCTTCAGCGGGGCCGGCAGCGCGCCGGCCCGCAGCAGGATGGCAAGATCGTTGGCCTGCTGCACCGTGAAGGAGCCGGAGATCTGCCCCGAGCCGCCGAGGATCGGCTCGCGGATCACCGGCGCGGAGAGCACCTGGTTGTCGAGCACGATGGCGAACGGCCGCCCCACCGCTTCCTGCGTGGTCGTCGCGAAGCGCCGGGCGCCGTTGGAATTGAAGCGGAACGAGACGATGGGCTCGCGGGTGTTGTTGTCGAAGCCGGCCTGGGCGTCGGTGAGGTCCTCACCGGAGACCCGCACCTGCTTCTCCACCAGATAGGGGTGGCCGTCCTGCCCCTGGAGGACCTCCGAATCCACCGGCGGCCGGCCCTGCAGGGCCTGCTCCGGCGACATGGACTGGTCGATCATGCGGAAGGAGAGCTTGGCGGTCTGGCCCAGCAGCGACTTCAGGCGCTGCGGGTCCTGCAGGCCGGGAACCTGCACCAGCAGGCGGTCGGCGCCCTGGCGCTGGATGTTGGGCTCCACCGTGCCGAGCTGGTCGATACGGCGGCGGACGATCTCGATGGACTGGTCCACCGCGCCGCGGATGCGCGCGTTCAGCCCAGCCTCGGTGAGGGCCACCGTGACCGCCCCGTCGGCGCCGGACGAGACGGTGAGGTCCATCTCGCCGGTGGTGTTGCCGAACAGGGTGTTGGTGACCGGGCTCGCGAGGGTGCGCAGCTCGGTCACCGCCTTCTGGGTGTCGGCGGGATCGCGCAGGCGCAGGCTGATGGTGGCGTCGCGCACCGAAAGGTTGCTGTAGCCGATCCGCTGCTCGCGCAGCACGCGACGAACCTCGTCGCGGACCGATTCAGCCCGCTCCTTGCGAAGGGCCTGGCCGTCCACCTCGAGGAGGATGTGCGAGCCGCCCTGCAGGTCGAGCCCGAGGGTGACCCGGCTGGAGGCCAGCCATGACGGGAGCACGGCCAGCACGCTCGGCGGCAGCACGTTGGGCAGCGCGAACAGGATGCCGAGGGCGGTGATGATCAGAATCGCCGCGGTCTTGAATCGGGAAAAGTGCAGCATGGGGCGGAGAAACGTCCTTGCCGTGTCGTCCTTGCGAGGATCAGGAAGCCGACGGCGGGGGCAGCGCCTCGTCCTTGGCGGGCTCGCCCTTGGCGCGGACCACGGCGATCTGGCCGCGGATCTGGCGCACGCGGACATTGTCGGCGATCTGGAGCTCGATCTCGTTGTCGTCCAGCACGCGCGAGACCTTGCCGACGAGGCCGCCGGCAGTCACCACCACGTCGCCGCGACGCAGCGAGGTCACCATCTCCTGGTGCGCCTTCGCCCGCTTCTGCTGCGGCCGCAGGATCAGGAAGTACATCACCACGAAGATCAGCAGGAACGGAGCGAGCTGAATGAGCATGTCGGCTCCGCCGCCAGCCCCTGTGGCGCCCTGGGCGAAAGCAGGCGTGATGAACATTTGCGTCCTCGCTCGTACAGCTGATGCAGGATCTGGGAAGGTCGGCGCCGCCGCACGGCAGGCCGACGCGGCGCGCGCGGACTATACTGACCGGACCGGCGATTGCAAACCGGGGCGCCCTCGGGGCGCCAATCCGCTCATCCGGCACCCGGATAAGGCGCCGCGGCCGATGCGGCGCCTGCGGTTTTGGTGCCGCGCCCTCACTTCTGCGCGAAGAGCAGGGCGAGGCGGGTCATCTGCGGTTCGTCGGTCATGTCGAGGCGCAGTGGGGTGACGGAGATCTTGCCCTCCTCCACCGCCTTGAGGTCCGAGCCCGGGGCGGGATCGGTGACGCGGCGCTCGAAGGCGATCCAGTAATAGGGATTGGCACGCCCGTCGGTGCGGGCGTCGATGCGCAGCAGCTTCTGGTCGCGCTTGCCCTGGAAGGTGGCGGCGATGCCCGTCACCTCCTCCGGCGCCCGGTCGGGAAAGTTGATGTTGACGAGGGTGCCGGCGGGAATCCCCTCGGCCAGCAGGGTGCGGATGAGGCCGGGGGCATGAGCCTCGGCGGTGTCGAAGCGCGGCGGCTGGCGGGTCGCCGGGCCGAACGCCTGCGACAGGGCGATGGAGGGAATGCCGAGAATCGTGCCCTCGATGGCCCCCGCCACGGTGCCGGAATAGGTCACGTCCTCGGCGATGTTCTGGCCGCGATTGACGCCGGAGAGCACGAGGTCCGGCGGGGCGTCGGCCATCATATGCCGCACCGCCATGATGACGCAGTCGGTGGGGGTGCCCTTCACCGCGAAGCGGCGCTCATCCACCTGCCGCAGCCGCAGCGGATCGGACAACGACAGCGAATGGGCGACGCCGGACTGGTCGAACTCCGGCGCCACCACCCACACGTCGTCGGTGAAGGCGGCGGCGATGCGGGCGCAGGCATCGAGGCCGGCGGCGTTGATGCCGTCGTCATTGGTGACCAGGATACGCATCGCTTCTTCCTTTCGCGGCCACGCCGTCCTTGCCCGCGGAGGATCCCGCCGGCCTTCCCCCTCCCGCGCGGGAGAGGGCCAAAGCGGGGGCCGACGGCGGTTTCCGCCCCGGCCTTCCCTCCCTCCCCCGCCGGCGGGAGAGGGCTTGCGGTATCAGCCCAGCTTCTCGATCCGGGTCAGGCCGCCCATATAGGGCAGCAGAGCGTCGGGCACCTGAACCGAGCCGTCTTCCTGCTGGTAGTTCTCCAGCACCGCCACCAGAGCGCGGCCCACCGCCACGCCCGAGCCGTTCAGCGTATGGACGAAGCGCGGGCCCTTCGCATCCTTCGGCCGGTAGCGGGCATCCATGCGCCGGGCCTGGAAGTCGCCGCAGACCGAGCAGGAGGAAATCTCCCGGAACGCCCCCTGCCCCGGCAGCCAGACCTCGATGTCGTAGGTCTTCTGCGAGGCGAACCCCATGTCGCCGGTGCACAGGGTGACGACGCGATAGTGCAGATCCAGCTTCTTCAGCACCGCCTCGGCGCAGGCGAGCATGCGCTCATGCTCCTCGCCGGACGTCTCCGGCGCGGTGATGGAGACCAGCTCCACCTTGGTGAACTGGTGCTGGCGGATCATCCCCCGCGTATCGCGCCCCGCCGCCCCGGCCTCGGCCCGGAAGCAGGGGGTGAGCGCGGTGAGGCGCAGCGGCAGCTCATCCTCGGAAAGGATGGATTCGCGCACCAGATTGGTCAGCGGGACCTCGGCGGTGGGGATGAGCCAGAGCGAGGCCTCCGCCTCCAGCAATGTCCCCATCGGGGCCGCGCGATCGGCACCGCCAAGATTTCGCGCGGTCAGGAACTGGTCATCCCGGAATTTCGGCAATTGCGCGGTGCCGAACATCGCCTCATCGCGCACCAGCAGCGGCGGATTGACTTCCGTATAGCCATGCTCGCCGGTATGCACATCGAGGAAGAACTGGCCCAGCGCCCGCTCCAGCCGGGCGAGCGGGCCCTTGTTCACCACGAAGCGGGCGCCGGAGAGCTTGGCGGCGGTCTCGAAATCCATCTGGCCGAGATTTTCGCCCACCTCGAAATGCTGCTTCGGAGTGAAGCCATAGCTCCGCGGGGCGCCGAAGACGCTCTTCTCCACATTGTCGTGCTCGTCGGCACCCGGGGGCACCTCGGCCAGCGGCGCGTTGGGGATGGCTGCCAGCTCGCCGTTCAGCGCCGCATCGATGCCCTTGGCACTGGCCTCAAGCGTCGGCACGTCCTCCTTGATCTTGGCCACCTCGGCCATGAGGGCGGCGGCGGTGGCCTCGTCCTTCTTGGCCTTGGCGGCGCCGATCTCCTTGGAGGCGGCGTTGCGGCGGGCGAGCAGGGATTCGAGCTGCGTCAGCGTCTCGCGGCGCTCGGTATCGAGGGCGAGCAGCTTGCCGACCAGCGCCTGCGCGGCCGCCACCGCGTCGAGCGCGCGATTGCCGCGCCGGGCGAGGGCGTCGATGAGGCCGGCCCCCTGGTCGTCCCGGATCCACTTGATGTCGTGCATGGCAAGGCTCCGCCATTGAAGGGCGCGGCGCTCCGGTGGACGGCCGGCGCACGCCCGGCCATGACGCAGCGGAGGATCACCGCCCGCGCCCGAAAACCGAATGTCCGAAAAAGGCCCGCCTGAACTCAGGCCGCCGAGGATTCCGCCGCGTCGCGCGCCGCTTCCTCCGCCGCCCGGCGCCGCTCGACGAGCCCCACCAGATATACCGACACCTCGTAGAGAAGCAGCGTCGGCAGGGCAAGGGAGAGCTGGCTGATGACGTCCGGCGGGGTGAGGACGGCCGCCACCACGAACACCCCGACGATGGCGTAACGCCGCACCTTGCGCAGCATGTCCTGCGTCACCACGCCGATCCGCGCCAGCAGGGTGAGGATCACCGGAAGCTGGAAGCAGATGCCGAAGGCCAGGATCAAGGTGGTGATGAGGGAGAGATATTCCGAAACCTTCGGCAGCAGCGCGATCTCCGCCTGCCCCTCGCCGCCCGCCTGCTGCATGCCGAGGAAGTAGCTCATGGCCAGCGGCATGGCGATGAAATAGACGAACGCCGCGCCGATCAGGAAGCAGATGGGGGTGGCGACGAGATAAGGCCGGAAGGCGTTCTTCTCGTGCTTGTAGAGCCCCGGCGCCACGAACATGTAGACCTGCGTCGCCACCACCGGGAAGGAGAGGAACGCCGCCCCGAACATGCCGAGCTTGATCTGGGTGAACAGGAATTCCTGCGGCGCCGTGTAGATCAGCTTGATCCCGGGCTGGAATCCCGATGCGAACTCATAGGGCCACAGCAGGACGTTGTAGATCTGCTTGGCGAACATGAAGCACAGGAAGAATGCGACGAGAAACGCCAGCATCGACTTGATGAGTCGCGACCTGAGCTCGATCAGGTGATCGATGAGGGGGGCCTTCGAGGCGTCGATGTCGTCGTCGCTCATGGGGCGCTCTTGCCGGGGGCGGCGGGGTCCGCCTCAAGATCGGGCCCGATCATGATGGGGCCAGTGGGGGTCTCGAAGATCGGCTCGGGCAGCGGCTCCCGCTCCCGCCGCAGCGGGATCTGGGCTTCCCGCCGGGCGGCCGCCCGGGCCCCCGCCGGCCCCCGGGTATCGGCGGGATCTGGGCGTCAGGCCGGTGGGCCGCCGAGGCCGCGGGGGGGGCGGGTGTGTCGGCGGCAGGGGCGGCGGGGGCGGATTCGGCCGCGGGGGGGGATGCGGCCTCGCCCGCTGGAGCCCCGGTCTCCGCCGCCGCTGCCGACGCGGCAACGCTCGCCGCCCCCGCGACCGCCGTCTTGCCGGTCGCGCCCTCCACGGTGGAGCGGATCTCGTCGCGGATGGAGCGCAGCGGGTCGAACATCTCCTTGGTGGAAATGCTGTCGAGGGACGAGCGAGCGCTGTCCGTCACGTCGGCGATTTCCTTGCGCATGTCGGCAAGGTCGGCCTCGCGCAGGGCTTCCTGGAACTGGCCCTGGAACTCGCCGGCCATCCGGCGCAGGCGCGTGACGGTGCGTCCCACCGTCCTGAGGACGGACGGCAATTCCTTGGGACCGATGACGATCAGGGCAACGATGCCGATCAGCACCAGCTCCGACCAGCCGATTTCGAACATGCGCGCGCGGGCGGCCGGGCGGCCACCCTCCTCGAAAAGTTAAGGGGCGGGGCTCAGACGGCCTTCTTCTCCGCCTCGCTGGCGGGCGTGTTGGCCTGGTGCGGGATGGGCCGCGGCGTTTCCGGCGGCGCCTTGGCCACCGGCTCGTCGTCCTCGGCCATGCCCTTCTTGAAGGACTTGATGCCCTTGGCCACGTCGCCCATGAGATCGGAGATCTTGCCGCGGCCGAACAAGAGGAGCACCACGACCAGCACCACAACCCAGTGCCAGATGCTCATCGAACCCATATCGATCCTCCAAGACGAACCAGTGCGCGGTGTTACCACCGACTTGAGCGGTCTGCGACCCTAGGCGCCCCCCGCGGCGAAAACAAGGACGTCGCCGGCGGATGCCGATACCCCCACCTCGTCTCCCGCCTTCAGGGCCGAGGCCGCGTGCAGGCGGATGGTGAGCGGCTGGGGCAGCCCGTCCACCATCACTTCCACGAGATCGAGCGGGCCGAGGAACCGCCGGTCGATCACCCGGGCGGGGCTTCCCTCCCCGGCCCGGCCGAGGCGCAGCCCGTGGGAGCGCACCGCCACCACCACCGGCCCGTCGGCGCAGCCTTGCGGCGCGGCGAACAGGCCGAGGGGCGTCTCCACCCGGCCGCCGACGGCGCGGGCGGCGATCTCGTTCAGCTCGCAAAAGAAGCGCGCCACCCCGAGGTCCGCCGGCTGGCGATAGAGCGCTTCCGGAGTGCCGAGCTGCACCAGCGCCCCCTGGCGCAGCAACGCGATGCGATCGGACAGGCGCAGCGCCTCCTCCGGATCGTGGGTGACGATGATGGCGGTGGCCCCGGCCGCCCGCAGCACCGCCAGGGTGCTCGCCCGCACCTCGTCCCTCAGGCGGGAATCGAGGCCGGAGAAGGGCTCGTCGAGCAGCAGGATGCCCGGGCGCGGAGCCATGGCCCGGGCCAGCGCCACCCGCTGCTGCTGGCCGCCGGAAAGCTGGTGCGGATAGGCGTCCCCTGCCCCCTCCAGCCCGGCCCTCGCCAGCGCCGCCAGCGCCTCGCGCCGGGCCGCCGTCCGCGGCAGGCCGGCGAGGCCGAACATCACGTTACCGAGGCTGGTGAGGTGCGGGAACAGCGCATAATCCTGGAACACCAGGCCGACGCCGCGCTTCTCCGCCGGCACGAAGGCATTTGGGCCGGCCACCTCGCGCCCGTCGATGAGGATGCGGCCGCGGTCCGGCCGCTCGATGCCGGCGGCAAGGCGCAGCAGCGAGGTTTTGCCGCATCCCGACTGGCCCAGCAGGCACATCACCTCGCCCGGGCGCACCGCGAGGCTCACGTCGCGCACCGCGGTCACCGGACCGTAGGAGAGCGTCACCGCCTCGAACACCAGGTCCTTGGCCTCGGAAGTCCGCCCGGCCGGCTCCTCGGCGGGGGCGATGGTTTCCGTCTCTGCCGGCTCCAGGCCGGATATGCGCTCGCTCATGCTCAGGCGGGTCCTTCGTCGTCGTCGCTCGCGGCGGGGGCCAGAGCGAGGTCGAGCGGCGCGGGCTCCAGCGCCTCCTCGTCGTCGCGGAGCGCGGGATCGTCGGTGGGTAGCGGAATGGAGAAGCCTGCGCCGAGGCGGGCATCCAGAAGCCCGGCGCCGCGCAGCTCGTCGAGGCCGGGCAGGTCGCCCACCGCGTCGAGGCCGAACTGGATCAGGAAGGCCGGGGTGGTGCCGTAGGTCACCGGCCGGCCCGGCGCCTTGCGCCGCCCGCGCAGGCGCACCCAGCCGCTTTCCAGCAGCACGTCCAGCGTGCCCCGGGAGGTGGAGACGCCGCGAACTTCCTCGATCTCGGCCCGGGTCACCGGCTGGTGGTAGGCGATGATGGCCAGCACCTCCACCGCCGCCCGCGAGAGCCGGCGCGGCTCCGGCGCCGCGATCGCCAGCGCCACGGCGGCGGCCACATCGGGCGCGGTGCGCAGCATGTAGCCGCCGGCGACCCGCGCCACGTTCACCCCGCGCCCGGCATAGGCCCCCGCCAGCGCCTCCATCAGGGCGCCGATGTCAGCCCCGGCGGACAGATGCGGGGCCATGGCGCGCGGCTCCAGCGGCGCCGCCGCCGTGAACAGCAGCGCCTCGATGATCCTGAGGTCGCGGGCGAAGGCAGCGGCCCGGGCGTCGTCGGGACGGACGTCGAACAGGTCGACGCGCGGCGCGCGATTCTCGACGAGCAGGCCCTGGGAATTGTCGCGCACCACCACTTGATCCAGCCATTGCCGGCAGCGAAAACGTACTGGCTCCCCGCCGGGCAGCGTGGCCCCCGCGTCGAAGGACGACACCAGCTCCTGCCCGATCTGGGCATTGTCCGCGTTGAAAACGGGGGATGCGGCGCGAGCCTGGGCAGGCGGTCGGCTCTCAGTAATCGTGGTCGGAGGTGTCACAGCGGGTTTGGCGCGCCAGAGTACCGCAGCGACCAATATCACTGCGGCTGCAGGAATCAACCAACGCAGGAGGTGCAAAAGGTTTGGCGCGAGCGCGGAGGACGGGACGACCTTCGGCGGGCACACGTTGACCGGCGGGGTCATCGTCCGCAGGCGGGCGGCATAAGACGCTGGCAGATTGGCCGGCCGGCTCTGCCGCAATTCAACTTCAAATTTTTCCAGTTCTTGATCTGTCACGGAAACACCTGTTTGGTAAGCTGGCGCAATTCCGCCAGCCCATAGCGGTAACGCGAGGCCGCCGTGTTGGCGGTGGTGGACTGGCAGATCCAGTCGACCACGCCCATCATGTTGGCGGCCAGCGCAGCCTGCAGGGCGACCGGCACGGCGTTGTTCAGGTACGGGCTCATCGTGATCGTGGCATTGGCCGGAATGCGGCCGATGTTGACCTCGTTGAAGGTCACCGTCAGCACGCCGCTCACCGGATCCATCGTGCGCGAGCGCACGTACTTGGTCGGCGTGAACGACGCGTTGAAGGTGCCGGCCGCGGTGGCGAGATCGCCGACCGAGGCGCCGCTGTTGATCACCACCTTGGCTTCGGCCGCGACCGCCAGGCCTTCGGTGATGCGGCTGCGCACGATGTAGTCCTGGTAGGCCGGCAGCGCGACGGCGGACAGGATGCCGACGATCGCGACGACGATCATCAGCTCGATCAAGGTGAAGCCGCGCTGTAGGCGACTGGTGGACTTTCTGGTTCCCATACGACATCCCTGAGCTGGTATTTATTGTCGGAACCGGGGGCCGGAGCGGGCCAAGAAAAAGGCGGCCCGTGGGCCGCCTTCTCGATCCTGAAGGGCTAGGCCCTCCCGATCAGCGGCACTCGTTCGGCGCGAAGTTGGCCGGCAGGGTGGCCGCCGTCACACCGGCGATGGCACCCACGCCGCGGTTGGTCGCGGTCGCGACACCCACCGAGTGGCAGGCCCAGTCGACGTTGCCGACGGTCGGCGGCACGGCGGCCAGCGCAGTACCCAGGGCGACCGGGGCGCCACCGGCGTTGATGTACGGGCTGATGACCAGCGTCGCGGCGGCCGGGATGCGACCGAC
>CALMSN010000313.1 GCA_937872325.1 uncultured Xanthobacter sp. | reverse complement strand
CGCGCTGCTGTCCTCGCGCGCCGAGGGGGTGGACGACTATATCGAGCTGCGCGCCACCCTCGAGCGCATGGCCGCCGCCCTCGCCGCGACCCGCGCCAACGAGGTGGACCGCGCCGTCCTGAGCGACTGCATGGCCCGCATCGACAAGGCCCACGGCATCGCCGACCCGCGCGACGAGGCGGAGGCCGACGCCGACCTGCATGTCGCCATCTACGAGGCCAGCCACAACCTCGTGCTGCTGCACATCATGCGGGCCTTGTCGGGGATGCTGCGCAAGGGGATCTTCGTCAACCGGGAGAAGCTCTATGCCCGCTCCGAGGTGCGCGAGGTTCTGCTGGAGCAGCACCGGGCCATCTTCGAGGGCGTCATCGCCCGCGATCCGGAGGCCGCCGGCAGCGCCGCCGAGGTGCATATGGCCTACACCCAGCGCGTGATCGCCGAGATCGCCGCCGCCGATGCGCGGCTGGAAATCTCGCTCCGTCGCATCGACGGCGGCAATATCTCGCGCAACGGCCGCAACACCGACTAGCGTGTTTTCGAGCCAGGCGGACAAGGTTTCGCGTCGAGAAAGCGCGGCAAGTCATATCGGCAGAGGGCGTTCCGCAAGCCGACGCGGGCGGAAAACGCGCGGCAGTGAGATGATCGCGCGTGAAAGCGTGTTGCCTGGACGCCTCATCGGGCAAGTCTGTCGCAGAGGATTTGCAACGTGAGCCGCTCCGGCTGCGGATCGCGCGCATTCGCGCCGCCGCACCAGGGGATGGTTCGCCCCGGTGGGAGGAACAGGATTTCCGGCGCTTTTCATGGTGACGCTGGTCGTTCTCCACTTTGAATCAATGCCGCGTGTCCGGCTCTTTATTTCTATGAATGGATGGATGCAGGAAAAACTGTTCAAATGAATTAAACAGAATTTACAGGATATTATTTTTAGAAATTATATATTCAGTCTATTCCGGTTGCGATTTGGAGACCGGAATGCAATCCAGGGTGACGGATTGAGGTGTTATTTTTCCCGGGCCTGCCCTAAATAGGGGATGCGTCCAAGAAAAAATTATGCTTTTTATGTATCGAATATTATATATTGGTTTCAAGTTACCTCTCGAAATTTAGCCAGCGTGTAAATGGGTGAGCCAGTGCGACGGCGATGCCGGATCCTCGGCGCATCCGTTTCGTTGTTGTGGGTCTGCGTTCAGATCGTCGCTTAGCAGTATTCACGGGTGCGTCCGCGTCGAAGCCGCAATGGGCAGGCGAAGAATACCAATCATATTTGGTCCGGAGGCGAATATGAGCGCACTCGAAATTCTCAAGGCGATCGCCAAGTACTCTCAAGGGCAGGATGAAACCCTGCGGCCGGGCATCGTCCGCTTCCAGCTGGAGCTTCGGAGCGTCGATGATGCCGCCGGCCTGCGCCCGCGGCTCGCGGCTCTGCTGGAAGCCGACAGCTTCAGCCTTGCGCCGCTGGATCCGCTTCTGCCCACCTTTTATGTGCTTCAGTTCCCAGGCGTTCCGCGCACCATCGCGCCGGACCGCCTGTTCGCCATCGCCGACGCGTTGGTGGATGCGCTCGATCTCGTCTCCTGCACTCCGGACATCGGCAGCACGCTTTATGCCGAGCCCGATGCCCGGCTGCTGCGCGGCCGGGCGCCGGAATCCGTCGTCACCGATCTTTACTGCTGGTCGCAGGCCAGCGCGCCGGCCGATGCGCGCTGGTCGGTGGCGGCGGTGCGCGCGCCGCAGGCCTGGGCGATCTCGCCGAAGAAAGGCGAGGGGGTTCTCGTCGCGCAGCCCGATACCGGTGTCGCGACCCATCCCGATCTCGACCCGGCGGCGCTGCGGCTGGACCTTGCCACCGATATCATCGGCGGCGACGCCAACCCCACCGATCCGCTCGATCCGTCGGTGGCCAATCCCGGGCACGGCACGGCGACGGGGAGCGTGGTGGTCAGCCGCGAGGGCGGCGGCATGGTGGGCGCGGCGCCCGGCGCCAGCCTGGTGCCCATCCGCTGCATCGAGGACGTGAAGATCTTCGACGGCACGCCGGTCGCGGCCGCCATCCTGCACGCAGTGAAGGTGAAGGCCGACGTCATCACCATGAGCCTGGGCGGCATCTATTCCCGCTCCATCGATGCGGCGCTGGAGGTGGCGGTCAAGGCCGGCACCATCGTGATGGCGGCGGCGGGCAACTGCGTCGGCTTCGTGGTCTATCCGGCCTCCGACAGCCGGGTGATCGCGGTCGCGGGCGTGGATTCCAAGGATCGCCCGTGGCGAGGCACCAGCTACGGCTTCGGGGTGTCGGTCTCGGCGCCGGCGGAGAACGTCTATGTGGCCCGCCGCACCCCGCAGGATGGCGGGCACCCGCAGGTGAGCGGCGGGCAGGGGACCTCCTTCGCGGTCGCCACCACCGCCGGCGTCGCCGCGCTGTGGGTGGCGCATTTCGGCCGCGAGGCGATCCGCGCCGAGGCGGCGCGCCGCCGCATCACCGTGCAGGACCTGTTCCGCGCCGCGCTCGAGGCCACCGCCCGCAAGCCGCCGCGCTGGAATAGCTGGTTCTACGGCGCGGGGGTGGTGGATGCCGAGGCGCTGCTCGCCAGGCCGCTGCGGGATGTCCCGGCCCCCGAATTCGCGCCCACCGCGCCGGAATCGCTCCCCGAGGCGCCGGCGAGCACCCCCGTCGCCGAGGTGTTCGATGCGGTGGATCGCGGCACCGACGGCGTCGACTGGAAGCGGTTCGGCGCCGAGGCCACGTTCCTGGCGGCCGATGCCTGGCGGCGCAGCTCCGCGGAGCGCTCGGTCCTCGTGGAATCGGCGGTGCGCCCGCAGCCGTCACCGGGTCTCGCAGCGGAAAAGCCGGAGGTTCTCCGGCGCGCCCTTGCGCTGGGGCGCGGCGGGGCCGAGCTGGTGGATCCCCTGCCGCCGCCGCAGAGCGCGCGGCGCACCGAGATGCTCATCGCGCCCAAGGCAGACGGCCGCGAAAGCACCGCCGAGAGCGCCCGCGCCAGCCTTGAGGGGCTTGGCCTGCGCGACCTGCAGGACGAGGTGGAAAAGCTGCTTGCGGCGCTGGACGCAGACCCCCGCACCACCGCCGAGGCCGCCGGGGCGCGGCGGGACGTGCTGAGCAACACCGAAAGCGCCGTGCGCGCACTGACCAGGGATGGCGAGGCGAAGCTTTCCCCGGATGCCCGGGTGACCATCGAGGCCATCGTGCGGCTGAAGGGACGGCCATCGTTCAAGGTGATCGACGGCAAGCTGGCCGGGCTGCCGGTGGAGATGACGGACTGGCAGGGCCTGCTGTTCGCCGCCGACCCCTTCCTTGCGAAACTGGCCGCGGCGGTGGGGCGGATCGACCTCGACGGCGCGCATATCGGCACCGGCTTCGTGGTCGACCAGGGGCTGGTGATGACCAACCGCCACGTCGCCGAGGCCATCGCCGATGCGGTCGCCGTCCCGGGCGCGGCGCCGCGCTGGTTCCTGCGTGACAACGTCTCGATCAATTTCGACGACCGCGGCCGCGGCGACAAGTTGCGCTTTGCCGTGAAGGGCATCCTGGCCGCGGGTGACATGCCGATCGGCCGCGCGGTGGATTATGCCCATCTCGACATGGCCCTGCTGGAGGTGGAGACCACCAACGCGGCGGCCAAGGCGTTCCCCGCCCGGCATCCGCTGGTCGGCGATCCGGACGAGGCGGCCGTGCGGCAGTCCATCGCGGTCATCGGCTATCCGGCGCGGCCCGACCGGCAGGCGCTGGACGATCCGTCCGGCAAGGAGACGGCGGAGACCATCGGCCAGCGGCTCGCCGCCATCTTCGGCCTCGACTACGGCTGCAAGTATTTCAGCCCCGGCGAGCTGGAGCTGGTGGCCGGCAAGGTGGCCGGCGATGCGCGCCGCTGGATCGTCACCCATGACGCGACGACGCTCGCCGGCTGCTCCGGCTCGGCGGTGATCCGCTTCACCGACGATCTACCGGTGCTCGGGCTGCATTTCGCCGGCCGGCCGATGACCGCCAACTACGCTCATGCGCTGGGGGCGGTGCGCAAGGCCGGGGTGGTTCCGCCCGCGGTCTTCGATCGGCCGCGCTGGGTGTGAGGGCGGTCGATGCCCGGCCCCGATCCCCACAGCGCGGATGTGCTCGACGTCGCAGCGCTGGCGGCGCGGCTGAAGGCGTCGCGCGCCGAGTTCGAGACCATCTTCGACACCCATGCGGCGACGCGGCCGGGGGGCGTCTCCTTCAAGGCGATCGCGCTGCGCCGGCAGCGCGGGACGCCGCTGGCGGCCGGCCCGGAGCGTGACGCCGCCGATGCGCGCGCGGCCCTGGAGCAGGCGGCGACCCTCGGCTTCCTCGCCGACATGTGCGCCGCGGCGGGCGACCACCTGTTCGCCGCCGGTCGCGACGGCCCCATCCTGCCGACCCTGCTGGCCACCGACGCGCCCTCCCGCGAGAGCGTCGTCGTCACCTACCAGGCCATCGCCGACGCCAATGCGCCGTTCCGGAACATGGATGAGGTGCAGGCCGGCCTGATGCGGGCGCAGCGGCGCACCTGCCGCATCCTCTTGAAGCAGGACGGGCTGCGGGTGACCGGATCGGGTTTCCTCATCGGCCCACGCCTCGTCCTCACCAACTGGCACGTGGTGCAGAGCCTGCTGGAGCCGCTGCCCGCCGCGCTGGCGGCCGCGCGCGGCCTCGAGCCAGCCGAGGCCTGGCAGCAGAAGGGCGGCAGCGCGGAAGTGCTGAGCGTGGAGTTCGACCTGAACGCGCCCGGCGGGAAGACCCAGGTGGCGGCGGCGGCGGATTGGCTCATCGCCGCCAGCCGGTCCGAGGACACCGCCGGCGGGGCGGCCGGCGACACGGCGAAATGGCCGGAGCGCGAGGTGAAGGCGGCATTCGAGCCGTTCGACGACTTCGCCGTTCTGAAGCTCTCCCAGGCCGCGGGGCTGGAGCGGGGCTATTACGACATTGCCGGCGCCGAGCCGCCCCCCGCGCCCGCCGGGCGGCTGGTGCTGGTGCAATATCCCGGCGCGTTCTCGATCCGGATGTCGGAGGGCTCGTTCGCCGTCGACCAGACGTTCGCCGCTCTGCTCGGCAGCGGCGCCGATGCCACCGATGCGCGGGTGCTGCACAGCGCCAGTTCCATCATGGGCTCGTCCGGGGGGCTGATCCTCGACACCGGAATGCGCCCGGTGGCGCTGCATCAGGCCGGGCTGAAGCTGGGGCGTGAGGCGGTCGTCGGCGGGCCGGCTGACGGCGGGGGGTACGCCCGCTGTCGTGGCGGGGAACAACCCACCGGGGGGGGACTACCACACGGGGCAGGCGGCCATCGTGATCCCGAGGGGAGGGAGCGGGGGCC
>CALMSN010000312.1 GCA_937872325.1 uncultured Xanthobacter sp. | reverse complement strand
GCAGGGGGCAGAGATCGAGGCGCGCATCGCCGCTGCCGGCCTGGTTGCCGGCGCCGGCGAGCCGCGCGCCGCCGCCGACATGGAAAAGGATGCCCGCGCTCTGGCGCTGCTGGCCCGCACCCTGCGCGAGCTGTCGGCGGCGGAAGGCGAGGGCGCGCCCGTCAAGGGGAAGGCCGCGAGCGAAGATGACACCGTCCGGGACCTCGACGTCTTCCGCCGCGAGCTTGCGCGCCGCCTTGATCGCCTGCGCGAAGGCGGGCCGGGCGCAGGACCTGCTGGCTGAGCTGCCCGAGGCCGATGCCCGGCGCCTGCTCACCGACTGGGAGCTGTGGGCGCGCGCCGACCAGATCCCGCCCGCCACCGCTCCGGACGGCCGGCCCTGGACCACCTGGCTGGTGCTGGGCGGCCGCGGCGCCGGCAAGACCCGGGCGGGAGCGGAATGGGTGCGCGGCCTCGCCCTGGGCCGCCCGCCGTTCGCGGACCGTCCGGTGGGCCGCATCGCGCTGGTGGCCGAGACCATGACCGATGTCCGCGAGGTGATGGTGGAGGGCATCTCCGGCCTCCTCGCCATCCATGGCGACGACGAGCGCCCGCAATGGGAGCCCTCCCGGCGCCGGCTCTCCTGGCCCAACGGCGCGGTGGCGCAGGGATTTTCGGCCGAGGATCCGGAGAGCCTGCGCGGCCCCCAGTTCGGCGCCGCCTGGCTCGACGAGCTCGGCAAGTGGAAGCGGGCGGATGCGGCCTTCGACATGCTGCAGTTCGGCCTCCGGCTGGGCGACCATCCGCGCCAGATGATCACCACCACGCCGCGCCCCACCGCTTTGCTGAAGCGGCTGGTGGCCGACCCGGCGACGGCGGTGACGCGGGCCGCGACGGCGGAGAATGCGTTTCACCTCGCCCCCGGCTTCCTCAGCCAGGTGCTGGGCCGCTACGGCGGCACCCGGCTCGGCCGGCAGGAGCTGGACGGCGAGATCATCGAGGACCGGGCCGACGCCCTGTGGTCGCGTGGGGCGCTGGAATCGCTGCGCGAGGAGGCGGCCCCCGCGCTCGCCCGGATCGTGGTGGCGGTGGATCCGCCGGCCTCCTCGCGCGCCGGCGCCGATGCGTGCGGGCTCGTTGCCGCCGGGGTCGACGGCGCGGGGGTTGTGCATGTCCTCGCCGACGAGACCGAGCAGGGCCTGCGCCCGGCGCAATGGGCGGCGAAGGCGGTGGCGCTCTACAAGCGGCTCGCCGCCGATGCGGTCGTCGCCGAGGTGAACCAGGGCGGCGAGATGGTGCGCGCCGTGCTCGCCGAGGTGGATCCGGTGGTGCCGGTGATCCAGGTGCGGGCGACGCGCGGCAAGTATCTGCGGGCGGAACCGGTGGCCGCGCTCTACGAGCAGCGCCGGGTGCGCCATGCCGACGCCTTCCCCGCCCTCGAGGACGAGATGTGCGATTTCGGCCCGGATGGCCTCACTTCCGGCCGCTCGCCGGACCGGCTGGATGCGCTGGTGTGGGCGGTGACCGCCCTGGTCCTCGGCCCACGCGAGGCGGCGCCGCGGGTGCGCGGGCTTTAGAGCGTTTCCCGATCGGATGGCCCATCCGATCGGATAAGAAGCACTCTATAATCAAAGATTTGGATCGTTTCACGAACCCGCGCGGCGGCGGGAGGCCGAGGGTTCTGGTCCGCCCGCCAGGGCGCCGAACGCAGGCGATGCCGCAAGCATCGGCGTGGATCCGGCAACCCGCCGGCGGCCGAAGGAGCCGGCCGTCCGTCCTCTGGGAACTCTTATCCGAGGCGGCTTGAGCGGGCCCCGATCAGAGGCCAATTCGCGCGATGCCGGCCCGTCTCAGGGCTTCAGCACGAAGGTGGCGATGGCGTCCGCCTTGCGATCCGGCGCGAACTCCTCCCAGAACCGGGAGTCGATCCGCGTCGGGGTGCGGGTGGTGAGCTCGACCCGGTTCTTGCCGTCGGTGCTGAAGCTCAGGATCCCGCTGGCGATCCGGTCCAGGGTCACCTCGTGGCATGTGTCGTTATAGCAATAGATCGCCCGGGTGTTGGTGCTGAACTGGATCTGGCTGGTGTTCCTGGGATCCGCGGTCTGCTTCAGGGGGCCGAACCAGGTCCAGGTGGCGCGGTAGTATTCGCGCCTCGGATTGAGCGCGGGCGGCTTGGGCTGCGCGCCCGCCCCGCCGGCGCCCATCAGCATGCCGCCGATCATCACGGCCGTCGCCGCCCCCAACGCGATGCGATGCCCAAAGCCCATGGGTCTCATTCCGGTTCCAGTCCGCCCGTCGATCCGATCGCCGGGAAGCTAGGTGAATCGGAGCCGGGCCGAAAGCCACATCCGCGTGCTTCGCTGGCGAAGCGCGACGGTTTCAACCATCCATTGCCGGAGCCGTTCATGCTGGCCGCCCTTCTCGCCCCGTTCCGCTCCGCGCCGCCGGAGGCGAAGGCGAGCCGCACCGCCGCCTTGGTGACGCTGCTCTCCACCGGCGCCCCGCGCTGGACCCCGCGCGACTACGCGAGCCTCGCCCGCGAGGGCTATGCGAAGAACGCCATCGCCTTCCGCGCGGTGCGCCTGATCGCCGAGGCGGTCGCCGCGCTGCCGCTGGTGCTGATGGACGGCGCCCGCGAGGTGGACCGGCATCCGCTGCTCGACCTCGTCCGCCGGCCCAACCCGCGGCTCACCGGTAGCGCGCTGATGGAGGCGGTGGCGAGCCATCTGCTGGTGGCCGGCAACGCCTATGTGGAGGCGGTGGCCGTGGACGGCCGGCTGCGCGAGCTGCATGTGCTGAGGCCGGACCGCATGCGGGTGGTGCCGGGGCCGGACGGCTGGCCCGAGGCCTTCGACTATGTGGTGGCCGGGCGCAGCATGCGCCTCTCCCAGGAACCGGTGGCGCTGGATCCGGACGGGCGCGGCGCGGTGCCGGCGGTGCTGCATGTGGCCGCCTTCAATCCGCTCGACGACCATTACGGCTTCGCCCCGCTGGAGGCCGCGGCCCAGGCGCTCGACCTGCACAATGCTGCCTCGGCCTGGAACAAGGCGCTCATCGACAATGCGGCGCGGCCCTCCGGCGCCCTGGTCTATGGCGGCACCGGCACCCTCACCGACGAGCAGTTCGACCGGCTGAAGGGCGAGCTGGAGAATTCGTTCCAGGGCGCGCTCAATGCCGGCCGGCCGCTGCTGCTGGAAGGCGGGCTCGACTGGCGCCCGCTCTCGCTCTCGCCGAAGGACATGGACTTCGAGGCGGCGCGCAATTCCGCCGCCCGCGAGATCGCCCTCGCCATCGGCGTGCCGCCGCTGCTGATGGGCATTCCCGGCGACAGCACCTACGCCAATTATACCGAGGCCAACCGGGCGCTGTGGCGGCAGAGCGTTATCCCCATGGCGCGGCGGATCGCCGAGGCGCTGGTGGCCTGGCTTGGCCCGGCCTTCGGCGGCGACCTCGCTCTGGTGCCCGACGTGGACCAGGTGGAGGCGCTGGCCGCCGAGCGCACCGGATTGTGGAGCCGGGTCGGCGCCGCCGACTTCCTCACCTCCGACGAGAAGCGCGCGGCGGTGGGCTACGGCGCCCGCGACCGGGATGCGCCGGCGCCATGAACGACCTGCTGCGCGCCTTCGCGGAGCGGGGCGACATCGCCCATCTCGCTCTGCTGCTCTGGGCGCTCGGCGCCTCGGCGGCCTTCTGGCGCACGCTGGTGGAGCTCGGGCGGGCCAGCGAGCGCTTCGACGGCTTCGTGCGCGAGCTCGCCCGCTTCAACGCCAGCCTCGACGACCCGTCCTGAGCGGGCCGCTGCGGGATCGTCCGGGGCTCGGGAAGGAGAGGCTGCCGGCGCGATGCCGCGGATCGGGCGAAGGTCTCGACGCGCCGGGTATCGCAAAGACCCGGCGGCGTGAGAACCACCGCTGCCCGTCCAACTTTTCCAACAGTCTCCAACACCCAAGGCCCGTGAGGATTTGCCTCATAGGCCTTTTGTGAAGCCCGCGCGGCGCCTGAGCGCAACCCACTTGGCACCCCACTTGGCACCGGTCGAAGACCGCGGCCGTCGGTAGAAGGAAACTTGCCATGCGTGCCCCCTTCCAGAAGGCGCCGGCGCCGCGGATCCGCGCGGTCACCGGCGCGCCCGCTCGGGTCAAGGCGCCGGCCGCGCCCGGCGCCGGGGCGGTGTTCCGCGATTTCGTCGCCACCCTCGAGAAGCTGGAGAAGGGCCGGCGCCGCCGCAAGCCGGCCGCCCCTTCCGGCAAGGAGGGCTAGGAATGGCGGCCGCCAGCGCGGAAGGCTTCCCCATCGAGGGCTATGCCTGCCTTTTCGGCGTCACCGATCTCGGCCGCGACCTGGTGCTGCCCGGCGCCTTCGCCGAGAGCATCGCCCGGCAGGGCCCCGGCGGGGTGCGCCTGCTCTACCAGCACGACCCGGCCGAGCCCATCGGGGTGTGGACCGAGATGTTCGAGGACGCCCGCGGCCTCTATGTCCGCGGCGCGCTTTCCTCGGACGTAATGCGGGCGCGTGAATGCGCGGCCCTGGTGCGCGACGGCGCCCTCGACGGCCTGTCCATCGGCTTCAAGACGGTGGAGGCGCGCACCGACCCGCGGGCACGGGTGCGCCGAATCGCCCGAGTCGATTTGTGGGAGGTGTCGATCGTCACCTTTCCCATGCAGCCGCAAGCGCGCATTGCGCGTCCGCCGGTGCCCGCCGGCCTCTCGGACGACCTGCGCATTGCGCGGGTGCCGGCGGCTGCCGGCATTTCGGAAGGCCTGCGTTCCGCGCGGTTGCCGGCGCCGACCGGCACCCCGGAAGGCCGGCGCATCGCGCGCACGACGGCCAAAGCCAACGCGTCGGGAAACCTGCGCGGCACGTCGATGCCGGTGCAGGCCGGCGGTTCGGGCGTGGCCCGCAAGGTCCGCGCCGCGCCCGATGCCGCCGCCCGGCTGATGTCGGCGGCGGCGCGGCTTTCCGCGGCGCTCGCTGGCTGAGTTCTCCCCTCTCTTCAACTGTCGAGGATCCAAGATGTCCATTTCCGCCCGCGGCCCCGTCGGCGCGCCGCATCTGAATGAGGGCGCGCCGGGCGCTCCGGAAACCAAGGTGGCCGCCGCCGATGCCCGCGCCGCGGTGGCCGATTTCCTGGCCGCCTTCGAGGCCTACAAGGAGGTCAACGACGCCCGCCTCGCCGAGGTCGAGCGCCGCGGCGCCGATCCGCTCACCACCGAGGCGCTGGAGCGCATCGACACCGCGCTCGACGCCCACCAGGCCCGGCTCGACGATATCGCCACCAAGGCCCGCCGTCCGGCGCTCTCCAGCCAGGAGGCGCCGTCCGCCGCCGCCCGCGCCCACGGCTCGGCCTTCGAGGGCTACGTTCGCTCCGGCGAGGCCGGCGGGCTGAAGGCGCTGGAGGCGAAGGCGCTCTCCGCCGGGGTCGGCGCCGACGGCGGCTACCTCGTGCCCCACGAGACCGAAAGCGAGATCGGCCGCCGGCTCGCCGCGCTTTCGCCAATCCGCTCCATCGCCAGCGTCCAGGTCATCGGCGCCGGCAGCTATCGCAAGCCGTTCATGACCTCGGGCCCGGCCTCCGGCTGGGCGGCCGAGACCGCCGCGCGGCCGCAGACCGACAGCCCGGTGCTGGCCGAGCTCGCCTTCCCGGCCATGGAGCTCTACGCCATGCCGGCGGCTACCCAGGCGCTGCTGGACGATGCGCAGGTGAACGTCGAGGAGTGGCTCGCCGCCGAGGTGGACGCCGCCTTCGCCGAGCAGGAATCCGTCGCCTTCGTCACCGGCGACGGCGTGGCGAAGCCCAAGGGCTTCCTCGACTACACCAAGGTGGCGGAGAGCACCTGGACGTGGGGCAATGTAGGCTACGTGGCCAGCGGCGCCGCCGGCGCCTTCCACAGCACCGCGCCGGCCGATCCGCTGATCGACCTCGTCTATGCGGTGAAGTCGGGCTACCGGCAGAATGCCAGCTTCGTCATGAGCCGCCGCACCCAGGCGGCCGTGCGCAAGCTGAAGGACGAGAGCGGCAGCTATCTCTGGTCGCCGCCCGCGGCGGCGGGGCAGCCCGCGAGCCTCCTCGGCTACCCGGTGGTGGAGAGCGAGGCGATGCCCGATATCGCCGCCAACGCCTTCGCCATCGCCTTCGGCGACTTCCGCCGTTTCTACCTGGTTGTGGACCGGGCGGGCGTGCGGGTGCTGCGCGATCCGTTCTCGGCCAAGCCCTACGTGCTGTTCTACACCACCAAGCGGGTGGGTGGCGGCGTGCAGGACTTCAACGCCGTCAAGCTGCTGCGGTTCGCGGCGACCTGAAAGCAGAAGGCCCGTGAGCCCGGCTCCCGGGCCTTCCGTCCTGCCGGTGCGGCAGTGACCGAAGAGCGATGCCGATGCGATGATTTCCCGGTCCCATTCGGTTTTTTTGCGTCCCAAGGGGAGAACTGGAGCCCCGACAGGGGTTCCGGATGTGAACGACCAGAGTTGCCCTCAGTTGGGCAGCACGATGCAGGGGCCGCCGGCCTTGCGCAGCCTGGCGCACAGATCGGTGGCCTCGGCCCGGCTCTGGGCCGGCAGGCGGATGCGGTAGAAGGCTTTGCGCCCGCGCCCGGGCATCCGGGTGGCAATGATCACCGGCTGCATCTCGCCGAACACCGAGGCGTATCGCGCGGCGGTGCGGCGGAAGCCGGCCAGGGCGATCTCGCGCGAATAATTGCCGGAGATCTGCACGCCCCATGGCGCAAACAGCTGGCTCACCCCGACGAAGCCCTCGGCATCGGGCGGCGGGGCGCCCTTGCGCAGCGCCGCGACGGTGGCGAGGCAGCCCTCGCCCGGAAAAGCCGGAGGCGGGGTGCCCTGGCGCTTCAGCGCCGCCCAGTCCTCCGCCGGGCGGCCGGTGATGAGCCGCACATAGGTGCGGGTTTCGGCCGGCAGGCCGCCGCCGTTGAGGAAGCCGTTCACCCGTCCCGGGCCGGCATTGTAGGCCGCGGCGGCGAGGCCCAGATTGCCGAACTGCCGGTTGAGATCGGCGAGCAGCGATCCGGAGGCCGGGATGGCTTCCTGCGGATCGAACGGATTTTCCAGCCCGCGCATGCGCGCGGTGCCGGGCATGAACTGGGCGATGCCCTGCGCGCCCTTGTGGCTCACCACATTGGGCCGGAACGAGGATTCCCGCCAGATGAGGCGGGTGAGGAAGGCCGGCGGCAACCCCTCCTTGGCGGCGGTGGTCTCGATGAGGCGGCAGACCGCCTGGTCGATGGTCTCGCCGCCGGCGCCCTCGCTTGCGGCGGCCTCGGCCGAACCTGCGGGCGGGCGTGCTGCCGGCGGCGGCGCTTTCTGTGCGGCGGGGTGGGGCGTTGCAGTCTGAGGCGCTGCGGGCTGGGGCGCGCGGGTCTGTGGCGCTTCAGCCTGGGGGGCGGCGGGCCGGGG
>CALMSN010000311.1 GCA_937872325.1 uncultured Xanthobacter sp. | reverse complement strand
TCAACGTCACGCCGTTCATCGACGTGATGCTGGTGCTGCTGATCATCTTCATGGTGGCGGCGCCCCTCGCCACCGCCGACGTGAAGGTCGACCTGCCCACCACCAATGCCCAGGCCCAGCCGCGGCCGGACAAGCCCATCTTCCTGTCGGTGAAGAACGACCTGACCCTCTCGGTCGGGGAGGAGACGGTGGCCCGTCCCCAGCTCGGCGCGAGCCTCGACCAGGTCACCAAGTCCGACCGCGAGCAGCGCATCTTCGTGCGCGCCGACAAGACGGTGCCTTATGGCGACGTCATGGAGGTGATGAACCTGCTGCGTGCCGCCGGCTATCTCAAGGTGGCCCTGGTGGGGCTGGAGAGCGCCACCGGGCAGACCACGAGCGTCAGCGGCCCGCTGCCGCCCGCCGTCCCAGCGACACCGGCCGCACCCGCGGAGCCCGCGGCCGCCGCGCCGGGGGCCGCCCGGTGAGCGCGGTCCACCACCACAACTGGCACGAGTTCGACCACGACCATCTGCGCAACACCCTGCTGCGGCTGGCGGGGGCGGCGGTGGTCATCCTGGTCCTGCACACCGTGGCGGTCTACGCGCTGCTGATCTGGCGCGAGGTCGAGGCGGCGGCGGAGCCGTCGGCGGTGATGATCGAGATGTCGCCCCTGCCGACCAGCGCCCCATCCGAGGAGCCGGACATCGCTCCCGGCCCGCAGATGGTGCAGTCGCTCGCCGAGCCGACGCCCGACGCCCCCGACACCCCGGAGGAGGTGGCCCCGCCGCCGGAGCCGGTGATCGAGGAGATCGTCGAGAAGGTGCCGGAGCTGACGCCAGCGCCTGCCCCGGCCGAGGTGGTGCTGCCCGATCCCAAGCCGGAGAAGAAGGAAAAGCCGCCGGAGAAGCCGGCCCCGCGGCCGGTGCAGAAGCCGAAGCCCGAGGCCAAGCCCACGCGGCGCGCGCCGGCTCCCGCCACTGCCGCGGCGCCGCGCTCCGATGCGCCGCAGGCGCGGGCAACCGCCGCCCCATCCGCTGGCTCCGCCGCCTCCCGCTCCGCCGCGCTCGCCGACTGGAATTCGCGGGTGCGGGCAAGATTCGCGGGCCAGAAGCGTTATCCGCCGGGAGCGCCGGAAGGCACGCCGGGAATTCACTTCGTGGTCGGCTCCGGCGGCCAGCTCGTCTCGGTGAGCCTCACCCGCTCCTCCGGCTCGTCGGTGCTGGACAACGAGGCGCTGGCCATGGCCCGTCGCGCCTCGCCCTTCCCGCCGCCGCCGCCGGGGCTGAACGGCGGCAGCTTCTCGGTCGCGGTCCGGCTCAACCGGCGCTGATGGTTGCTCCGGATGGTCTCACCGCCGCTCCGGCGCGGTGAGACGATCCGGCGCCCCTCTGCGATCGCGAGCGCGGCCCTCCGCTCTGCTATCCTCCGCCACGATCCGCTCATCCGGAACCACGCTGCGGTTCGGGATGGGCGGTCTTTCGTTCTCGGCGGCGCCTCGAGTGAAGGCGGATCCCGCTCCGGCGGACATGGGAGTGTCCATGGCTTCTCGCTGCAACGTGCCTGGTGTCGGCCGCCTGGCGCCGGCATGGCTCATCCTGGCCGGGCTGATGGCCCTTGTGCTGCTTGCCAGCCCCGCCGCGTTGGCGCAGGCGGCGCCGCCGGCCGCGCTCGCGGACTGGGTGAAGCAGGTCAAGGCCCATTTTACTGCCCATGTGCGATTCCCGCCCGGCGGGACGGCCGGCGATGTCCGGCTCCTTTTCGTCGTGGCTTCGGCCGGCCAGCTGGATGGGGGGGTCGTGATCGAGTCGTCCGGCTCGAAACTGCTGGATGACGAGGCACGGGCCATTGCCCGGCGGGCGGCGCCTTATCCGGTCCCGCCTCCCGGAGCCGGCAAGGTGAGCTTCACGATTCTGGTCCGTTTCAAACCCGGCCCGCCACCCGCTACCGGCGGGAAGCCGGCGCAGGGACGGAGGCCCTGAGCCGGGCGCATGCCTGCCGTCGCTCAGGCGGCTTTGGACTTGGTGGCGACCGTGTGTTAAGCGCAGGGTCCGCTTCGGCATCTTCTCCGTTGCGAGTCTCAAGGTCCCGCCCACCGGCAGGGCGGCGGGGCGCGCATCGGCGTTGCCGCAAGGATGCACCCCGACATGACCCGGAGACGGGCCATGGCCTCGCAGGACGCGAATGCCTCCGTTTCGGAGGAGATGAACCGCTTCTTCACCGCTTCCCTAGAGGAGACCGATCCGGAGATCGCCGGCGCGGTGAAGGCCGAGCTCGGCCGACAGCGCGACGAGATCGAGCTCATCGCCTCCGAGAACATCGTCTCGCGCGCGGTGCTGGAAGCCCAGGGCTCGGTGCTCACCAACAAGTATGCGGAAGGCTATCCGGGCAAGCGCTACTATGGCGGCTGCCAGTTCGTGGACGTGGCGGAAAACCTCGCCATCGAGCGCGCCAAGAAGCTGTTCGGCTGTGGCTTCGCCAACGTGCAGCCCAATTCCGGCAGCCAGGCGAACCAGGGCGTGTTCTTCGCCACCCTGCAGCCGGGCGACACCTATCTCGGCCTCAACCTCGCCGCCGGCGGCCATCTCACCCACGGCTCGCCGGTCAACATGTCCGGCAAGTGGTTCAAGCCCGTGCCCTACACCGTGCGCGAGGACGACCAGCGCATCGATTATGAGGAAGTGGCCAAGCTGGCCGACGCCCACAAGCCGAAGCTGATCGTCGCCGGCGGCTCGGCCTATCCGCGCATCATCGACTTCGCGAAGATGCGGGCGATCGCCGACACCGTGGGCGCCAAGCTGATGGTGGACATGGCGCACTTCGCCGGCCTGGTGGCGGGCGGTGCCCATCCCAGCCCCTTCCCCCATGCCCATGTGGTGACCACCACCACCCACAAGACCCTGCGCGGCCCGCGCGGCGGCATGATCCTGACCAATGACGAGGACCTGGCGAAGAAGATCAATTCCGCCATTTTCCCCGGCATCCAGGGCGGCCCGCTGATGCATGTCATCGCCGCCAAGGCGGTGGCTTTCGGCGAGGCGCTGCGGCCCGAGTTCAAGCTCTATGCGAAGAACGTGGTTGAGAATGCCAAGGCGCTCGCCGAGACCCTGAAGGGCCACGGCTTCGCCATCGTCTCCGGGGGCACCGACACCCACCTCATGCTGGTGGACCTGCGCCCCAAGAGCCTCACCGGCAAGACCTCCGAGGCGGCGCTCGGCCGCGCCCACATCACCACCAACAAGAACGGCATCCCGTTCGATCCGGAGAAGCCGTTCGTCACCTCCGGCGTCCGGCTCGGCACCCCGGCCTGCACCACCCGCGGCTTCGGCGTCGCCGAGTTCCAGCAGGTGGGCGACCTCATCGCCGAGGTTCTCAACGTGCTCTCGCAGAAGGGTGCGGAGGAGGATTCGCTGGTGGAGGAGGCCGTGCGCGGCAAGGTGAAGGCGCTGCTCGCCCGCTTCCCCATCTATCCCTGATCCGGATCGCGGAGGCGGGGGCCCATGCGCTGCCCTTACTGCAACTGCGCCGACACGCAGGTGAAGGATTCGCGTCCGACCGAGGACAACACCGCCATCCGCCGCCGCCGGGTCTGTCCCGATTGCGGCGGGCGGTTCACCACCTTCGAGCGGGTGCAGCTGCGCGAGCTGATGGTGGTGAAGCGCTCCGGCCGGCGGGTGCCGTTCGATCGCGACAAGCTGGAGCGCTCGGTGGCCATCGCCCTGCGCAAGCGGCCGGTGGCGCCGGAGCGGGTGGAGCGCATGCTCTCCGGCGTGGTGCGCCAGCTTGAGAGCCTGGGTGACACCGACATCCAATCCGAGACCATCGGCGAGATGGTGATGGATGGCCTGCGCCAGGTGGACGACGTGGCCTATGTGCGCTTCGCCTCGGTCTACCGCAATTTCCGCGAGGCGAAGGACTTCGAGAACGCCCTCGCCGAATTGTCTTCGGACGGAGAGGCGCGGGCCACGACCGCCCCGGACGCCGCCCACCCTGTTCCGCCGGAGCCGGCGGCCGAGGCGGTCGATCCGCCGCCCCCCCGCAGGGCACGCCCCGCGGTCCAGGCCGACACCGAAGCCGGCCCGGAAGCCAAACCGGCCGGCAAGGGAAAGACCGGCAAGGCCGCGGCAGGCAAGCCGGCACGCACCCGCCGCGGCGGTGCAGCGTGACACCGCGCCACCCGAGCGGCCGCCTCGCCGGATGGTCCGCGCCGGAGGCGATCCGGTGAGCGGGCGCCCGGGATCCTTCGCCTTTCCCCCGCCGGTGGCCTCGCCGGAGGAGGACGAGCATTTCATGGCCGAGGCCCTGCGCCTCGGCGACACCGGCCTTGGCCGGACCTGGCCCAACCCCTCCGTGGGCGCGGTGGTGGTGCGGCACGACCCGGACGGGGCGCGGGTGGTGGGCAGCGCCTCGACCGCCTCCACCGGCCGCCCCCATGCCGAGCCGCTGGCCCTCGCCGAGGCGGGGGAGGCGGCGCGCGGGGCCACCCTCTACGTCACGCTGGAACCGTGCTCGCACCATGGCCGCACTCCGCCCTGCGCCGATGCGGTGGTCGCCGCCGGCATCCGCCGGGTGGTGGCGGCCATCGAGGATCCCGACCATCGGGTGAAGGGGCGCGGTGTCGCCCGGCTGCGCAATGCCGGCATCTGGGTGACGGTGGGCGTGGGGGCCGAGCAGGCGCTGATCGCCCATGCGGGCCACATCCGCCGGGTCACCGCGGGCCGGCCCCATGTCCTGTTGAAGATGGCGGTGTCGGCCGACGGCAAGGCGGCGCTGGCCGGCCCGCGCCCGGCGGCGGTCACCGGGCCGGAGGCGCGGGCGCGAGCGCACCTGATGCGGGCCCATGCCGACGCCATCGCGGCGGGCATCGGCACGGTGCTGGCCGATGATCCGCTGCTCACCTGCCGGCTGGAGGGCTATGAGAGCCGCTCGCCGGTGCGCGTCGTGCTCGACACCGAGCTGAACCTGCCGCTCGATTCGGCCCTGGTGCGTACCGCCTTCGAGGTGCCGGTCTGGGCGCTCTGCGCCGAGGATGCGCCGGCCGAGCGGGCGGCGGCGCTGGCGGAGCTGGGCATCGAGGTGCTGCGGGTGCCGCGCGGCGCCGACGGGCGGCTGTCGCTGCCGGCGGCGCTGAAGCTGCTGGGCCTGCTCGGCCTCACCCGGCTGATGGTGGAGGGCGGGCCGCAGGTGGCGGCGGCCTTCCTCGATGCCGGGCTGGTGGACGAGGTGGCGGTGTTCCGCGGCGCCGCCGTCCTCGGTCCGCAGGCTCTGGATGCGCTGCCCGGCCGGCCGCTCTCGCGGCTCACCGCCCCGGTGGGATTCGCCGAGCTGGAGCGGGCGGAGCTGGGGCCGGATCTTCTCGTGCGGATGTGGAGGCGCTGACACCGGCGCAACCCGCATGCCCTTGGATACATTATTCAAGAAGCTGTTCTTCGTGGTGACCCGGCGCACGGACCGGACCCGCGCGAAAACGGTAGTTCGCGTGATATTGTTCGGCCTTGGAATAGCTCTCTGGCTGTTCCTGACCATGGCCAGACTGCACAGGGCCGGCTGGATCCCTTCGCTGCCACAGATGGTCTCAGGCCTTGGCGGGTCACGCGCCGGGCCGTTCGTTCCCCAAGGAGGGCAGTGATGTTCACCGGCATCGTCACCGACATGGGCGAGCTTGTTTCCGTGGAGGCCCGGGGTGAGGTGAAGACCCTCACGCTCGCCACCTCCTATCCGGCGGCGGGCATCGATATCGGCGCCTCCATCGCCCATGCCGGGGTCTGCCTCACGGTGACCACGGTGAGCGAGGGCGGCCCGCGCGGCACCCTCTACACCGTGGACGCGGCCCCCGAGACGCTGGCGATCACCACCATCGGCGGCTGGCAGGCGGGGCGCCGGATCAATCTGGAGCGGGCGCTGAAGATCGGCGACGAGCTCGGCGGCCACATGGTGTCCGGCCATGTGGACTGCGTGGCCCAGGTGGTGTCGCGGGAGGACCTGGGGTCCACCACCCGCTTCGTGTTCGCGGTGCCGCAGGCGCTGGCGCGCTTCGTCGCGGCCAAGGGCTCGGTGGCGCTCGACGGCACCTCGCTCACGGTCAACACCGTGGAGGGCAACGCCTTCTCCTGCCTGCTCATTCCCCACACCCTGGCGGTCACCACCTGGGGTGGCGTGACGGCCGGGCAGACGGTGAATTTCGAGGCCGATACCATGGCCCGCTACGCCGCGAGGCTTGCCGAGTTCCCGCGGGGCTAGTACCCCTCGCCGCGAGACAGGCGGCGGTGGCCGCCGCCAACGGAGAGACACGATGGTCACCCCCTCGCGACCGCGTCAGGCCGCCGATACCACGCCGCTCGACGGCGCGCGGGTCCTCATCGTCGAGGGCCGCTATTACGAGGCGCTGGCCGACGAACTGCTCGCCGGCGCCCGCGCCGTGCTGGAGGCGGCCGGGGTGACGGTGGAGGTCATCACCGTACCCGGCGCCCTTGAGGTGCCCGTCGCCGCCGAGATCGCCCTCGATGCTGCCGAGTTCGGCGGCGAGCCGGTGGATGCGGTGGTGGGGCTCGGCGTGGTGATCCGCGGCGAGACCTATCATTTCGAGATCGTCGCCGGCGAGTCGGCCCGCGGGCTGATGGAGCTGGGCGTCGCCCATGCCCTGCCGGTGGGCAACGGCATCCTCACCGTGGATACCGAGCAGCAGGCCTGGGCCCGCGCCCGGGTGCGCGAGGGCAACAAGGGCGGCGGCGCGGCCGAGGCGGCGCTCGCGCTGCTGCGGCTCAAGCGGCGGCTCGAGGCATGAGCGAGCCCGCCCAACGCCCGATGAAGAAGAGCGCGGCCCGCCTCGGCGCGGTGCAGGCGCTCTACCAGATGGACCTGGCGCAGACCCCGGTGAACGACATCCTCGCGGAGTTCGAGAGCCACTGGCTCGGCCAGGAGGTGGAGGGGGTGGAGCTTCCCGACGCCGACCGCAAGCTGTTCCGCGCCATCGTGGAAGGCGTGCTGGCCGAGCAGCGGCGCATCGATCCGGTGCTCGACAAGGTGCTCTCCAACGGCTGGCCGCTGAAGCGGGTGGAGGCGGTGCTGCGCGCCGTGCTGCGCGCCGGGGCGTTCGAGCTGATCGCCCGCGACGCGCCGGCCCGGGTGGTGGTCGCCGAATATGTGAACGTCGCCGGCGCCTTCCTCGACCGCGACGAGACCGGCATGGTGAATGCCGTGCTGGATGCCCTTGCCCGCGAGGCGCGGCCGCACGAGTTCACCGTCCCCGGCATCGGCAAGCCTGCGGCCAAGCCCGGGAAGGCCTGAGGTGGCGGACGGGGCGGATAGTGCGGAAGATCGCTTCATCGCCCGCTTCCTGCGCCCCATCGCCGGCGCGCCCGGGGCGCTGGGCCTCAAGGACGACGCCGCGCTCCTGACCCCGCCGCCGGGCACCGCGCTGGTGCTCACCACCGATGCGCTGGTGGCCGGGGTGCACTTCTTCCCCGACGATCCGCCGGCGGCCATCGCCCGCAAGGCGCTGCGGGTCAACCTCTCCGACCTTGCCGCCAAGGGCGCCGCGCCGCTCGGCGCGCTGCTCTCTCTGGCGGTGCCGAAGGCGCTGCCGGCCGGCTGGATGGAGGCCTTCGCCGCCGGCCTCGGCGCCGATTGCGCCCTGCACGGCTGCCCGCTCCTGGGCGGCGACACGGTGGCGACGTCCGGCCCGGTGACCTTGTCCATCACCGCCATCGGCGCGGTGCCGGAGGGCGGCTTCGTGCCGCGCACCGGGGCGGCGCCGGGGCAGGCGATCCTGGTCAGCGGCACCATCGGCGACTCCGCTTTGGGCCTCGCTTTGCGGCGCGACGGCGCGGGGCAAGGCTTTGCCGGCCTCGGCGGCGAGATGCGCCGCCACCTGCTCGACCGCTACCTCAACCCCCAGCCCCGGCTGGCCCTGGCCCCGGTGTTGCGCGCCCATGCTGCGGCGGCCATGGACGTTTCGGACGGCCTCGCCGGTGACCTCGCCAAGATGCTGGCGGTCTCCCGCCGCGGCGGGCCTGTGGGGGCGGCGCGGGGGGCGCCCTCGGGGGGCGGCCCGGCGGCCGGGGGGGCCGCTCCCCCCCCGCCTCGCCCGGTGCTTACCGGCGGCGACGACTACGAGATCCTCGCCTGCGTTCCCCATGATGCCGTGTCCGCCTTCATCACGGATGCGGCGGCGGCTGGGGTGCCTGTGGCGATTCTCGGCGGCACCCGCGCCGCCTTGGGCCTGACGGTGAGCGGCCCGGACGGCGCCGCGCTCGATCTCGGCGCGGGGTCGTTCAGCCATTTCTGAGGCAGCGTTTGAAAAACGCCCGGATGGGGGAACGCTGTCCGGTTCCTTGATGCCGTCATGGCCGGGCTTGTCCCGCACGTCGGCGCGGCGGCTCAGGGCCGCCCAAGCGGCGAGGCCGGGAACGGGTTTCGCATCTCTTCCCAGCCGGCGCGGCTTGGATGCCCGGCGCAAAGGCTGGGCGTTTTCCGGTGTGAACGCGCCAGCCGCGACGTTTCAGGCTGCCTCTGAGCGAATGGGCGCCGACGGCTGGTCAGCGCATGAGCCGGGTGCGGCGTATGCGTCTCAGCCCACCGCCACCAGCACCGCCCCGGCGGCGATCAGCAGCACCCCCAGGGCGGCGGTGCGCGAGAGGGTCTCGCCGAGGAAGACCACGCCGAAGATCGCCACCAGCACCACGCTCAGCTTGTCCACCGGCGCGACGCGGGCCGCCTCGCCCAGCTTCAGCGCCCGGAAGTAGCACAGCCACGACGCCCCGGTGGCAAGGCCCGAGAGGATGAGGAAGATCCAGGTGCGCCCCGGCACGCTCGCCGGATCCTGCCACGCCCCGCCGGCGGTCACGATGGCGGCCAGCAGCGGCAGGATGACCAGTGTGCGGACGAGGGTCGCGAGGTCGGGATGGATGCCCGCCACCCCGACCTTGGCGAAGACGGCGGTGAGCGCGGCGAACACCGCCGACAGCACCGCCCAGACGAGCCAGCTTTCCATCGTCGCGGCAGGCATGGCGTGCTCCTTGGAACCTTATACCATCGGCCTCGGCCTTCGACCGAGCCCGGGCGGGCACGCTCCAGCGCCGCGCAGGCTTGACCGAGGATCTTGAGGCAACCTCAAGCGCCCTGGGACTATCCCGCTCAGCCCGGGCCGATGGGGCTCATGGCGTCGCGGGGCAGGGCGAAGGCGGCGGAGATGCGACGCGCCTCGACGCGCATCTCGTCGGTCACCTTCAGCGGGGTGACGTTGAGCCGGGTGGGGTCGGCCGGCGCATCGGGCAGCTTGCGGCCGCGCAGCACGTAGCGCAGGCGCTTGGTCCAGTGCGGGCGCAGCGGCGGCGCATCGAGGATGGCGGGATCGGCCGGCAGCCCCAGCACGTTCAGGAACGCCCGCAGAACCCCCGGGCCGGCCTTCGCCTCGTCATAGGAATAGGTGGCGAGGGGTCCGGTGGTCGCCGCCCGCCACTTGGCGATGAAGGTGGCGTAGTCGAGATAATAGGTCCAGTCGCCCTCGAAGGTGACCTTTCCTTCGGCGATCACCTTGTCGACGAACACCGGGAACGGATCGGCCAAGCCATGCCGGTAGAGCTGGTGGTAGAGCGAGATGGCATAGGCCGCCGGATCGCGCAGGAAGAGCACGTATTCCGGCTGCCAGCCCGCCGCCTTCAGCTTCGCCTCGATGAGGCGGAGCATGTCGGGATATTCGACCAGGTACTCGAAATCCTCGGACGAGATGAGCGCCCGCTTCAGGCGGGTGCGCCCGAGCTCGGCGCACAATTCGTCGATGCCACCCCATTTGGGCTGCGAGCGCCGGTCGCCCCGCAGGGCCCAGCCGATATTGTGGTGGCCGAAGATGTCTCCCGAGTTCAGCCCCGCCTTGGGGATGAAGATGCCATGGCGGGCAAAGCCACGCTCGGCCCGGGCCATCAATCCCTGGATCGAGGTGGTGGCAGTCTTGTGCGTCCCGATATGGATGCAGATCCGCCTATCCACGTTCGCGTCCTGTGTGTTCAGAGGGCGGGTGACCGATAGGCGATAATGCCGGCGGATGCAACGGAAGGGCGCAACGCCGTTGCACATCAAGCGCCATCCGCGCGTACGCAGGGATTGGAGAGCGAAACGGCGTGTTTGCCGAAAAACATAAATATGCCAAATGCTTGTAACCTTTGCGTTCCGCCTCCGCGCGCCAGCGAAAGCGAAACCCGAGGCTGGCATCATGACGACGCAAGGGCGCAAATCCGCTCCGCGCGCGCCTGCCAAGGCAAGGAACGGATCGCGCACAGGGGCGGCCGAAGAGTGCGCTTCACGCGGGCTGTGAGGGAGGCGTCCGGTACGGGCGCCGAAATGGGGGCGCCGTCCCGAATGCGCGTTTGGCGCGCCTGCGAGGCAGGCACCCCGCCTCCGGGGACGGTCGTGACGGTGCGCCTCCAATCCGCTTGCGCACCTGCGCCGGGCGATCCCGGTGGCCGCGGCGCCGCTCCCCGGTTCCATCCGGCGGGGTCGCGCTCTAAGGTTCCCCTCCGGCTTTGAGGACCGAGTCCATGGGCCGAGTCCGCCGTACGAGCGAAGGCTGCCTCCCGCGATGTCCGATCCCGGTTTCATCCACCTGCACGTCCATTCCGCCTACTCGCTGCTGGAGGGGGCGCTGCCCATCGGCAAGCTGGCGGACCTCGTGAAGGCGGATTCCCAGCCGGCCATCGCCCTCACCGATACCGGCAACCTGTTCGGGGCGCTGGAATTCTCCGAGAAGATGGCGGGCGCCGGCATCCAGCCCATCGCCGGGGTGTCGCTGGCGCTCGATCTGCCGGAGCCGCCCGGCCCGCGCGGCGCGCTGCGCGCGAAGCGGCCGCGCCTGGTGCTGCTGGCCAAGGACGAGGCCGGATGGCGCAACCTGATGACCCTGGTCTCCCGCGCCTTCCTGGAGACCCCCAGCGACGACGAGCCGCGGGTGCTGATGGACTGGCTCGCCGAGGCGAGCTCCGGTCTCATCGCCCTGAGCGGCGGCCCCTCGGGCCCGCTGGACATGGCGCTGGCCGGCGCCCATCCGGATCTTGCCGCCCAGCGGCTCGACGAGCTCGCCCGGCTGTTCGGCGACCGGCTCTATGTGGAGGTGCAGCGCCACCACCCCCAGGCCGAGCGGGCGGTGGAGCCGGCTTTGCTCGACCTCGCTTACGCCAAGGGCGTGCCGCTGGTGGCCACCAACGAGCCGTTCTTCGCCAATGAGGGTGACTATGACGCCCATGACGGCCTGCTCTGCATCGCCGAGGGCCGGCTGCTCTCCGAGGGCGACCGCCGCCGGCTGACCCCGGAGCACCGCTTCAAGACCCGGTCCGAGATGCTGGCCTTGTTCGCCGACCTGCCGGAGGCGACCGCCAACACGGTGGAGATCGCCCGGCGCTGCGCCTACCGGGTGCGCACCGTCAAGCCCATCCTGCCCCGCTTCACCGCCGGTTCCGGCGTCGCCGGCGAGGATCCGCTC
>CALMSN010000310.1 GCA_937872325.1 uncultured Xanthobacter sp. | reverse complement strand
TCGGTCTTTTTCAACTGGCGGGCGTAATACAGAACCTGTTCGACAATTTCACCCGAGGTGAGGTGGCGGGCGAACCCCATCTGGCCGGGCGCGCGGAAAACGCAGCCCATGGCGCAGCCGGCCTGAGGGGAGATGCACAGGGGGCGCCGGCTTTCATAGCGCATCAACACCGCCTCGATTGCACGTTCATCTGGTAAATGGAACAGAGTCTTAATGGTCTCGCCGTCTGAAGATTGCAGGGTTTCGCCAGGTGTGAGCGATTGAAAGGCGAATTCTTGTGAAAGGCGCTGTCTGAGCCCGTTAGAGAGGTTGGTGAACTCCTCCGGGCTGGACCACAGGTTGTGGTAAATGCCCTGCCAGACCTGCCGGGCCCGAAAGGCGGGTTCTCCCCAGGAAGCGAATATTTCCTGTAGTTGCTCTAGATTCAAATCGTAAATCAGTAGGGGTTGGCCGGTCATGAGATTGCCTCTTACACCTGCATCATCGAAACCAGGTCCGACAGGTTGTCGATCACCAGATCCGGGGCGGGGAACCATGCGTCAACTTCCTGCTGTGTGGCCACCCCGCTTAACACGACCGCAGTTCGGCAACCCGCACGCTGTCCGCCGAGGATGTCGGTGTCCAGGCGATCGCCGACCGCGAGGACCTCTTCCGGGGCCAGGCCCATGCGTTGGAGGGCAAGGTTGAACATGAACGGCTGAGGTTTACCGGTGATGCCCGGTTTGACGCCGGAACCCGCCTCGATAAAGGCGAGCACGGAGCCGGCGCCCGACATGTCGCTGTCCGGGCCGGCCATGTCGCTCATCACGCCGATCTTCACCTCTTCGGCGGCCCATGCCCCGCTGCTTGCGGCAGCCAGCAGCAGGGCTGCACACGTCGTGGCCCACTTCCTCATAGCGATTCTCCCATTTGATAGTCTTGGCGTTTCAGGCAAGTGTGACCCGATGCCTTGAGCACACCTCATGCCAGTTGATTAAGTCTTTGTATTTTAATGAAAATTTCAGTTCGCGCCGGATTTTCGTGTTCGCGGAACCGACCGCGTCGCCGCCACCGGTGTCGCTTTCGACGACACAAGCAGGGCCGTCACGCGGATCGGAAACGCGCCGGCTCCTTGGCGAGGAAAGCCCGCACGCCCTCCCGGGCATCGGTGCTGGAGAAGGCGCGATCGCTCATGTCGAGCACGGCGGCGATGCACTCGTCGACGGAGCGGTCGTAGGCGAGATCAAGGGCTGCCTTGCACAATTCGATCGCCTGCGGGGAGCGCCCTTCGAGGCCGGCGGCAAGCGCGTGCGCGCCGGCCAGGGCCTCGCCTGCGGGAACCACGCGGTTGACGAGGCCCCAGGAGAGCGCCGTCGCCGCATCGATCGGGTTGGCGAGGAGCATCATCTCGCGGGCCCGGCCGTCGCCGATCCGCCGGGTCACCCGCACGGTGCCGCCGCTTCCGGGGATGAGGCCGAGCTTCACCTCGGGAAGGCACATCCGCGCATCGGCGGAGGCGACGATGAGGTCGCAGCAGCAGGCCAGCTCAAGGCCGCCGCCGAACGCGAGGCCGTTGACCGCGGCGATGGTGGCGACCGGAAACCGGGCGAGGGCCGAGAAGGCCGCATTCTCCGGCCCCAGCTTGCGCGGCACCACCTCGCCGGGGACCATCAGGGGCGGGAATTCGGAAAGGTCGGAGCCGCAGCAGAACGCCTTGGTCCCGGCGCCGGTGATCACCAGGGCCCGCAGCCCGTTGCCGGTTCGCGCCAGCTCCAGCGCCTGGCTCAGGGCGTCCGCGAGCCGGCGCGTCAATGCCAGGGTGACGAGGTTCAGCGGCGGATTGTCGAGGGTGAGGACGCACACGCCATCCTGCACCTCGAGGCGGACCGGATCCTCGCTCATCGCACCGTCTCCGCAGTGTCCGGAACCAGAAGGAGCTTGCCCCGGGCCTCGCCGGCGGCGAGCACGGCGAGGGCATCGGCGAAGCGCCCCAGCGGGTAGCGCGCGCCGACCTCGGGCGTGATGGCGCCGGACCGGATGAACTCGAAGATGCGAGCCTGCGCCTGCGCACATTCCGCCGGCCAGCGGTCGCGATAGTCGGAGCCCTGCAGGCCCATGACCGCGATGTTGCGCACCAGGAGATAGTTGGCGCGCGCCACCGGGATCTCGCCGCCGGCGAAGCCGATCACCACCAGCCGGCCGCGCCAGGCCAGGGCGCGCAAGGCGGGCTCGAACGCGGTCCCGCCGACGGGGTCGATGATCACGTCCACCCCGCGTCCGTCGGTCAGGGCGTGGATGCGGGCGCGCAGGCTCTCGCGCAGGTCCGGCGCGGCGAGGTCCACGACGTGGTCGGCACCGGCCCGCAGGACCACGTCCGCCTTCGCGGTGGATCGCGTGCCGGCGATCACCAGGCCGGCGCCCATCGCCTTGGCGAGCTGGATGGCGGCGACGCCGACACCCCCGCCCGCCCCGAGGACGAGCACGCTCTCCCCCGCCTTCAGCGCCGCCCGGTCGGCGAACGCGAACCATGCGGTCTGGTAGGTGAGGACGCTGGCGGCGGCGGTCGCGGCGTCGATGCCGTCCGGCACCGGATAGCACCAGGCCCGCGGCGCGCGCACGCGCTCCGCAAACCCGCCATGCTCGAGCTGGACGGCGACCCGCTGGCCCAAAGCGAGGTCGTCCACCCCCTCGCCGAGGGCGACCACCCGGCCGGCCACCCCCTTGCCGGGCACGAAGGGAAGCGCCGGTTTGATCTGGTACTTCCCCTCCATCATCAGGATGTCGGGGAAGTTGACCTCCGCCGCCTCCACCGCGACCACCACCTCGCCGACCCCGGGCGCCGGGTCGTCCACCTCTTCGAGGCGGGCGTCGCCGAACGGCCCGAACCGGCGTACGAGTACTGCCTTCATGACGTCACCTCGCAAAGGGGTGGATCGCGACCAGGGGGGGCTTGCGCCTTACCGCGCGACCAGCGGGCAGCCGCCATCGGCCAGCGGCCGGAAGGCCTCATCCGCGGGGATGGTGGCGAGCTGCTTGTAGTAGTCCCACGGATACTTGGACTCCTCGGGCGCCTTGACCTGGAACAGGTACATGGGATGGATCTTGCGCCCGTCCACCCGGATCAGGCCCTTGCCGAACAGTGGGTCGTCGGTGGGCGTGTCCTTCATGGTGCGGACGATCCGGGCGCCGTCCTTGGTGTCGCCGAGGGTCTCCACGGCCTTCAGGTAGTGCAGCACGGAGCTGTAGGTGCCGGCCTGGATCATGGTCGGCTTGGCGCCGCGCATCTGCGCCGAGAAGCGCTGCGAGAAGGCGCGGGTGCCCTCGTTCATGTCCCAGTAGAAGGGCGAGGTCAGCACCGTGCCCTGCGCGGCCTTGAGGCCGAGGGAATGGATGTCGACGATGTAGAGCAGCATCCCGGCCATGCGCTGGCCCCCGACCACGACGCCGAACTCGCTCGCCTGCTTGATGGCGTTGATGGTGTCGGCGCCGGAATTTGCGAGGGCGATGATCTTGGCCTTGGAGGCCTGCGCCTGGAGCAGGAAGGAGGCGAAGTCCGAGGTGCCGATCGGCGCCCGCACCTTGCCGAGCACGGTGCCGCCGCTCGCCAGCACGACCTTTTCCGTGTCGCGCTCAAGAGAATGGCCGAAGGTGTAGTCCGCGGTGACGAAGAACCAGGTGTCGCCGCCGGTCTTCACCAGCGCCCGCCCGGTCCCGTTGGCGAAGGCCCAGGTATCGCTGGTCCAGTGCACCGTGTTCGGCGAGCACGACTTGCCGGTCAAGTCCGATGTCGCGGGGCCGGAGGCCAGCACGACCTTGTTCTTGTCCCGGCTGATCTGGCTGACCGCGAGCGCGGCGGCAGAGTTCACCAGGTCGGCGATGGCATCGACGCCTTCCGTGTCGTACCACTTGAGGGCCGTATTGGCGGCGATGTCGGCCTTGTTCTGGTGGTCGGCGGAGACGATCTCTATCGTCCAGCCCTTTTTCAGCAGGCCCGAATCCTCGACCGCGAGCCGCGCCGCGACGACGGACCCGACGCCGCCGCCATCGGCATAGGGGCCCGACAGATCGCTGAGCACGCCGATCTTCAGGTTGCGCCCCTGGGGCGCCTGCGCCTGGGCGGCGGGGGTCGACAGCAGCGCCAAGCAGGCGGCGATGGCAAAACTCGTACGGATCCGCATTTAGTCCTCCCTGATCAATGCCTTCCCGCGGCCAACAGCTCTGTCCTGCCGTTGTTGCGAGGGATTTTGCCGAGGATAAGCAACGGCCATGCCATGGCCTGGAGGAGCAGTGATTTCAGTAGATCTTTGGGTGAAAACGATTTGCCGCAGTCAAGCGGATCTGTCTGCGGTGTCGTTGCAGCGGTCAGTCGTTGTTTGTCGCGGCGACAGTGGGGACGACGTCGGGTTTTGCTTGCGCCGCCGGGGCCGATGACATGGACCGTATCCTCACGATCCGGAGTCGATGCCGCATGGTGAGGTCACTGGTCGATGGTTTGCGGAAGGCGGGGCATGCAGGCACGGCGCCGCCTCCGCCGCCGGATCATGGACCGGCAGGGGCGCGCGATGGCGCCGCGCGAGCGGGCGATGGAAACCTCGATGCCGGGTGCCGGCGGTCAGCCGGCATGGGCCGGGCCGCTCACGGGCGATACGACATTTCCCCAAGCTTCTTATAGAGATAGGAGCGGGAGATGCCGAGCTCGGCAGCCACCTTCTTCTTGTTGCCGCGGTGGCGGTCCAGCGCCTCGCGGATCAAGGCGTATTCCACGCTGCCGACGGTCTCGCGGATGGTGACGGCCCCCGAGGTCTCGGCGGGGGTGGGGCCGGCCGCCGCCGCGGCCTCCGGCATCTCCTCGATCGCCCGGAAGCTCGACTGGGTCAGCTCGCCGCCGGCGGCGAAGATCATCGCCCGCTGAACCTCGTGATGAAGCTGGCGCACGTTCCCCGGCCACGGCAGTCCCTGCAGCATGTCCAGCGCCTTCGGATGCACCCGCTTCACGTCCGATCCGATGCGGGGCCCGATCCGCTGCACGAAGTGCCGCACCAGCAGGGGAATGTCGGTCGCCCGCTCGCGCAGCGGAGGCACCCGCAAGGTGACGCCGTTGATGCGGAAATAGAGGTCGGCGCGGAATTCCTCCTCGGCGATCAGGCGCCTCAGGTCGCGGTTGGTGGCGCTGATGAGGCGGAAATTGGTGGTGCGCCCGCGATTGCTGCCAACCCTCTCGAACACGCCGGTCTCGATGACGCGCAGGAGCTTGACCTGCGTCTCCATGGGCATGTCGCCGATTTCGTCGAGGAAAAGGCTGGAGCGGTCGGCCATCTCGAACTTGCCGGCCCGCCCCTCTCGCCGCGCCCCGGTGAATGCGCCGGCGTCGTAGCCGAACAGCTCGCTCTCCACGAGATTGGCGGGCAGGGCGCCGCAGTTCCCCACCACCATCGGGCGTTCGACCCGCCGGCTCAGATTGTGGATCGCATGGGCCACCAGCTCCTTGCCGGATCCGCTCTCGCCCGAGACGAAGACCGGCACGTCGAGCGGCGCGATCTTGCGGATATCCTCCTTGAGCCGGCGGATCGGATCGCTTTCCCCGACGATCTCCTCGAGCCCGAAGGTGCGGTGGCGCAGGCCCACCAGCTCCTTCTTGTAGTAATCCACCTCGGCCCTGAGCGAGGAGATCTGCCGCGACAGCTCGTGCACCTCCTCCGGGGCCTTGAACATGACCCGGCCGATGGCGCCCACCAGCTCGCCGTCGCGATGGATGGGAATGCGGTTCACCACCCGCGCCACGTCGCGCATCTCCTGCACCTGGCCAATCTCGGCATTGCCGGTGCGGGCGACCACGTGGAGGCGGGTATTCTGGATCACGTCCTTGACCGGGCGTCCCAGGGCGTCGCCGCGCTCGAAGCCGAAGAAGCGCTCGTGAACCGGACTCAGGTATCTTAGTACGGCATCCCGATCCACCACCGTGATCCCTTCATAGGGATTGGTGAGGAAGTGGTTCAGGATATCGAAGGCGATGTCCACGCTGAGGACAAAATCCACCAGCGTGGACGACTTGTCCTCGGGATGGACAAGCGCCACCGTCATCCCGTCGCCGGCGAGGCTGCAGACGACGACATGGGGCGTGTCGGCGAAGGTGAGGGCCGATATGCGACGGCCTTTTCCGGGTCCGGTCACATGCGCGCGGACAGCCTCGGCCAGCCCGCCGGCACGAAGCCGAGCAGATGCAAAGGCCAGCGCGCCAAGGCGGTCGATGAGCACGATTTCCAGAGGCGTAGCCATCCCGACTCCACACTGTTCTTATCGAAGACACACTCCATTTTTGAGTGTCCCTTTCGCGAACATCTAGCAAGCGCCATCAAACCCGCGCAAGCGGGAAATGCAAGGCAGATCCTTCTTTTGAGGCGTTTGGCACACGGCTTGCCATGAAGGGGCGGCGAAGATGGTGCCAATCATGAAAACAGCCTCCCTTCCTGCTTCGAGTCTCCCCGTTGCCGACCTGCCCAGGGGACAGGTCGGCGAAGCGTTCCGGATTCTGCCTGACGTGCGGGTGGTGGATCTCACCACCTCCATCGCCGGGCCGTACGCCACCATGCTGCTTTCCGATTTCGGCGCGGAGGTGATCAAGGTCGAGCGGCCGTCGGGGGACGATTGCCGGCACTGGGGCCCTCCCTTCCTCGACGGCGAGTCCCTCTGGTTCCTCTCGGTGAACCGCAACAAGAAGAGCTTTAGCCTCGATTATGCCGGCGAGAGCGGGCGCCAGGTGCTGCTGGGGCTGCTGGACAAGGCCGACGTGGTGGTCACCAACCAGCTCGGAAGCGTCCAGAAGAAGCTCGGGCTCGATGCCGAGACCCTGCGCGCGTCCCGTCCGGGCCTCATCCACGTCTCTCTCACCGGGTTCGGCCTGTCGGGCCCGCGGGCCGGGCTGCCATGCTACGACCTGATCGCCGAAGGCTACAGCGGCGTGATGGACCTGACCGGGCCGAGCGACGCCGAGCCGCAGAAGGTCGGGGCGCCGGCCGCCGACATGCTGGCCGGGGCCGATGCCGCGCTGGCGGTGCTGGCCGCGCTGCACCGGCGGGCGGCCACCGGGCAGGGGGCGACCATCGACATCTCGCTCACCGAGAGCATGATCCGCTTCATGTCGCCGCGCATCCTGCCCTATCTCGGCTCCGGGGAGGTGCCCCGCCGCACCGGTGGCCGCGACAGCGTGATCGCCATCTACCAGACCTTCGAGACCCAGGACCTGCCGATGACCCTGGGGCTCGGCAACGATGCCATCTGGCGCCGCTTCTGGGAGGCGGTCGGCCAGCCCGAAGAGGCGAAGGCCGAGCACTTCGCCACCAATGCCGACCGGCGGGTGCATCGGGCCGAGATCGTCGCGCGCATCCAGGCGATCCTGGTGCGGGAGCCGCGCGCCGAATGGCTGCGCCGGTTCGCCGAGGCCAAGGTCCCGGCCGGGCCCATCTACCGCCTGGACGAGGTGGTGGACGACGATCACTTCCGGGCCCGCTCCACCTTCTACCGGGTCGCGAAGAACGGGCGCGACGTGCCCCAGGTCGCCCTCGGCATTCACATGGACGGCGAGCCGGCGGGCTGCTTCTCGCCTCCGCCGAAGCTCGGCGAGCATGGCGAGGAGGTCCTGCGCGAGATCCTCGGCTATGACGAAGATGCCGTGGCCGCGCTTCGCTCCGCCGGCGTCATCTGACGCGCATCCCGGCCGACAGCACACCATTCAGATCAGCAAGGAACGACCCCCCATGTCCTACGAGACGATCCTCTATGCCGAAGACGGCCCGATCGGCACCATCACCCTCAACCGCCCCGACGACGGCAACATGTTCAATGCCGTGATGTGCCGGGAGCTGCGGGACTGCATCGAGACCATCCGCAACGAGACGCGCACCCGCGTGGTGGTGCTCACCGGCGCCGGCGACAAGGTCTTCTGCACCGGCGGGCGCAAGGACGGGCTGGAGAAGACCAACCTTTACGCCGGCGTGCTCCCGACCCTGGAGATGTACGACGCCATCGAGCGCCTGCAGAAGCCGGTGATCGCATCCATCAACGGCTTCGCCGTCGGCGGCGGGAACGTGCTGCAGATGGTCTGCGACCTCTCCATCGCCAAGGAAAGCGCCATCTTCCGCCAGGTGGGGCCGATGGTGGGCTCGTTCGATGCGGGCTACGGCACCTGGTTCCTGGAAGACCTGGTGGGCAAGCGCCGGGCGAAGGAGATCTGGTATCTCAACGAGAAGCTCACCGCCCAGCAGGCGCTGGCCTACGGCCTCGTCAACAAGGTGGTGCCGGATGCCGAGCTCGCGTCCGCGACCCGGGCCATGGCAACCACCATCGCCGAGCGCGGGCCGTTCGCCATCGCCTCGCTGAAGGCGGCGTTCTCGGCTCGTCACTCGGGGGTCGGGGGCCTTGCCCGCATGGCGCACGACCTGCTGCTGCGTGGCTACCTGGACAGCGAAGAGTCCCACGAGCTCGCCGAATCCTTCGCCCAGCGCCGCAAGCCCGACCCCGCGAAGTTCGGAAAGTAGGGAGCCGGGCGCCATGCAGCCGACGCTTCTGACCCTCCACGATCCCGCCACCGCCCGGGCCCACTACGCGTCGGGGCAGTGGCGGGACGACACCATGTACACGTTGGCTGCCGCCCACGCCGCCGCCCGGCCGTCGGACTTCGCGCTGCGGGACGGCGCCTGCCGCCTGACCTGGTCCGAGCTGATCCGCTGGGTCGATGCGGCGGCCGCGGACCTCGCTGCTGCCGGTCTCCAGGCCGGCGACCGGGTCGGCGTGTGGCTGCCGAACCGGGTCGAGGCGGTGATCGTGTTCCTCGCCTGCTCGCGGGGCGGCTATGTGTGCGCGCCCTCGCTCCACGTGAACCACACGGTGGGCGAGGTCGTCACCCTGATGGAGAGCTGCGGCGCCGCCGCTTTGGTGGCCCAGCCCGGGCACGGCGCCGACGCCGATCGCCACGACATCTTCGCCGCCGCCCTGGCGCTGCCGCAGATGCGCCGGCTCTACGCGACCGGGTCGGATGCCGCGATCCATTCGGACCGGATCGCCGCGTTCCCGGGCATCGACGGCCCGCGGCCCGCGGCCGGGCCGATCACCAACCCCGACAAGGTGACCTATCTCGCCTTCACCTCCGGCACCACCGGCCGGCCGAAGGGCGTGATGCACTCCGACAACACGCTGCTCACCAATGGCCACGCCATGGCCAGCGACTGGAATGTCGGCCACGACACCATCATCTATTCCCTCAGCCCGCAGAGCCATCACATCTCCACCGTTGCGCTGGAGCAGATGCTCGCCTCCGGCGCCGAGCTGGTGGTGAACGACGTGCCCAAGGGGCAAAGCCCGCTGGACCGGATCATCGAAACCGGCGCCACCTACGTGCTGGGCGTGCCCACCCACGCCATGGACATCCTCGGCGAGGTCGAGCGGCGCGGGGCGCCGGGCATCGGCCGGGTCAAGACGTTCTACATGGCCGGAGCGGCGATCCCGATGGAGGTCGCCCGCCGCTTCCTCGCCTATGGCATCGCGCCGCAGAACATCTACGGCATGACCGAGAACGGCTCGCACCAATACACCCTGCCGGACGACGACGTGGAAACCCTGGTGCGCACCTGCGGCAGGGCGTGCGCCAGCTACGAGGTGAAGATCTTCAAGGCCGACGACCGCGACGCGGAGGCGGCCATCGGCGAGATCGGCGAGATCGGCGGGCGCGGCGCCTCGCTCATGCTCGGCTATTTCGGCAACCAGCAGGCGACGGAACGGTCCTTCAACCGGGGGGGCTGGTTCATGTCCGGCGACCTGGGGCGCCTCGACGAGAAGGGGAACCTGGAGATCGTCGGCCGGTCCAAGGATCTCATCATCCGCGGCGGCCACAACATCTATCCCTCGCAGATCGAGGACCTGGCCATCCGCCATCCCGCGGCCTTCAAGGTCGCCGCCTTCCCGGTGCGCGATGACCGCCTCGGCGAGAAGGTGTGCCTGGCCGTGATCGCGAAGGAAGGCGCCCATATCTCGGCGGAGGAGATGCTGGGCCATCTGTTCGAGGCCGGGCTGTCGAAATACGACATGCCGGAATTCTACCTGCAGCTTGACGGCTTTCCGCTCACCGCCAGCGGAAAGGTGCTGAAGCGCGAGATGATCGAGCAGGTGCGCAGCGGCGACCTCTCGCCCCTGCCGGTCCGCTTCCGCGCGCCGGACGCCCCCCTTTCCAAAGGAGCCTGACGTGGTGGATCTGGTCAGAGACGGCGCGCTCGCCGTCATCACCCTCAACCGGCCGGAGGCGCTGAACGCGCTGTCCTTCGCCATTATCCGCGACATCGGCGCGGCCATCGACGAGGCGGCCGGCTGGGACATCCGCGCCCTGGTCTTCACCGGCGCCGGCGAGAAGGCGTTCTGCGCCGGCGCGGACATCAAGGAATTGATAGGGCGCTCGCTGGTGGAAGAGCGCGCGGGCGCCGAGCTCGGCCAGCGCACCTTCGCCAAGCTCGACACCTTCAAGGTCCCCTCCATCGCCGCCATCAACGGCTATGCCTTCGGCGGCGGGCTGGAGCTGGCCATGGCCTGCACCTTCCGCGTCGCCTCGGCGAAGGCAAAGGTGGGCCTGCCGGAGATCAAGCTCGGCCTCATCCCCGGCTATGGCGGCACCCAGCGCCTGCCCCGGCTGGTGGGCGAGGCGCGGGCGCTGGAGATGGTCATGACCGGCCGCACCGTGGGCGCCGAGGAGGCGCTGGCGATCGGCCTCGTCAACCGGCTGGCCGAGGGCGACGTGGTGGCGGCGGCGAAGGCGTTCGCGGCCGAGTTCACCGGCTTCGGTTTGCCGGCGCTGTCCTTCGCCCGCGATGCGGTGAAGCGCGCGCTGGACACCCCCCTCGCCGAGGGCCTGCGCATCGAGGCCGACCTCTCGACCCTCTCCTTCCGCACCGCGGACGCCGCCGAGGGGCTCGCCGCCTTCGTCGAGAAGCGCAAGCCCAGCTTCCAGGATCGTTGAGATGGCATCGCGCAACATCTTCCTCACCGGCGCGAGCCGCGGCATCGGCGCGGTGGTCGCGCTGGAGCTGGCGCGGCGCGGGTACCGTGTCGGCTGCCTCTCCCGCAAGGGGTCGGGGCCCGAGGGCATCGCCATTCCCGCCGAGCTCGCGGCGCGCCTGGTGCCGCTGAAGGGCGACGTGGGCGACGAGGCGGCCGTCGCCGGCGCCCTCGAGGCCTTCGCCAAAGAGGCCGGATCCATCGACGGCGTCGTCAACAATGCCGGAGTGCACGTCACCGGCCGCTCGGAAAGCCAGCCCATCGCCGAGTTCGAGGAGGTGATGGCCACCAACGCGACCGCCACCTTCTCGGTGTGCCAGAAGGCCTATCCGCACCTCCTGGCGGCCGGCGGCGGGCTCATCGTCAACATGGGCTCGTTCTTCGACAAGCTCGGGGTCCGGCACAACGCTGCCTATTGCGCCTCCAAGGCGGCGGTGGCGGCCATCACCCGCTGCCTCGCGGTGGAGTGGGCGCAGAAGGGCATCCGGGTGATGACGGTGGCCCCCGGCTACATCGAGACCGACCTCAACAAGGACTTCCTGGCCTCCGAGAAGGTGCGCGCCTTCCTCGCCAGCCGCATCCCCGCCGGCGGCCCGGCGAAGGCGGACGAGGTGGCGCGCCTCATCGCCTGCCTGTTCGACGAGAACATTCCCTTCCTGACCGGCGAGACGATCTATCTCGATGGCGGTCAGGGGATGGCCCACTGAAAACTGCCTCATTGAGGACGCCGATGACCGTCATTTCCCGCCTGGACGCCCAGCTCGGCCTGCCCGAGGACGAGGCCCTGCTGCTCGAGAGCGTGCGCAACTTCGCCCGCAACGAGATCGCGCCGCGCGCCGCCCATCACGACGAAACCAAGGACTTCCCCTGGGAGAACGTGAAGGGCATCAACGCCCTCGGGCTCAACGCCATGTTCGTGCCGGAGGCCTATGGCGGCGCCGGGCTGTCCTATCTCTCCTACCTCGCCTGCGTGCGGGAGATTTCGGCCGCCTGCGCCTCCACCGGCATCATCTGGGCGACCAACTTCCACGCCATCAAGCCGCTGATCGACTTCGGCACCGAGGAGCAGAAGCAGCGCCTGCTGCCGCGGATCGCCGAAGGCGGCCTCGCGGCGCTGGTGATCACCGAGCCGGACGCCGGCTCGGACGCCACCGGCATGCGCACGAAGTTCACGCCCGACGGCGACGACATCGTGGTCGACGGCTCCAAGACCTTCATCACCAACGGCGACGTGGCCGACCTCTACGTGGTGTTCGGCAAGTGGTCGGAGACGGCGGACGCCAAGGCGGCCATCTCCTGCCTGATCCTGGAGAAGGGCACGCCCGGCCTCTCGGTGGTGCGGCTCGAGGACAAGATGGGCCATCGCGCCTCCTCCACCGCGACCCTGTCGTTCGACAATTGCCGGGTGCCGAAGGCCAACCTGCTGCGCGGCCCGGGCGAGGGCCTGAAGCTGCTGCTGGCCTCCCTCAACAAGTCGCGTCCCTCGGTGGGGGCGCACGCGCTCGGCATCGCCCGCGCGGCGTTCGAGGAGGCGACGGGCTACATCAACGGCCGCAAGCAGTCGGGCAAGAAGATCATCGAGTTCCAGGGCATCCAGTTCCTGCTCGCCGATCTCGCGAGCGAGCTCGCCCTGTGCGACTCGTTCCTGATGCAGGTGGGGCGGATGGTGGATGCCGGCATCTCCGACATCGGCATCGAGGCCTCGATCCTGAAGATGCGGGCCTCCGACCTTGCCATGCGCATGGCCACCGAGGCTGTGCAGCTCCACGGCGGCTACGGCTACGTCAAGGAATACAAGGTCGAGCGCCTGATGCGCGACGCCAAGATCACCCAGATCTGGGAAGGCACGAACCAGATCCACCGCCAGCTCATCGGCCGCAGCTTCATCGAACGCTGAGAGACCTCACATGACCGACAAGATCACCATCGGCGTCGCCGGTTCCGGCACCATGGGCACCGGCATCGCCATCGTCGCGGCGCGCGGCGGCTTTCCCACCCTCATCTACGACATCGACCAGGCCCGCGCGGAGGCCGCCGTCGGGCAGATGAAGGCGTTCTTCGCCAAGTCGGTGCAGCGCGGCAAGCTCACCCAGGAGCAGGTGGACGAGATCATGGGCCGGGTCGCCGCCACCAGCGACATCGCCGCCATGGCGCCCTGCGGCCTCGTCATCGAGGCCATCTTCGAGGAGCTGGAGGTCAAGGGTAAGCTGTTCTCCGCCCTCGACGCGGTGTGCGGGCCCCAGACCCTGTTCGCCTCCAACACCTCGACCCTCTCCATCACCGAGATCGCCGCCAGATCCGGCCGCGACGACCGGTTCGTGGGCATGCACTTCTGCCTGCCGGCCCAGCTCATGAAGCTGGTGGAGATGTCGCCCGGCATCAACACCTCGCCGGAGAGCTTCGAGGCCGCCTGGAAGATCTGCGAGGAGATGGGCCAGCGCCCGGTGAAGACGCAGGACGCGCCTGGATTCATCCTCAACTACTTCCTGGTGCCGTTCAATAACGACGCCATCCGCCTGGTGGAGGAGGGGGTCGCCGAGCCGGCCGAGATCGACAAGGCCATCAAGGGCGCGCTCGGCTACGCCATGGGGCCGATGGAACTGCTCGACCTCGTGGGCCTCGATACCCAGGTGCTGCTCTGCGAGGCGCTCTACGGCGTCACCAACGAGCCCCGCGCCGCCTGCCCGCCGCTGCTGCGCCGGATGGTCGCCGCCCGCCGCCTCGGCCGCAAGACGAAGCGCGGCTTCCTCAACTACGAGACCGCCGCCATCTTCGGAGCCTGATGCCATGTCCACTTCCGCTCCTACCCATCGCGTGATCCAGACCGGCGACAGCCGCTCCTTTCCCGAAGCCCATCCCCTGATCGAGCGCGCCTCCGCCTCCGGCGAGGTGCTGGTGCTCGCCGGCGCGGGCGCCGGCCGCGCCTATGCCGAGGTCGCCGGCAAGGCGGCCTACGTCGCGATCCTGATCGAGCTCGGCACCGAATGCCTCGGCGTCCACACCGGCGAGAGCCGCGGCGATGAGGGGTCCAACGTGCTCGGCTTCGCCCGCTTCCGCCTCGGCGACGCCAAGCCGTCCGATCTGGTGGAGATCGTCCGCCAGCCGAACACCGCTCCCGCGGCGCTGGCGGCGGCGCAGGCCCTGTTCGAGGCCAGCGGCCTCAAGACCGCGGTGTGCGCCGACTTCCCCGGCCGCATCATCGACCGGCTGGTGCGGCCCTACTACAACGCCGCCCTCGGCCGGCTCGACGCCAAGCTCGCCACCGCCGCCGACATGGACCTCACCCTCAGGCTCGGCCTCGGCTATCCGCAGGGCCCCATCGAGCTGCTGGAAGGCACCGGGCTCGCCGCCCACCACGACGTGACGGCGGCCCTGCACGAAGCGCTCGGCGATCCCGCCTACGCCCCGGCGCGCCGCGCCCAGGTGGCCAAGGCCCGCCAGCTCAAGGGGAGGGCATGATGCGTCCGCTGGAAGGCCTCCTCGTCCTCGATTTCTCCACCCTCCTGCCGGGCCCGCTGGCCAGCCTCGTGCTGGCCCAGGCGGGGGCCCGCGTCGTCCAAATCGAGCCGCCCGGCCCGGGCGCCCAGACGGGCTCCTCCGACCCCAAAGTGGGCGCGGGCAGCGTCAATTTCGTCATGCTCAACCGCGGCAAGCAGTCCATCGCCATCGATCTGAAGGCCCCGGACGCCGTGGAGCGGCTGAAGCCGCTGATCCAGACCGCGGACGTGATCGTCGAGCAGTTCCGGCCGGGGGTGATGGAGCGCCTCGGCCTCGGCTACGAGGCGGTGCGCAAGCTCAACCCGAAGATCGTCTACTGCTCCATCACCGGCTGGGGGCAGACCGGCCCCAAGGCGCAGGTGGCCGCGCACGACCTCAACTACATGGCCGAGACCGGCGTGCTCGGGCTTTCGGCCGGCGCCGACGGGGCCCCGGTGCTGCCGCCGGTGCTGGCGGCGGACGTGGCGGGAGGAACCCTGCCGGCGGTCATCAACATCCTGCTGGCGCTGCGCCAGCGCGACCTCACCGGCTACGGCTCGCACCTCGACGTGGCCATGGGCGACAGCCTCTTCACCTTCCTCTACTGGGCGCTGGGCGAAGGCTTCTCCGGCCATGGCTGGCCCGGGGGCGGGGATGCGCTGGTGACCGGCGGCTCGCCGCGCTACCAGATCTACCGCACCGCGGACGACCGCTACCTGGCGGCGGCGCCGCTGGAGGACAAGTTCTGGGAGAACTTCACCCGCATCATCGACCTGCCCGTGGCGCTGCGCGATCCCGCCGCCCCGGCCGAGGCGGTGAAGGCGGCCATCGCCGAGCGCATCGGCGCGCGCAGCGCCGATGCCTGGCGCGCCGCCTTCGAGGGGCATGACGTGTGCTGCTCCATCGTCGCCACCCTCGAGGAGGCGGTGGCGGATGCGCATGTGTCGGCCCGCGGGCTGTTCGCTCATGCCCTGAAGGCGGACGGGCGGGAGCTTCCGGCGCTGCCGGTGCCCCTCGCGCCCGTGTTCCGCCCCCAGCCGACGCGCGCCACGGCGCCGCAGCTGGGCGAGACCGTCGATCCCCTCCTCGCAGTCTGAAGGCCGCCCCATGCGCAGCTATCGTGTCTGGGAGCATGGCGCTCCCGCTTCCATGCGGCTCGACGAGATTGCCGACCTCGTGCCCGGTCCCGGCGAGATGGTGGTGGACGTCAAGGCCGCCGGCATCAACTTCCCCAACGTGCTGGTGGTCTCCGGCAAGTACCAGATCCTGCCGCCCCGGCCCTTCACCCCCGGCAAGGACCTTGCCGGCGTGGTGCGAGCGGTGGGGGCGGGCGTGTCCGGCTTCGCGCCCGGCGACCGCGTGATGGCGCAGGTGGAGCACGGCGCCTTCGCCGAGCAGGCGGTGGTGACGCCGGCGCAGAGCTACAAGCTGCCCGACGGCCTCTCCTTCGACGCGGCGGCGGCCATGGGCCTAGTCTATCAGACGGCCTACTTCGCCCTGGTGGAGCGCGGCCAGTACACGCGCGGCGAAACCGTGCTGGTGGGCGGGGCGGCGGGCGGTGTCGGCCTTGCGGCGGTGCAGATCGCCAAGGGCCTCGGCGCCCGGGTCCTCGCCGGCGTGCGTTCGCCGGCCGAGGAGGAGGCGGCGCGTGCCGCCGGCGCCGACGCGATCATCGACCTCTCCGCCGCGGACCTGCGCGAGAGCCTGCGCGCCCAGGTGCTCGCCGCCACGGACGGGCATGGCGCCGACGTGGTGCTCGATCCGCTCGGCGCGGATTTCTTCGCCGCCGCGCTGCGCGCCATGGCGTGGTGCGGACGCCTGGTGGTGATCGGCTTCGCCGCCGGCGACATCCCGACGCTGAAGGTCAACTACCTGCTGCTCAAGAACATCGCGGTCAGCGGCCTGCAGTGGAGCGATTATCGCGACCGCACCCCCCATCGCATCCAGCAGGTGCAGCAGGAGCTGTTCGACCTGTGGCGGGCCGGGGCCGTGAAGCCGCGGATCATGCGCGCCTTCGGCTTCTCCGAGCTGCCCGAGGCGCTGGACCTCGTCTCGCGCGGACAGGTGCAGGGCAAGGCGGTGGTCACCGTGTCGGAGGTCTCGTGATGGGCGCTCTGCCAACCTCGTGCGTGGTGGCGGTGGTGGGCGCCGGCGCCATGGGGGCCGGGATCGCGCAGGTGGCGGCCCAGGCGGGGCATGCCGTGCTGCTGTTCGACGCCATGGAGGGCGCGGCGCAGAAGGGGCGCGCCGGCATCCTCGCCGGCCTCGGCAAGCTGGTGGAGAAGGGCAAGCTGCCCGCGGAGGCGCGCGACGCCCTCGCCGCGCGGATCGCCGTCGCCCCCTCGCTCGATGCCCTCGCGGGCGCCGGGCTGGTGGTGGAGGCCATCGTCGAGCGGCTGGAGGTGAAGCGGCAGGTGTTCGCGGCGCTGGAGGCCGTTCTGGCGCCGGACGCGATCCTCGCCTCCAACACCTCCTCCCTGTCCATCCCCGCCATCGCCGCGGGGCTGAAGCATCCCGAGCGGGTGGCGGGGCTGCATTTCTTCAATCCGGCGCCGGTGATGAAGCTGGTGGAGATCGTCGCCGGCCTCGCCTCCGGCCGCGCGGTGCTCGACACGCTATTCGACACCGCCCGCGCCTGGGGCAAGGTTCCGGTGCACGCCACCTCCACCCCCGGCTTCATCGTCAACCGGGTGGCGCGGCCCTTCTATGCCGAGGGGCTGCGGCTCGAGGAGGAGGGCGCCGCCGATCCGGCCACCATCGACGCGGTGATGCGCGAGGCCGGCGGCTTCCGCATGGGGCCGTTCGAGCTGATGGACCTCATCGGCCACGACGTGAATTTCGCGGTCACCCGGTCCGTGTTCCAGGCCTATTTCAACGATCCGCGCTACCGCCCCTCGCTGACCCAGCAGGAGCTGGTGGCGGCGGGCTGGCTCGGCCGCAAGTCCGGGCGCGGCTTCTACGACCATGCGCCGGGCGCCGCCCCTGCGACCGCGGCGACGCTGCCGGCGGGGCCGGCCCCGTCCGCGGTGGCGATCGAGGGCGACCCCGGGCCGGCCGAGCCGCTGGCCGGCCTCCTCGCCCGGGGGGGCATCGGGGGGCCCCGCCACCCCGGGCCGGGCCTGATCCGGCTGGATGGGGCGAGCCTCGCCTTGACCGACGGGCGGACCGCGACCGCGCGGGTGGCGGCGGGGGACCCGTCCGACCTGGTCCTGTTCGACCTCGCGCTCGACTATGGGAGCGCCCGCCGCATCGCCCTGGCGACGGCCGACCAGGCGGCCGAGAGCGCGCGCGCCGCGGCGGCCGGTCTGTTCCAGGCGCTCGGCAAGTCGGTCTCGGCTTTGGACGACGTGCCCGGGCTGGTGGTGCTGCGGACGGTGGCCATGCTTGCCAACGAGGCGGCGGAAGCGGTGCGTGCCGGCGTCGCGTCGGCCGCCGACGTCGATCTCGCCATGACCTTCGGCGTGAACTATCCGCGCGGCCCGCTGGCCTGGGCGGACGCGGTCGGGCCGGCGCGGATCCTCGCCGCCCTCGACGCCCTCCAGGCGGCCTATGGCGACGACCGCTATCGCGGCTCCCAGCATCTGCGCCGGCGCGTCGCCGCCGGCCAGGCGCTGACGGGCTGACGGGGCGCCCGGCATCGTCCGCGGCCTCCCAGGGAAATCTCATGCGGCTCCGATCGGAGCCGACGATGCAACACCGGCCCGGACCAGGGTCGACAGGAGGGGCCGCCCGGCGGCCTGACCCCATGAGCGAAGCTGCCAGTGACGCTTTCATCTGCGATGCCATCCGCACCCCCGTCGGGCGCTATGGCGGCGCGCTGTCCTCCGTCCGCGCCGACGATCTGGCCGCGGTCCCCATCGCCGCGCTGATCGCCCGCAACGGCTCGGCGGACTTCGGCGCGGTCGACGACGTGATCCTCGGCTGCGCCAACCAGGCCGGCGAGGACAACCGCAACGTCGCCCGCATGGCGGCGCTGCTCGCCGGGCTCCCGGTCGCGGTGCCGGGCTCCACCATCAACCGGCTGTGCGGCTCGGGGATGGATGCGGTGGGCACCGCGGCCCGGGCCATCAAGGCCGGGGAGGCGGGGCTGATGATCGCCGGCGGCGTCGAGAGCATGTCGCGGGCGCCCTTCGTCATGGGCAAGGCTGACAGCGCCTTCTCCCGTGCCGCCAGGATCGAGGACACCACCATCGGCTGGCGGTTCGTGAACCCGCGCATGAAGGCGCTGCACGGGGTGGATTCCATGCCGGAGACGGCGGAGAACGTCGCCACCGACTTCCAGATCGCGCGCGCCGACCAGGACGCCTTCGCCCTGCGCAGCCAGCAGCGCGCCGGGCGGGCCCTGGCGGCCGGCCGCTTCGCCCGCGAGATCGTGCCGGTGGCGATCCCGCAGAAGAAGGGCGACCCGAAGACCGTCGACACCGACGAGCATCCCCGTCCCGACACCACGGCGGAGCAACTGGCGAAGCTCAAGGGCGTGGTGCGGCCGGACGGCACGGTGACCGCGGGCAATGCCTCGGGCGTCAATGACGGCGCCTGCGCCCTGCTGCTGGCCTCGCAGGCGGCCGCCCGCGCCCACGGCCTCACCCCCAGGGCGCGCATCGTCGCCATGGCCACCGCCGGGGTGCCGCCGCGGATCATGGGCATCGGCCCCGCACCCGCCACCCGCAAGGTGCTGGCGCTGGCCGGACTGTCGCTCGCCGACATGGACGTGATCGAGCTCAACGAGGCGTTCGCGTCCCAGGGCCTCGCGGTGCTGCGCGACCTCGGCCTGCCGGATGACGCCGACCACGTGAACCCCAATGGCGGGGCCATCGCGCTCGGCCATCCGCTCGGCATGTCGGGCGCCCGCCTCATCACCACCGCGCTCCACCAGCTCGAGGAGACCAACGGCCGGTACGCCCTCTGCACCATGTGCATCGGCGTCGGGCAGGGCATCGCCACGATCATCGAGCGGGTGTGAGCCGAAAAGAAATCCGGGGAGGACGTCATGAATGCACCACCGGCCCAGCCCGGTCCCAGCGCGGCGGGCGACCACATCGTTGAAGCGTCCGGTCTCACGAAGGAATTCAAGGGGTTTGCGGCGGTCAAGAACGTGAATCTCCGGATCCGCCG
>CALMSN010000309.1 GCA_937872325.1 uncultured Xanthobacter sp. | reverse complement strand
GGCGGGCGGCCCCGACCTGCCGGTTGAGATCGCCGAGGGCCTGCGCCGCGGCCGCGCCGAGGGGCCGTTCGCCGCTGCCGGCCTGCAGCAGGTGTTCGAAGTGAAGGACGGCGGCATCGGCACCGCCGAAGCCCAGCCGGCCCCGGCCCGCGCGGTGTTCAAGGTGAACCGCATCGTGCTGCCGGCCGACCCGGTGCCCCCCGGCGCCGGCGAGCAGCTGTCGCGGCAGATGTCCGCCGACGTGCTGCTGCAGTATCTGGGCGCGCTGCAGAAGCAGCTCGGGGTCAAGGTGAACGAGCGCGTCCTCGCCCAGGCGGTGGGCGCGGCCGCCACCAACTGAAGGCCGCGCTCGTGAACGCACCCACCGACTTCGACGCCTTCGCCCGCCGCTACCTCAAGGGCGAGGCGCAGGTGGTGGCCACCACCTTGGTGGCCGACCTCGAGACCCCAGTCGCCGCCTTCCTCAAGATCGCGGCCGACGCGCCCAACAGCTTCCTCCTCGAATCGGTGGAAGGCGGGCAGGCGCGCGGGCGCTATTCCATGATCGGGCTCGCCCCGGACCTCATCTTCCGCGCCTCCGGCGAGGTGGCGGAGATCAACCGCGCCCCGGCCGAGGACAAGGCCGCCTTCGTGCGCTGCCCCGAGCCGCCGCTGAGGGCGCTGCGCAGCCTGCTGGCCGAATCGGCCATCGACCTGCCGGAGGGCGCCCCGCCCATGGCGGCCGGGGTGTTCGGCTATCTCGGCTACGACATGGTGCGGCAGATGGAGCGCCTCGCCCCGGCCAAGCCCGATCCCATCGGGGTGCCCGAGGCGCTGCTGATCCGCCCCACCATCATGGTGGTGTTCGACGCGGTGAAGGACGAGCTGACCGCCGTCACCCCGGTCCGGCCGAAGCCGGGCGTGTCGCCCCAGGCGGCCTGGGAGGCGGCGCTGGAGCGGCTGGACCGGATCGTCGCCCGGCTGGAGAAGGCGGTGCCCCCCCCCGCCCCCGAGCCGTTCCATGCCGAGGTGACCCAGCAGTCCAACACCACCGCGGCCGACTACGAGGCGATGGTCGCCAGGGCGAAGGAGTACATCGGCGCCGGCGACATCTTCCAGGTGGTGCTGTCGCAGCGTTTCGAGAGCCCGTTCGCGCTGCCCCCGTTCGCCCTCTACCGGGCGCTGCGGCGGATCAACCCGGCGCCCTTCCTGGTCTATCTCAACTTCGACGGCTTCTCGGTGGTGTGCTCCAGCCCCGAGATCCTGGTGCGGCTGCGCGGCGGCAAGGTGACCATCCGGCCCATCGCCGGCACCCGCCCGCGCGGCGCCACCCATGCCGCCGACGAGGCGCTGGCGGCCGAGCTGCTCGCCGATCCCAAGGAGCGGGCCGAGCACCTGATGCTGCTCGACCTCGGCCGCAACGACACCGGGCGGGTGTCGCGGATCGGCACGGTGAACGTCACCGACAGCTTCTTCATCGAGCGCTACAGCCAGGTGATGCACATCGTCTCCAACGTGGAGGGCACGCTGGCCGAGGGCTGCGACGTTCTCGACGCCCTGGCGGCGGGCTTTCCGGCCGGCACGGTCTCCGGCGCGCCCAAGGTGCGGGCGATGGAGATCATCGACGAGCTCGAGCGGGACAAGCGCGGCATCTATGCCGGCGCCATCGGCTATTTCGGCGCCAATGGCGAGATGGACACCTGCATCGTGCTGCGCACCGCCATCGTCAAGGACGGGCGGATGTATGTGCAGGCGGGCGCCGGCATCGTCTACGATTCCGACCCGGCCAGCGAGCAGCTCGAATGCGTCAACAAGGCCAAGGCGCTGTTCCGCGCCGGCGAGGAGGCGGTGCGCTTCGCCGCCCGGGCGGAGAAGGGCCAATGAGGACCGGCGGGGCGGGACCCCTTCGCCTCGCCCGCCCATCCTGCGCCACGGGCCGGACGGCGACGCCCGCCAACCGGCGCTGAGCCCGGATCCGCCCGTCCGATGACTGCGCCCCCGCTCCCGCCGCGTCCCGGCGATCCGGATCGCCGCCGCCTGCTTCGCCGGGCCCGGCTGCGGGACGCCATCCTCCTGGGCGCGGGCGAGGATCACGCCGGGCCGCCGCCGCCGGATCTGGTCCGCCGCGGCGTCTGGATCGCCGCCGCCGTCGCCTTCGTGCTCGGCGCCGGTTTCGGCAGCCTCACCGCCTACGGCTTCATGGGCGGAACGCGGGCGCTGCCCATCGGAGCGCTGAACGGGGCCGTCACCGCCGCGCTCGCCGCCGGCCTGTGGCGGCTGATGGCGGTGGGCCTGCGGTTCCGCGGCATGATGGGCGCCTTCGCCTTCATGATCGCGGCCGTCGGCGGGGTCATGCTCACCACCGCGCTGGTGAGCGCGGTGCCGGGCGACGGCTCCATGCCGCGGCTCGACCAGGTGCTGGAGCTGGCCGCCTTCATCGGCGCCTTCGCGGTGCAGCGGGTGGGCTTCCTGGTGTTTCCGGCGTTCGGCCTCGCCGGCTACCTGGTCACGCGATGGTGCGAGACTCGCCGGATCGCCGCCCTTGCTTGACCCGCACCGCCGGGACCCGCATTAACCGTTGCCGAAGAGCTGCCCGCCGCGCGGGCCGGAGCCGTCCCATGACCACCGTCACGCTGATCGATAACTACGACAGCTTCACCTACAATCTCGTCCACTACCTGGGCGCGCTGGCGGCCGACGTCACCGTCCACCGCAACGATGCGGTGACCATCGCCGACGTGCTGGCGGAGAAGCCCGACGCCATCGTCATCTCCCCCGGCCCCTGCACCCCCACCGAGGCCGGCATCTGCTGCGCGCTGATCGCCGAGGCGGGGCCGCAGGTGCCGCTGTTCGGGGTCTGCCTCGGCCACCAGGCCATCGGCCAGGTGTTCGGCGGCGAGGTGGTGCGCGCCCCGACCCCCATGCACGGCAAGCTGTCGGAGATCCGGCACGAGGGCAAAAGCGTGTTCCGCGGCCTCAACCGGCCGTTCCAGGCGACCCGCTACCACTCCCTCATCGTCCGCGACGAGACCCTGCCGGACGCCCTGGAGGTGACCGCCCGCACCCCCGACGGCCTCATCATGGGCCTCGCCCACAAGAGCCTGCCCATCCACGGCGTGCAGTTCCACCCGGAGAGCATCGCCTCCGAGAACGGGCACGCCTTGCTGCGCAACTTCCTGGAGATCGCCGCCGACTTCAACGCCCGCAAGGCCAGGGGCTGAGAGAAAAAGCCCTCTCCCGCTTGCGGGGGCGGGTTGCGAGGGGGAAAAAGGGCGCGACCTGCACCGGCGCGGTCGCCCGTTTCGGCCCCCTCCCCATCCCTCCCCCGCAGGCGCGGGAGAGGGCGCAATGCAGCGCCCGGACCACGGGCTGAGGACACGTCATGGACCCGTTCAAGTCCCTCATCGGCAAGGTCGCCACCGGCGCCAGCCTCACCCGTGAGGAGGCCGCCCTCGCCTTCGACCGCATGATGTCGGGCGAGGCGACCCCCTCCCAGATGGGCGCCCTGGTCATGGCGCTGCGGGTGCGCGGCGAGACGGTGGACGAGATCACCGGCGCGGTCTCGGTGATGCGGGCGAAGATGCTGCGCGTCACCGCTCCAGAGGGCGCGGTGGACGTGGTGGGCACCGGCGGCGATTCCTCCGGCTCCTACAACATCTCCACCTGCGCCAGCTTCGTCGTCGCCGGGGCCGGGGTGCCGGTGGCCAAGCACGGCAACCGCGCGCTGTCGTCGAAATCCGGCGCCGCCGACGTGCTGGCCGCGCTCGGGGTGCGGATCGACCTCGATCCGGCGGGGATCACCACCTGCATCGCCGAGGCCGGCATCGGCTTCATGTTCGCCCCCAGCCATCATCCGGCCATGCGCCATGTGGGCCCGACCCGGGTGGAGCTGGGCACCCGCACCATCTTCAACCTGCTCGGCCCGCTCGCCAATCCGGCCGGGGTGCGGCGGCAGATGCTGGGCGTCTACGCCAAGAGCTGGATCGTGCCCATGGCCGAGGCGCTGCGCACCCTCGGCTCGGAGCGCGCGTTCGTGGTGCATGGCGCCGACGGCCTCGACGAGATCACCATCTGCGGCAGCACCGATATCGCGGCGCTGGAGGACGGGCGCATCCGCACCTTCGAGATCACCCCGGAGGATGTCGGCCTCGATCGCCATCCGCCCGAGGCGCTGCGTGGCGGCGATGCCGCCCACAATGCCGAGGCGCTGCGCGCGGTGCTGGACGGCGCCCCCGGCGCCTATCGCGACTGCGCCATCGTCAACGCCGCCGCCGCCTTGCTGGTGGCCGGCCATGCCGCGGACCTCAAGGACGGGGTCGCCATCGCCCGCACCAGCATCGACAGCGGCGCCGCCAAGGCCCGGCTCCATCGCCTCGTTGCGGTGGCCCAGCGCGTCGCCCCGGAGGTGACCCCATGAGCGACATTCTCGACCGCATCGGCGCCTACAAGCGCGAGGAGATCGCCGCCGCCAGGCGCGCCGTGCCGCCGGCGGAGATCGAGGCCAGGGCCAAGGCGGCGGCCCCCGTGCGCCCCTTCGCCGGGGCGCTGGCTGCGAAGCACGCGGCGGGGCGCACCGCGCTCATCGCCGAGATCAAGAAGGCCAGCCCCTCCAAGGGCCTGATCCGCGCCGACTTCGATCCCCCGGCGCTGGCCCGCGCCTACGAGGCGGGCGGGGCGGCCTGCCTCTCTGTGCTCACCGACACCCCCTCCTTCCAGGGCGCGCCGGACTTCCTGACCGCGGCCCGGGCGGCGGTGAGCCTGCCGGCGCTGCGCAAGGACTTCATGTACGACACCTACCAGGTGGCGGAGGCCCGCGCCTGGGGCGCCGACTGCATCCTCATCATCATGGCGGCGGTGGACGACGCCCTCGCGCGCGACCTCGCCGACGCCGCCGCAGCCTACGGCATGGACGCCATCGTGGAGGTCCATGACGATGCCGAGCTGGAGCGGGCGCTCGCCCTGCCCTGCCGGCTCATCGGCATCAACAACCGCAACCTGCGCACCTTCGAGACCACGCTTGAAACCTCGGAGCGGCTCGCCCCGCGGGTGCCGCAGGACCGCATCGTCATCGGCGAGAGCGGCATCTTCACCCACCACGACGTGGCCCGGCTGGCCGGCGTCGGCATCGCCACGATCCTGGTGGGCGAGAGCCTGATGCGGCAGGACGACGTCACTGCCGCCACCCTGCGCCTGCTGGCACCGGCGGCAGCCGGCGCCGCCTGAGCGGCCGGGACCGCTGACGTGGCGCGCCGCAAGCGGGTGCTTCTCGCCTGGGAGCGGGGGCTGGGCTTCGGGCATTCGACCCATCTCGCCCGCATCGGCCGCCGACTCGCCGGACAGGATGTGGAGGTGGTCGCCGCCGTGCCCCACCGCACCCTTTCGGCCCCGCTGGAAACCGCTGGGATCCCCCTCCTCGACGCGCCGGCCTGGCCGGCGCCGTCGCCTCGGCCGGACGATCACATCCCGGCATCGGCGACCCTGACCGACGGCCTCGCCGCCATGGGCCTGCGCGACGCCGATTGCGTGCGGGCCGTGCTGCGCGGCTGGCGGGCGCTGCTGGACACCGTGCAGCCGGACCTGGTGGTCTGCAACTACGCCCCGCTCGCTGGCGTCGCCGCCCGCGGCCGGGCGCGGGTGATGCGCAGCGGCACCGCCTACTACACCCCGCCCGACCATTTCGAGGCGATGCCCTTCATGGTCCCCGCCGCGACGCCGCGGCATCGCGATGCCGAGACGCTGGCCGCGGTGAATGCCGCCCTCGACGCCGAAGGCCTTGCTCCGCTCCCCCGCATCGGGGCGCTGTTCGCCTCCGACGACGCCTTCGTCGCCACCTTTCCACTGCTGGATTTCTACGCCGACCATCGCAGCCGGGACGCGGAAGGGCCCCTCTTCGACGAAATGCCCCTGCCGCAACGGCGCGATGCCCGCGGCATCTTCGGCTATCTGCACCCCGAGCTGGTGGCCCAGACCCGCGTGCTGGAGACCCTGTGCGGATTGGGGACGAAGCTCGCCCTGCGATCCCCCGGCCTGCCCCCCGACATGGCGCAGCGGCTCACGGCCGCCGGCGTTCGCCTGCATCGCGATGCGGTGCGGGTGGCGCCGACCATCGCCGGGGCGCGGCTGGTGCTGCACCAGGGCAGCGCCGGCATGGCGGCCGATGCGCTCGCCGCGGGGGTGCCGCAGATGACGCTCTGCGTCCACATCGAGCATCACCTCAACGGATCCGCGCTGGCGGCGGCGGGCCTTGGGCGGCACGTCGGCCTTCCCGATCCGGCGGCCCGCCTCGATGCCGATCTCGTGCGCGACGCCATGGCGGACGAAGACCTCGCCTTCGTGGCAGCGGCGGCCGGGCGGATCCATCGCCAGACGCTGGAGGACTGGCCCCTCGACCGCCTCACCGCCCGCTGCCGCGCCTTGCTTTGAGCCGCTGGGGGGGTGTGAGTGGGAATTGCGGCGCCAACCTGGCCGCGCCTGCGGCATCACGCCTGGACGGCCGGGGCATCCCTGGACCGGCAGCGGTCAAGAACCGCGGTGGCCGGGCGGATCCATCCCCGGAAGCTGGAGCATTGGCCCCCTCAACCGACTCACCGTCCGCTTCCGCGCCTTGCTCTGAGCTTCGGGTGGGACGGGAGCGGGAACGGCGGCGCCCGATGGACCTGCGGGCATCACGCCTGGACGGCCGGGGCGTCCGCGGACCGGCAACGGTCAAGAACCGCGGAAGCTGGCCGGATCCATCCACGGAGGCTGGAGGGCAGGCACCCTCAACCGACTCACCGCCCGCTGCCGCGCCTGGCTCTGAGCTTCGGGTGGGAACGGCGGCGCCCGATGGACCTGCTGGCATCACGCCTGGACGGCCGGGGCATCCCTGGACCGGCAGCGGTCAAGAACCGCGGAAGCTGGGCGGACCCATCGCCGGATGCCGGAGGCCCCCCTCCAACGCGATCCGCCGGGCCTTGCTTTAATCAACCGGTGGAGCGAGGCGAATCCGGCGCGGGCCGTTTTCGGCATCAAGCCCTGACGGCCTCGGCGTCACTCGACGGCCAACGGGGAAGAACCACCGCAGTCCGGCATTCGTCGGAGATGCTGAAGAACGAACCGCTCGACCGTCTCGCCGCGCCGCCTCACCTCGCCCGGCCTCTGGTCCGCGGGCGACGAAGCAGCGGTACGACGACGCGATACCCCAAGAGCGGGCCTGGGCATCACGCCCTGACGGCCAGACCCCCGAGTGCCCACCCGGATCGACGCCTCGGCCGGAAAGCACGCGGCTGCTGGCAGAACGCTGGTCCAACCTGCGTCCGGCCCGCGCCGGCCGTGATTAATACGGTTGATAGGGCTCGATCGGCCGCGAGACCACGTCCTGCACCTGCTGTACAGCGTGCTGGGCGATGTCGTCGGCCTGCTCGATGGTCTCGGTGTTCACGAAGCGGCAGGCGCGAGCGGCGAGGTCGGACGTGGTCTGGCCCTGCACCGGGAGCGAGCAGGGATGGCTCGCGGCCTTGCTGTCGGTGAGCTTGGCCTCCGGCACCGGCTGGCGGCGGCCGCCGGTCTGGCCGGGCCGGCTGCGGACCTCGGCGATCAGGCGGTCCATCTCGGCCTGCGGCACGCGGTAGGGCTCGGACACCCCGCTGGGATCCACGGTGACGGCGAAGCCCGGGCGGCGCAGGGTGACGATCTCGCCCCGCGGCCCGACCACCTTGAGGGTGCCGAACTGCAGCACCGCCTTGGTCTCCCGGCCCTGGTGGACGACGGTGGTGATGCCGCCGCGGATGCCGATGGTGGCCACCGGCGTCTTCACCTCGGCATCGCCGGAATGGCTGGCATTGCCGCCGACGAACCGCATGGCGCCCTTGCCGAGGGTGATCGCCATCGACCCCGCCTTGGTGCCGGGATTGTAGACGAACTCGTCGATCACCAGGCTGGATCCCGGGCCCACGTTGAGAGTGGTCTTGTCGGCGAAGATCACCTGCAGGCTGCCGCTGTCGTTGGTCTGGATCCGCTCGCGGTGGATGATGGAGGAGCCGATCTCCAGGGTGCGGGCGCCGCCGCTGCCAGTGGAGCGCGGGTTGACCGCGGCCGCGGTGCCCACCTGGTTCTGGGCCACCGCCGGAGTGGCGGCGGCGAGCAGGGCGATGGAGGCGGCCGAGGCGAGCAGCGGAGCGATGCGGCGCGAAGGGGTGCTGAAGTGCATGGCTTGAGCTCCTCAGAACCGCACGTTCGGGCCGACCGAAACGCTGAAATTGTTGAAGGTGTAGTTCGGCAGGTTCGACTCCGACCAGGAATACTGCACCTGGGTCAGGATGCCGAACTGCTCGTACACCGGCACATCCAGCGCCAGCCCGACGCGATACTGATCGTCGACCCGCGACATCCCCGGGAAGATGAAGGGGTTCGGCGCATCGTAGCTGTAGCGGGAGTAGCCGAAGCTCGGGATGGCGATCCAGCGCCGCACGCCCCACGGCCCCTCGAAGTCGTAGGGGGCGGCGATATCGAACGAGACGTTGTCGTAGCCGTACCAGGGCAGCTCGCCGTCGGCATTGTTGTAGGCCACGCGCGCCCGCCAGCCGAGCCCGTCGAGCAGCCGGCCGGAGAGGGTGGCGCCGGCGGTCCACATGGTGCCGCTCTGGAAGCCGGCGGTGGGGTAGTCGGCGGAGTTCTGGTAGTCGCGCTGGCGCACCTCGAGGAACGGCTCGAGCGCGAAGGCGGGGGTGAACGGCAGGAACAGCGAGACGCCCGCGCCATAGGAGCCGAGATAGCCGTCGCCGCCCAGCGACACGCCGCCGAGGATGCCGTAGGCGCGCACCGAGGAGCCCGGCAATTCGTCCGGAAGCAGCGCGAGGCGCGGGCCGGTGGTGAACTCGGCGAGGCCGGTGCTCAGCCGGTCGACCTTAAACTGCTGCGAATAATAAAGATCGAGCTTCGATTCCCAGACGTCGCCGCGCTGGTTCTCGAAATCGAACACATGGCGCACGCTCAGGAGGCCGAAGACGTTGCCGTCGGCCTGCGACTGGAAGCTCGGCGGCAGGAGGCCGTTGAGGCCGGCGCTGAAGATCAGCCCGTTGGAGGGCCCGTAGGTGGCGTTGCTCTGGTAGCGCACGCCGGCCTGGGCGTAGACGCTCCACTGGCTGGGCGAGAGCCGGCGGTCGATCTCGACCATATAGGCGGTGATGCCCTGCCGCTCCGCCTCGCTCAGGGCGGCGGAGCCGGCGATGGGGGTGAAATAGGCGCGCGCCGATTCGTACGAGCCCAGCCGGTAGTAGAGCCGCCCCAGCTCCAGCTTCGCCCGCACCGACGAGGGGCTGTAGAAGAGGATGCGCTCATAGACCCCGATGGCCGCCTCGTAGTCCCCGAGCTCCACCGCCCGGCGGGCCAGCGCAAGCGCGAGGTCCACGTCGCCGGGACGCTGGCGCGACTGCTGGAACAGGGCGTTGAACTCGGGATCGGCATTGGCGGCCACGGTCGCCTGGGCGAGCGCAGGCGTGCCGGCGAGGGTCGCCAGCGTCATCGCGATCCCGGCGCTCCAGCCGAGGGTCCTCAGCATCTTCTGCATCGTATCTTGCGCCACCGGCATACCCGAATTCCGGAAATGGGTGGCAAGGCCCCGCCCCTTGCCCGAGCAACCTGACTACCATCGCCAGCGGGAAAAGGGGATCCGCAGGGGAAGACGAGTGTCCAGTTCCCCGCCGCTTTGCCGCCCCTCGCAGCAAATCTGCCACACTTTTGCGAGTGATCGGTAATTTGGTAACGGGAAATTAACCCTATTGCGGGCGCGCCGCCGGCTTCTGCCGCGCCTGCCCCGGCGCAGGCGCCGCAGCAGGAGCGGGCGCGGACGGGCCGCCGGCCGCCAGGATGGCGAAGGCCAGCAGGTCGGCGAGGCAGGCATAGCCGGCGTCGTTCATGTGGAAGCGATCCCAGGAGAACAGGCCGCGGAAGCCCTCGGGATCGCGGGCCGCCCACTGCTTCATCATGGCGTAGCGCGGCAGCAGCGGCGCCCGGCGCGCGGCCGCGGCGTCCCGCACCGCGGCGACGAAGGTTTCGTATTTCGGCACGTCCATGATGCCGGGAAAGTATTGCTGGTCGATCACGATGACCCGCGCCCCGGCCGCGGCGATGGCATCGAGCCCGCGCCCCACCGACGCCCCCAGGCCGGCCGGGCTGTTGCCGAAGATGACGTCGTTGGTGCCCACCTGCCAGATCACCAGGTCCGGCGCCGGCTTGTGCGCCATGAAGGCTTCGAGCCGCTGGAGAGTGGAGGGCGAGCTCTCGCCGGAGACGCCGGCGTTCACCACCTCGACGCTCCCCTGCCCCCAGGCCTCCACCAGCCGCCGGGCGAGCCGGGCGGGAAAGCCGAGCGACGCCCCCACCCCGGCGGTGCTCGACGAGCCGATGGCGAGGATGGCGAGCGGCCGCCCCTGGGCGCGCGAAGCGGCCCGCAGATCGGTCGCCAGCGCCGGCGCCGGCCGCGCGTCCGGCGGGCAGGCGAACGCAGCGCCGGCCGGCAGCAGCGCGGCGCACAGAAGGACCGCAAGGCAATGACGCAGAACCGGCATGGGGGCCCGGTGGTGAGGACGCCGGCGGAGATTCACCGGAGCGACCTCATGATGGTACGTCGCTCCGCGGGAATGCAACTGAAAGTCCATCTGACCAGGCGGCGCGATGGCTGGCCTCAGCCATCGGCGCGGATCCGTCACTCGCCGGGGTGCGGATGATGCAGCGCGCGCTCGTTGAGCCGCATGGCGCCGTATCCCATCGCCACCACGACGAGGGGAAGCACCACATAGGCGAAGATCCAAAGCGCGTTCACGGCAGGCTCCTGAGGGTTCTCCGGGCCATGGAGTGTAACATCGCCGCCGCGGCAAGCCAAAGCACGGCCCCCAGCGCGATCCAGGCCGCCCCGGCGGCAGTGCCCAGGCCATAGAGGGCGGCGGCGCCCGGCCCCAGCACGCCCACGGTCAGGCAGGCGGTGGAGGCCCGGTCCAGGGCGTTGGCGGTCAGCTTGGTCTGCTCGTTGTGAACGAGGCTCATCGGCCGGCCAGGATTTGAAGCGAAGACCGCCGGATCAGCGGAAACAAGAACGCCAATCCCGGATGGGGATGGCGCGAGTGACGGGGCTCGAACCCGCGACCTCCGGCGTGACAGGCCGGCGCTCTAACCAACTGAGCTACACCCGCAAACGGCACCGCGTGTCGCGTCGCCGTAGAAGAGAGCGGCGTGGTAAGGCAGCCCCCGGCGCAAGTCAAGCAAGGGTGGGGACATTTTCCAGTGGATAACGAAGAGAGGGACCATCGGCGGCCGCTGGAATGGTGGGCGGTGACGGGCTCGAACCGCCGACCCTCTCGGTGTAAACGAGATGCTCTACCAACTGAGCTAACCGCCCGCGCCATCGGGAGGGGCCGGAGCAATCCGGTGCATTGACCGCCTTGCCGCCCATCGCGCGTCCGGCGCTGGTATAGGTCGCGGCGGACCCGAGGTAAACCGCTCAAGGCGCACGGGTGCGGGTCAGTTTGAACCGCACCCCCTGGCCGAACGCCGTCTCCCGCTTGCAGGGAGGGGCGGGCGGCGTCGGGCGGGGGGCGAGATGGCGCCCCTCTTCCAGCCGACGGGGCTTCCCCCCTCCCTGCCCTTCCTCGCAACCGGGAGAGGGGTCCACGGCGGTTCCGGCTCCGCATCCGATTCGGACAGGGATCCGCGGCCCACATGCGCCACGACGTGGGCAATTCCAGATGGAGCCCTCTTCCAGCGCCCGAGCCATGGGGGAGGCTTTCCTCCTCCCTGCCCTTCCTAGAAAGCGGGAAAGGGGTCCACAGCGATCCCGGCGGCGAATCCGATTTCGAAACGGATCCGCTGGCCACATGGGTCACGACGTGGACGATTCCAGACGGAGCCCTCGTCCAGCCCCTGGCCATGGTGGATGCAGAGAGGCATTCCCCCTCCCTGCCCTCCCCCGCAAGCGGGAGAGGGTTCCATAGCGATCCCGGCTGCGAATCCGATTTCGAAACGGATCCGCTGGCCACATGGGTCACGACGTGGACGATTCCAGACGGAGCCCTCGTCGAGCCCCCCGGCCATGGGGGATGTGGAGAGGCTTTCCCCCTCCCTGCTCTCCCCAACAAGCGGGAGAGGGTCCACAGCGGTCCCGGCCGCGAATTTGATTTCGAAACGGATCCGCTGCCCACATGCGCCACGACGTGGAATCACCCAAGGGCGTATTCGGATCGTCGCTCCGTCCCCCGCTCGGGGGCCGGGGCGGGAGCCGCCGCCTGTCCCACCGACGGGACACTTGGGCGGAGCTTTCCCCCTCCCTGCCCCTCCGCAGGAGGCGGGAGAGAGCTTCACCCTGCCTGGAAACCGAAACCCGAGTTCAAGCGGACCCGCGACCAAGGCGCAGGAGCGTCGCGGGCGGACCGCGGCGGGCACGCGAGGCCAGACCCGCGCCGGCGCGTCTGGCCTCGCCTCAACGCCGCACAGGGCGCATCCCTGCGCCGTCCGGCGGCTTCCGCACGGAGTGGATGACCTGGGGACCGCGGCGCGTGATCGGCGCAGCTTGGGGTGACAGCCCAAGCCGGCGACCCCGGCAAGGATCCGCGTCAGCCGGCGACCCGGCCTGCCCCTGCCACGGTGGCCTCGGGCGGGGCGAGGGCGTCTGCCACCTCCGGCCGGCGCAGCAGCTCCGCCGCCGCGGCGTAGACCGCATCCGGAGCGGTGGCAGGGCGCTGCTCGATCTGCGCCACCACCCGCGCCGGCCGGGGCGAGAGCACCACGATCCGGTCGGCGAGGCGCACCGCCTCGGTGATGTCGTGGGTGACGAACAGCGCTGCCATGCCGGCCCGCTCCACCTCGGCCCGCACGATTCGCTGCAGCTCGGCGCGGAGCCCGACGTCCAGAGCCGCGAAGGGCTCGTCCATCAGCACCAGGTCGGGGGCCAGCGCCAGCGCCCGGGCGATCGCCACCCGCTGCTGCATGCCGCCGGAGAGGGCGGGCGGGCGCTTGTGAAGGTCGCCCGGGCCGAACCCCAGGCGAATCAGGATCTCCTCCGCCATCGCCCGCCGGGCGGCGGCGGGCAGGCCGCGGGCCTTGAAGCCGAAGGCGGCATTGTCACGCGCATCCGCCCAGGGCAGCAGGCGCGGCTCCTGGAACACCATGGCGGCATCGCGGAAGGCGTTCTCCACCTGCCCGCCGGTGGGGGCCAGCACCCCGGCCGCGAGGCGCAGCAGCGTGGTCTTGCCGCAGCCGGAGCGACCGAGCAGCACCACCAGTTCCCCTGGCCTCACCGCAAGGTCGATGCCGGCAAGCACCGGCCCATCGGCGAAGTCGAGGCGCACGTCGCCAAGCCGCAGCACCCTACCCTCCCCGCGCCCGGAGCCAGCGGCGCAGCGGGGCCAGCAGCACTGCATCGGCGGCGAGCAGGAACAGCACCACGAGCACGATCCAGGCCATGGTCTGGGCAAGATCGATATGGGCGCGGGCGCGGGCGATGCCGCCGCCCACCCCGGAGGCGCCGCTGAGCACCTCCGCCATCACCGCCACCTTGAAGGCGAAGGCCAGCGCGGTGGCGAAGGCCGGCACCAGATGGTCCGCCAGCTCGGGCAGGAGGAGGTCGGTCAGCCGCTGCAGCGGCGGCGCCCGGTAGATCCGGGCCATCTCGGCGAGGCGCGGATCGCGACTGCGCACGCCCTGCAGGGCGGCGAGGAAGACGATGGGTGCGGCGGTGATCGCCACCGTGAAGGTGGGGGTCGCCCCGCCCGGGCCGAACCACAGCAGGGCCAGCACCACCCAGGCGATGGGCGGGGTGCCGAGGATGGCGATCAGCACCGGCGTCGTCATCGCCCCGAGCGGCAGCACGAGCCCGCCCGCGAGCCCCAGCAGCACGCCGGCGACGGCACCGGCGAGGAAGCCGCCGACGGCGTGGCCGGCGGTGGTCATCAGCTCGGGAACCGCCTGCCCGGCGGCGAACAGATCGATGATCGCCACCACGGTCTGCGGCACCGTGGGCAGCACGAAGGGCCCCAGTGCCAGCGCCCCCCACTGCCACAGCCCGAGGAGGAGGACGAGCCCGAGCGCGCCCCATGCGCCCCCCTGCCAACGCCCCAGAGCATCTCCCGCCGGGCGGCCGGCCCGGGTCGCGGCGGGGCAGCCGGTAGCGCCGTGCTCCGGCACGCCGCGCGCGGTGCCGCCGGCCGCGAGACCGCCCATGGAGATGTCTTGCGGCGCCCCATCACCCGGACCCGGCAGGTTCGTCGTCCGGTTCATCATGGGGTCCATCATCCCATTCGCGGTCATGCCAGGCTCGCGGCGCCACCGGTATTGCAATCCTTTTGGAGCGCCGGGTTCGCATCTCGGCACAGCCGGAAAGCCGTCATGCCCGGCCCTGTGCCGGGCATTCGTGCGGCGGGGCCGGGACGCGCTTGACGAACGTGGGAAACGCGCCCGGCGTCGATGGCCGGGACACGCCTGGCCATGCCGCCAGTGCGACACACGGCAATCCCTTGGCTCCGATTGCGGCGGCTTCCAAAAGCGCGCTCACAGATCGAGATAGAACCCGTCGGCCGGCAGCCGCCCGGCCAGGGCCTCGGGCTGGAGGGCGAGAATGGCCTCGTAGAACGCGACGAGGCCCGGCTTCAGGCTGCGGGCGCTTTCGGCGACCACGTTGAAGTGATCGAGGGCGGCGAGGAAGGCCGGAGCCCGGATCTCCATCTTCGCCTGCGCCAGATCGGCCGCGGCGGGACGGTCCTGGAGGACCCAGTCGCGGGCCGGGGCGAGGCCCGTGCGCAGCACGGCCATGATCTCGGGGCTCTCCTCGATCAGGCTCTCATGCACCGCGATGCCCGCCATGGGCAGGCCGAGGCCGTTGTGCTGGGCCCGCCATGCCGCCTGCAGGTCGATGGCGCGGCGCAGCTTCCGCCCGTCCTTCGCCGCCATCATGATGGCCATGGCGGCCGGCGGCTCGGACAGCACGGCGGTGGCGGCACGGCCGGAGGCCATCATCTGCGCCGCCTCCATGGGCGTCTGCACGTAGGTGAGCCGGATGTCCTTCTCCGGATCCATCCCGGCGCCGCGGGCGATGGAGCGGAAGACGAGATCCGGCATGTCGTTGCGGAAGAAGCCCAGCACCTCCTTGCCGGCGAGATCGTGCAGGGTGGCGATGCCCTCGTCCGCCGTCACCACCGAGAGATGGCCCATGGAAAGGATGGCCAGGAGCTTCAGCGGCAGGCCGCGGTTGGCGAGGTTCGCCGGCACATGGGTGGGGGTGGTGAAGAGACGGGTGCGGCCGGAGATGATGGCGGCGCGCAGATCGTCGGTATCGCGCCAGATCCGCGCGCTCGCCCCCGGCGCGGCGGCGGCGAACGCCTCGCCTTGCATCAGCCGCAGCAACACGATGCTGGAGGCGTTGGGCGCCAGCAGGATCTCCAGCCCCTGCATCGGACGGGCGAACGCGCTGCCGACCGGCCATTCGGCCGCGCCTGCGCCAAGTGCCGCGCCGAATCCGGACAACGCCAGGCCGCCGAGCATCCGCCGGCGGGTGAGCAATGAGGACATGCAAATCTCCGGTGTGAAAACGCAGCACGCTGAAACCGTCGAATTATATACCAGTGAATATAACTTCGCGGGAGGCCGTGCGACCACGGCGCGCACCACCTGCGGCTGCAGCACGGTCCGGCTTTGCAACGGCCGCGGCGCAATGGCAGCATGCCGTGCAACCGTGCGCGCGGCGAGCGGACGACGAGGGGGAAGGCATGGCGTTCACATGGCTGGGGTCCGGGCACGGAAAACGGGAGCAGACCCCGGCGAACGCCTCCTGGCATCACCTCTGGCACCGCGCACTCGGCTGGCTGGCCGCCCGCGCGGCGCCGCGGCGCGGGGTGGGCATCGCCCTGCTGTCCTTTATGCTGCTGGGCACGGCGCAGGCCGGGGCCCAGACCCTCGACCGGGTCAAGGAGACCCAGACCCTGCGCATCGGCTACCGCCAATTCGCTCCGCCCTACTCCTATGCCTCGAGCAACGGGCAGCCCTCGGGCTACATCGTCGATCTCTGCCGCGAGGTCGGGGCGAGCCTCAAGCGCACGCTGAACCTGCCGAAGCTGAATTATGAGTACGTGAAGGTCACCGCCGAGGATCGCTTCGAGGCGGTGCGCGACGGCCGCATCGACATCCTGTGCGAGCCGACCTCCATGACCATGTCGCGCCGCGCGATGATGGACTTCTCCCTGCCCACCTTCATCGACGGCGCCAGCGTGGTGACCGCCGGCAAGCCGGTGAAGGGCATCGAGGATCTGGCCGGGCGCAAGGTGGGCGTGCTGAAGAGCACCACCACCGAGGAGACCCTGCGCAGCACCATCGGCCAGATGCGCATCAATGCCAACGTGGTGGCGGTGAACGACCACCCGGAGGGCCTGCGGATGCTGATGGACGGCCGGCTCGATGCCTATTTCGGCGACCGCGGCATCCTCAGCTATCTCATCGCCAATGGCGGCTATACCAAGCGTCTCGCGCTGACCGACCAGTACTTCACCTTCGAGACCTATGCGCTGGGCCTGCCGCGGGGCGACCAGGCCTTCCGCCTGCTGGTCGACACCACCCTCGCCGACCTTTATCGCACCGAGCGGATCCGCGAGATCTATGCCCGCTCGTTCGGCACCTTCCCGCCGGACCAGTTCCTGAGCACGCTCTTCATCATCAACGGGATTCCGAACTGAGAGCACCGCCGGGCGGCGCGTGCCCACCGGATGCGCGCCCCTGCCGCCGCGCCGGCGACGTGGACCCATGCGTGCGCCGCAATCCTGCGGCCAACCCCGCGCAGAGCCGCCCCGACCCGCGCCGCCCACCGGGCCGGCTCCGGGGTGTACGCGATTGAATGCAAACGATTTCCCTGCCTTAGACGCAATCCCTCCCCATCCGGAGGAGCAAATCCGCGCAGGCGGGGCGATGGGTCGCGCCGCAGCGGCAAGCCCTTGTAATGCAAACGATTCTCAACTTGGGATTCATCCACAGTATTTGATTTGAAATCGCTCAAAAGAAGACCCTGCGACTCCGGTTCGCCGGCCCGGCTGCTTGGCGTGATTTGAATCAAGGCTAGTATTGCGGCTGCGTGCCTCAATATCCGCAACCGCCTCAAGGATTCGATACGGAACGCAGACCAAAATGGCGCATCTCAAGCTTTTTGACGTGACCGGCGGAGCCGTGCGCGTGCTTGCCCTGGAGGGCGGCAGCGCGGAAGAAAAGCGGCTCAGCGACCTCGGCCTTCACCTCGGCGCCCGCATCGAGGTGGTCCAGCACAGCCCCGAAACCGGGGTGCTGGTGGCGGTGAACGAGGACGGCCGTCTGGTGGTCGATCCCGACACCGCCCGCCGCATCGTCGTGATCTCGCTGGAGCCGACCATGCCGCCGATGACCATCTCCGCCCTGGTGCCGGGCGACAAGGCCCGCATCGTCGGGCTCGGCAGGGGCAATCTCGATTACCGCCAGAAGCTGATGTCCATGGGGCTGACGCCGGGCGTGACCTTCGAGATCACCCGCGTCGCCCCCCTGGGCGACCCGGTGGAGATCCGGGTGCGCGGCTTCGCCATGAGCCTGCGCCGGGCGGAAGCCGACATGATCGCCGTGGAGAAGCTGTGATGGCCGCCGAAGGCAACAAGAGCAACAGCCGTGTCGTCATCGGCGTGGTCGGCAATCCGAACTGCGGCAAGAGCACCCTGTTCAACGCCCTCACCGGCGCCCGCCAGGAGGTGGGCAACTGGCCGGGCGTGACGGTGGAGAAGAAGTTCGGCACCTACACCCACGAGGGCCGCACCTACGAGGTGGTGGACCTGCCGGGGGTCTATTCCATCGGCGCCAGCGTGCAGAGCTCCGAGGACGAGCGGGTGGCGCGCGACTTCGTGCTGTCCGGCGCGGCGAGCCTCGTGGTCAACATCATCGACGCCTCCAACCTGGAGCGGAACCTCTACCTCACCACCCAGCTGCTCGAGATGCGGGTGCCGATGCTGGTGGCGGTCAACATGATGGACATCGCCGAGCGCCGCGGCCTCGCCCTCGACCTCAAGACCCTCAGTGCGGGCCTGGGCTGTCCGGCGATGGAGCTGGTGGCGGCGCGCGGCACCGGGGTGGCGGCGCTGAAGGCGCAGATCGCCGCCCTCGCCGAGGCCCCCCGTCCGCCCGCCGCCGAGCCCCACTACGGCCCGGTGATCGAGCAGGCGCGGGCCGAGATCGCCGACAAGCTCGCCGCCGCCGGGATCAAGGAGCCGCGCTGGCGGGCGCTGAAGCTCATCGAGGGCGACGCGCTGACCACCGGCGAGACCCAGAGCGCGCTGGAAGTCGAGGTGATCGCGGCGCGGGAGAAGGTGCAGGCAGAGGCCGGCGAGGACACCGACATCGTCATCGCCGATGCCCGCTTCACCTTCATCACCGACCTGGTGCAGAAGGTGCTAACCCGGCCGCGGGATGCCTCGCGCACCTTCTCGGACCACATCGACCGGGTGGTGCTGAACCGCTATCTCGGCATCCCGATCTTCCTGCTCATGATGTATCTGATGTTCGTCTTCACCATCAATATCGGTGGGGCGTTCATCGACTTCTTCGACCAGTCGTTCGGGGCGGTGCTGGTGGACGGGGGCACCCGGCTGCTGAGCTCGGTCGGCCTGCCGCAATGGCTGGTGGTGCTGCTGGCCCAGGGGGTGGGCGGCGGCATCCAGACGGTCGCCACCTTCGTGCCGATCATCGCCTTCCTCTACCTCTTCCTCTCCTTCCTGGAGGATTCCGGCTACATGGCCCGGGCCGCCTTCGTCATGGACCGGGCGATGCGGGCCATCGGGTTGCCGGGCAAGTCGTTCGTGCCGCTCATCGTCGGCTTCGGCTGCAACGTGCCGGCAATCATGGCGACGCGGACCCTGGAATCGCGGCACGACCGCATCCTCACCATCATGATGGCGCCGTTCATGTCCTGCGGGGCGCGGCTGCCGGTCTATGCCCTATTCGCCGCCGCCTTCTTCCCGGAGAGCGGGCAGAACCTGGTCTTCCTGCTCTACGTGATCGGCATCGCGGCGGCGGTGGGCACCGGCTTTCTGCTGAAGAACACAGTGCTCAAGGGCGATGTCTCGCCCTTCATCATGGAGCTGCCACCCTATCACATCCCCACCGGCCGCACCGTTCTGCTGCGCGCCTGGGACCGGCTGAAGGCCTTCGTGCTGCGCTGCAGCCGGGCCATCGTGCCGATCGTGATCGTGTTGTCGTTCCTCAACGCCATCGGCACCGACGGCTCGTTCGGCAACGAGGACAGCGACAAGTCGGTGCTCTCGGCCATCGGCCAGACCATCACCCCGGTTTTCCACCCGATGGGGATGCGCGACGACAACTGGCCGGCGGCGGTGGGCGTGTTCACCGGCATCCTGGCCAAGGAGGCGGTGATCGGCACCCTCAACGCGCTCTATGCCCAGCTCGGCGAGGCCGATGCCGCCGCCAGGGCCGCCGCGACCGCCGACAATCCGCAGGCGACCCCCGCCGCCAAGGAGGAGGCGGAAGAGGTGCTGAGCATCTCCGACAAGCTCGTCGCCGCCCTCGCCACCATCCCGGCCAACCTGAAGGAGGCGGTGGAGAACCTCACCGATCCGCTCAAGCTCCGGGTGGCCGCCACCTCGGGCGACCAGGCCGCCGCGGCCGAGGAGCTGAAGGTCTCCACCAGCGCGTTCGGCGCCATGTCGGCCCGCTTCGACGGCCAGGTCGGCGCCTTCGCCTACCTGCTGATGGTGCTGCTCTACATGCCGTGCGTCGCGGCCATGGGCGCCATCTACCAGGAGATCGGCTGGCGCTGGGCGGTTTTCGCCGCCGGCTGGACCACCGGGCTCGGCTGGTGCGCCGCCACGGTGTTCTACCAGGCCGCCCGGTTCGAGCGGAACCCGGCGACGGCGACCTTCTGGATCGCCTTCTGCCTCGCGGTTCTGGTCGCGGCCATGGTCGCCCTGCACCGGGTGGGCCGGGCGGCGGCGGCGCGGCGGCCGGCGCCGGGCGCCCCGCTCTTCCCCGCCACGCGCTGAGGATGGCCTCATGGCTACGCTTTCGGCGGTGAAGCACTATATGGAAGATCATCACCGCGCGACGGTGGAGGATCTCGCCATGCGACTGGAGACCACGCCCGAGGCTGCCCGCAACCTCCTGGAGATGTGGCGCGCCAAGCAGAGGGTGCGCTTCATCCCCAGCGCCTGCGGCTCCTGCGGCAAGGGCGCCTTCGGCGGATGCAGCTGCCCGGCGGCGGCCATCGTGCCGGATGTCTACGAGTGGGTTGCCGACGATGGCGCATGACGCTGGTCACCCCGATCTGGGGCCGTTCCTCCATCTGCGGCGCTATGTCACCATCGCCCATCACGTGCCGGGCCGGATCCGGCTGAAGCTGGGACTGGAAGCCGTCTCCAGGCTGCCGAAGGTGGATCCGGCGCCGTTCACGCAATTGTTCGACCGCATCCGCGGCATCAAGCTGACACGGATCAATAAGGCCGCGCTTTCGGTTGTCGTAGAATATGACTCACATATCATCGCTCCGTCGGTCTGGCCGCGACTGCTCGAGGGCGATCTGGCGGAGATCGAGGAAATCCTGTCCGCCCACGCGGCTTGACTGGCACGGTTCGGCTCCGCTCAGCCTCCATCTGGCGGATCGGGCGCGTGGCAGGAGTGCCGGAAGGGGCGGTGAAACCGTCCGGATCGCCGCGCTGGCCGAAGCCGGCGTGGCGGCGGACGGAAGGTGTGGTTCGCACGCCGCCGGCGGAGCGCCGGGGCATGGTCCGATGCGTGGCCGGCGCCGGCGGTCCTTTGGGATCACCTGGTGCCTTTCGCGGCCCGCTTCACTCGGGGAAGACTGATGAGCAGCAAGAACACGAATTGGGGTCCCCAGGGCGCCGGCACCGGCTATGGCGCCGGCTCTGCCAACCCCGGGGCGGGCGGCCCGTATGGCCAGGGATATGGCCAAGCGTACGGCCAGGGCGCCGGCGCCCCGGGTGGCGGTTACGGCTACGGGCCGGGCGCCCAGGGATACGGGCCTCAGGGTTATGGCCCCCAGGGCTACGGACCGCAGGGACCCGGGCCGGGCCAGGGCACCGGCCGCATCGACGCCCTCGACGTGCTTGAAGGCGTGCTCAAGGACGGCTTGAGCATCAGCAACTTCACCCGCATCGCCCGGGCCAGCGGCTCTAACTTCTGGGTCGGCGCGGCTATCGGCGCCGGGGTGGTGATGTTCATGAACCGCCCGGACGTGCGCGCCGCGGTGTCGAATGTGTTCGGCAAGGCCCGCGAGGAGCCCAAGGGCTAGGTCGCCGGGCGGCACGATCCCACGGCGCCGGCCGCGAGACGGCGGGCCGAAGCCGGCGCGGCGGCCCCAGGTCGCGGCACCGGCACCCACCGGCCGAATACGCACCGCCAGTTCCGCGTCGCCAAAGTCCGCGAGATCCCGCGCAACCCGGATCCACCCCGCGTAGGTCCGACCCATCCGGGTCCAGGCCAGCCAGATCATTCAGCCGCCGCTGCGGCGTCATTCCTTCGGGGCGCCAGCGCCTCAAGCCTTTCAGGAGCATCCCATGGGCGAGTCCAAGGCCGCCGATCAAGGCATCCACTACCACTATCATTTCTATGGCTACGGCGCCGCGCCGCAGGGTGCGGGCGTCGATGCCGCCGCCGCGCCGGGCGGCTATGGCGCGAGTGCCACCGGCCAGGGCGCGCCGGGCCAGCCGAACGTGCCGCCGCCGTTTCCCCCGCCCTTCCCGCCGCCCTTCGGCCCCGGCTTCGGTCCCGGCTTCGGGCCGCAGGCGGCCCCCGGCGCCCAGCCGGGCCCCGGCGCCAACACCCACCGCCACCCGTCCGCCGATTCCCTGGTGAAGGGCCTGCTGGTGGGCGCCGGTGCCGCCTATCTCCTGACCAACGAGAGCGCCCAGCGCACCATCATGCGCACCGCGGTGCAGATCTGGGCGGTACTGCAGAACTCGGTGGAAGAGCTCAAGGAGCGCCTCCACGACGCCGAGGCCGAGGTGGTGGCGGAAGCCGCCGCGACCGCGCCAGAGACCACCGAAGCCCAGGACAAGTGAGGCCGCCGCGCCATGGTGAGGATCGTTCACGAGCTGCCCCGCCGCCTGCGCCTGCGCCTTGCGGGGGACCCCGCCACCCTGGCCCGGGCCGGAGCGGCGGCGCGTGACGTGCAGGGGGTGAAGGCGGTGCGGATCAATTCCGCCTGCCGCGCCCTCGTCGTGGACTATGACGGCGCCGCCGCCGTCCGCACGCGGATCCTCGCCGTGGCGGCCAACCCGCCGGCCAATGTGCTGCCCATGGTGCAGGGGCAGGGCACGGACGGGTCCCGGCTCGCCATGTCCGGGGCGCTGCTGATGGCCGCCCGCCTGCTGCCGCGCCCCGCCGCCGCCCTCCTCACTTATGCCAACGTCGCCCCCACCATCGTTCGCGGCGTCGTCGCCGGGGCGACCCACCGGCTGAAGGTGGAGGTGCTGGACGCCATCGCCGCCGGCCTGCCGGCGGCCCGCGGCGAGTTCACCACCGCCAACTTCACCCGCTTCCTGGTGGAGCTGGCGGCCTATATCGAATCCACCACCATCGAGCGCTCCGACGAGCTGCTGCGCTCGCTGCTGCACCGCGCCCCCGACGACGTCTGGATCGAGACCGCCGAGGGCCAGGCGCGGGTGCCCTTCGCCAGCCTGAAGGGCGGCGAGCGGGTGGTGGTCGGGATCGGCGAGACCATTCCGGTGGACGGCACCATCGCCACCGGCGACGCCTATGTGGACCAGTCCGCCGTCACCGGCGAGAGCCTGCCCCTGCCCCGCAGTCCCGGCGACCCGGTGCTGGCCGGCAGCATCGTCACCGACGGGCGGCTCGTCATCCGGGCCGAGCGGGTGGGCCAGAGCACCACCACCGGCCGCATCACCCGCTACATCCAGGATGCGCTGGAGAGGCCGGCGGAGATCCAGTCGGTGTCCGATGCCCTCGCCGACCGGCGGGTGGGCATCACGCTGGGCTCGGCCGCCGCCGTCTTCGCCCTGACCCGCGACTGGCGGCGGATGGAATCGGTGTTCCAGGTCGACTATTCCTGCACCGTGAAGCTGGGCACGCCCATCGCCCTCAAGACCGCCATGTACCGCGCCGCCCGCGCCGGCTGCCTGGTGAAGAGCGGCCAGGCCATCGAGGCCCTGGCCGGGGTCGACACGGTGGTGTTCGACAAGACCGGCACCCTCACCCACAACACGCTTCAGGTCACCGACATCGTACCGCTGGTGGACGATGTGGACGAGGAGCTGGCGGTGGCCATCGTCGCCTCTCTGGGCGAGCACACCAGCCATCCCATCGCCCGCGCGGTGGTGCAGCTCGCCAAGCTGCGCCGGCTCGCCCACGTGCCGCACGAGGAGGTGAACTTCATCGTCGGCCACGGGGTGGAGGCGGTGGTGAAGGGCGACCTCATCCGCTTCGGCAGCCGCCACTTCCTGGAGGACGACGAGAAGGTGTCGTTCGCCCGGCAGCGGGCGCTGGTGGCGGACTTCCTGGCCGAGGGCAAGTCGCTGCTCTATGTGGCGAGGAACGACAAGCCGCTCGCCATGATCGCCCTGCGCGACCGGCTGCGCGAGGAGAGCCCCGCCACCCTCGCCCGGCTCAGGGCGCTGGGGGTGAAGCGCCTCGTCATGATCACCGGCGACCAGAAGGAGAAGGCCCTGGCCTTCGGCTCCAGCCTCGGCATGGATGCGGTGTTCTACGAGCAGCAGCCGGAGGACAAGGCCCGCATCATCGCCGAGCTGAAGGCGGACGGGGCGCGGGTGGCGTTCGTCGGCGACGGCGTCAATGACGGTCCGGCGCTGATGACCGCCCATGTGGGCATCGCCATGCCGCGGGCCGCCGACATCGCCCGCGCCACCTCCGACATCATCCTCACCGACGACCGGCTGGACCAGCTCGCCACCATCGTGGAGATCTCCCAGCGGACTATGCAGCTCATCAACTCCAATTTCGGGGTCGCAGTGGGGGCGAACTCGCTGATCCTGGTGGCGGCGGTACTCGGCTATCTGCCGCCCATCACCACGGCGATGCTGCACAACGGCACCACCATCGCGGTGCTCATCCGCTCGCTGCTGGCGGGGCAGGCCATCGCGGAGGGCGCCGAGCGCCGCCGCAAGGCCATCGGCACCGCGGCGAAGCGGACAGGGCCCGTCGCCGCGCTTCCGCTGCCGGCGCGCGATGCCAAGGCGAAGCCGGCGAACGGGATCGCCGCGCCGCTCGCCGCTGCCCCGCCATCACCGCCCGAGGACGGCAAACGCTCCCCCGCCCGCCGGACCAGGGCGGCGGGGACGAAGCCTGCCGCCAAGCCGGCGGCCGAGGCCAAGGCCCGCCGCGCGGCGAAGCCGACCGACGGTTCCGCCGTCACGAAGGCGGTGGCGAACGGCGCCTTAGCGGCCCAAAGCGCGGACGCGGATGCTGCCGGAAACGGGATCGCCGCCAACGGCGCCAACGGCAGCGCGCCCCGCGCCGCCCGGCGCTCCCGGACACCCGCCGCCCGCCCCGCGACCAACTGATCTTCATGGCCTGAACCGCCCAAGCCGGGCGGCTCGGGCCGGGAGGTCGCAGCGGTTTGCCTCGGTCGCGCACCGATGCCCGCGCGCCGCTCAAGCGCGGCGCAGGGCCCGCTGACCGTGGGCTTCAGGCGCCAACGCGGGGATGCCCGTCCGAAGCCGCGCGCGGGAAGACCGGGATGATGGAACCGGCGGAGTTGCCGAACGCCTTGCAGCATCGGCGAACGCTGGGCGCTGGGCAGCCTCGCAGGCCGGGCAAAGACCGCTGACTGCGTCACGGACAAGGGAAAAGCCGGCACGTCCCCTGCGCCGGCGCGCTCCCGCCCGGCGCCCGCATCTGCCGCTCCGCATCGAAGCGCCGCGTTGATTCAGCGCGAGCGGCGAGCCGGCCCCGTGCACCCGGCGGCCGGCGATGGGCTGCGCCCTATTCCGGCGGAGGCGCGGCGTCGCCGGCCTCGCCATCGGTGGCGGCGAGGTTCTGCCACACCGCCAGCAGCACCCGCCGCGCCGCCTCGATCTCCGCCAACGACAGGCCGGCCGCCAGCCCTTCCGCCATCGGCGCCCAGAGGCCGAGCGCCGCCTCGTAGGCCGTCCGCCCCTGCGCGGTCAGCACCACGAGCTGGGCGCGCCGGTGATGCGGATTCGGGGCGAAGGCGACAAGGCCATCCCGGCTCAGGTCGTTGACGATCCGCTGCACGTTCTGGCGGGCGCCGCCGATATCGCGCGCCAGCCACGCCACCGGCTGCGGCCGGTCGGCCTCGGCGATGGCGCCGAGGATCTGCCAGCGGGCGCTGGTGAGCCCAAGCCCCGCCACCAGCCGGTCGCCGGCGATCAGCAGCCGACTGTTCAGGCGGAACACATCGAGGCTGAGCGCGCTCAGCGCCGCGCCGCGCGTCTGGGGAGGGACTTGCTCGGTCATTTGAAATGATATAACCAATTTGACATCATAATGTCGATATGAGGCACGCTGTGAAAGCGCTCCACCCCATCGCCGGCGCCGGCGCCCTTCTGGTCATCGCCACCTTCTGGCTTGCCACCCTCGCCAGCGAGGCGTCGGGTTCGGTGGAGGCCATCGTCGCGGTCAAGACGGCGATCCCGTGGGGCTTCCTGCTCCTGGTGCCGCTGATGATGGCTGCCGGCGGCAGCGGGTTCGCGCAAGCCCGGGGCCGCCGCGGCGGCCTCGTCGCGGCCAAGGGACGGCGGATGCGGGTGATCGCGCTGAACGGTATCTTCGTCCTCATCCCGGCCGCCCTGTTCCTGGCCTCCGCGGCCCGCATCCATGCCTTCGGCACGGGCTTCGTCGCGGTGCAGACGATCGAGCTTGCCGCCGGGCTGGTCAACATCTCGCTCATGGGGCTGAACATGCGCGACGGCCTGCGGATGGCCGGCCGCCTGCCCCGCCGGATCGCCTGAGGCGGCCGACCGTCGCACCCCGCATCAACAGGGGTTGCTTGCAAGAAGAATTGATACGATCCTCGTTTCCATCAATTTTCCTTATTTTCCGGCAGAGGTCGCTCTCCATTCTGGAACAGGCGCGCGCTTTCGGCCGCGCCATGGACCCTGCATCATGCTCAGGCAGTTCTTTGCTTATTACCGCCCCTACAAGGGGCTGTTCTTCCTCGATTTTTCCTGCGCCGTCGTGTCCGGGCTCCTGGAGCTCGGCTTTCCGATGGCGGTGAAGGCGTTCCTCGACGAGCTGCTGCCACGGCAGGACTTCCAGCTCATCGCCCTGGCGGCCGCCGGGCTGCTGCTGCTCTACCTCGCCAATACCGGGCTGATGGCCATCGTCACCTATTGGGGGCACGTGCTCGGGATCAACATCGAGACCGAGATGCGCCGGCGCGCGTTCGACCACCTGCAGAAGCTCTCCTTCTCCTTCTACGACAACCAGAAGACCGGGCACCTCGTCGGCCGCATCACCAAGGACCTGGAGGAGGTCGGCGAGGTGGCGCATCACGGGCCGGAAGACCTGTTCATCGCCGTGATGACCTTCATCGGCGCCTTCGCGCTCATGTTGAGCGTGAACGTGAGCCTAGCCTTGATCACCGCTTTAATCGTGCCGATTGTCGCTGTTGCATCAGGGATTTACGGGAAGAAGATGACGCAGAACTTCCGCACCCTCTTCGGCCGCGTCGGCGAGTTCAACGCCCGGATCGAGGAGAATGTCGGCGGTATGCGGGTGGTGCAGGCCTTCGGCAACGAGGACCATGAGCGCGCCCTCTTCGCCCGTGCCAACCAGGGCTACCGCTCCACCAAGCTCGCCGCCTACAAGCTCATGGCCGCCAACATGTCGGTGGGCTATCTGGGCATGCGGCTCACCCAGCTGGTGGTGATGATCGTCGGCACCTGGTTCGTGATCCGCGGCGAGCTCACCAATGGCGGCTTCGTCAGCTTCCTGCTGCTGGTGGGGGTGTTCTTCCGCCCGGTGGAGAAGATCATGGCGGTCATCGGGGTCTCCCCCAAGGGCGTGGCCGGCTTCCGCCACTACCTCGATCTCATGGCCACCAAGCCCGACATCACCGATCGCCCCGGCGCCCGGGAGCTGGCCGGCTTCAGCGACGCCATCCGCTACCAGGGGGTGAGCTTCGGCTACACCGCCGGCAGCCCGGTGCTGAACGGCATCGACCTCACCATCCGCGCCGGCGAGACGGTGGCCTTCGTCGGCCCCTCGGGGGCGGGCAAGACCCCCTTGTGCGCCCTGCTGCCGCGCTTCTACGAGCCGACCGCCGGCCGCATCACCATCGACGGCACCGACCTGCGCGACCTCACCCTCGCCTCGCTGCGCCGCCATATCGGCATCGTCCAGCAGGACGTGTTCCTGTTCGCCGGCACCCTGCGCGACAACATCGCCTACGGCCGCCTCGACGCCAGCGATGCGGACATCATGGCCGTGGCGAGCCGGGCCCGGCTCGACGACCTCATCGCAGCGCTGCCCGCCGGCCTCGATACGGTGGTGGGCGAGCGGGGGGTGAAGCTCTCCGGCGGCCAGAAGCAGCGCATCGCCATCGCCCGGCTATTCCTGAAGAACCCGCCCATCCTCATCCTGGACGAGGCCACCTCGGCCCTCGACACCGAGACCGAGCGGGAGATCCAGGCGGCGCTGGCGGCGCTCTCGCGCGGGCGCACCACGCTGGTCATCGCCCACCGGCTGGCCACCATCCGCAATGCCGACCGCATCGTGGTGGTGACCCCGGAGGGGATAGCGGAGGAAGGCTCGCACCGCGAGCTCGTGCAGGCGGGCGGCGTCTACCAGCGCCTGCATGGCAACCAGACCGCCGGGGCGGAATAGCCCCGGGTCCGGCGGGTCCGGTCCGCCCCGATCAGGCGGTGGCGCCCACCTGCACCAGCTTCCAGACGATGGAATCCTGCAGCGCCTCGAACGAGGCGTCGATGATGTTGGGCGATACCCCCACCGTGGTCCAGCGCGCCCCGGTCTCGTCGGCGCACTCGATCAGCACCCGGGTCACCGCCTCGGTGCCGCCGTTCAGCACCCGCACCCGGTAATCGGTGAGGCGCAGCCCCTCAATGAAGGGCTGGTACCTGCCGAGATCCTTGCGCAACGCCACGTCGAGGGCGTTCACCGGCCCGTTGCCCTCGGCGGCGGAGATCAGGACGTCGTCGCCCACCTTCACCTTCACGATGGCCTCGGCCACGGTGGCAAGCTCGCCGCGGGCGTTGTAGCGGCGCTCCACATTGACGCTGAAGCGCTCCACCGTGAAGAAATCCGGCACCGAGCCGAGGATCCGCCGCGCCAAAAGGGCGAAGGAGGCATCCGCGCCCTCATAGGCATAGCCGAGCGCCTCGCGGGTCTTCACCTCGTCCAGCAGGTGGATGATGCGCGGATCGGCCTTGTCGGCCGCCACCCCCAGCCGCTCCAGCTCGGACAACACGTTGGACTTGCCGGCCTGGTCGGAGACCAGCACCTTGCGCCGGTTGCCCACCTTTTCCGGCGGGACGTGCTCGTAGGTGGCGGGGTCCTTGAGGATCGCCGAGGCGTGGATGCCCGCCTTGGTGGCGAACGCGCTTTCGCCTACGTAAGGGGCATGCCGGTCGGGGGCGCGGTTCAGCATCTCGTCGAGCGCCCGCGAGATCTGGGCGATCTCCGACAGGGCCGCGGGGGTGATGCCGAGGTCGAAGCGCTCGGTGAAGGCCGGCTTCAGCAGCAGGGTCGGGATGATGGAGCACAGGTTGGCGTTGCCGCAGCGCTCGCCGAGCCCGTTCAGGGTGCCCTGGATCTGCCGCACCCCGGCGCGCACCGCGGCCAGAGAATTCGCCACAGCCTGATCGGTGTCGTTGTGGGGGTGGATGCCGAGATGGTCGCCTGGCACCACCTTCACCACCTCGCGCACGATGGCGTCCACCTCGTCGGGCAGAGTCCCGCCATTGGTGTCGCACAGCACCACCCAGCGCGCGCCGGCCTCATAGGCGGTGCGGGCGCAGGCGAGGGCGAACGCGGGATCCTCCTTGTAGCCGTCGAAAAAGTGCTCGCAGTCCACCAGCGCCTCGCGGCCGGCGGCGATGGCCGCGGCGACGCTTTCGCGGATGGAGGCGAGATTCTCCTCGCGGGTGGTCTCCAGCGCCACCCGCACCTGGTAGGCCGAGGCCTTGGCGACGAAGCAGATGGCGTCCGCCTCCGCCTGGAGCAGCGCGGCGATGCCCGGATCGTTGGCCGCCGAGCGGCCGGGCCGCTTGGTCATGCCGAAGGCGGTCACGCGGCCGCGGGTGGGGTGCCGCTCGCGGAAGAGCTGGGTATCGGTGGGGTTGGCGCCGGGATAGCCGGCCTCGATATAGTCCACGCCCAGCCGGTCGAGCAGGCCCATCACCTTGATCTTGTCGGCGACGGTGAAGTCCACCCCGTTGGTCTGGGCCCCGTCCCGCAGCGTGGTGTCGAACAGGTAGATCCGCTCCCGCGCCGGGGCGGCGGCGAGAGGCTGCGAGGCCGGCGCGCCGGTGGCGGCGGGCGGGGTGTGGGTCAAATCGAGCGTGGACATGGTCGTGACTTCCGAAAACGCCGGGACGACGGCGCGCCCGCGGCCTTCCCTCATGCGAGCAATTCTATCCTACATCAAGAGGCCGCCGCCTTGATCTGCGCCGGGAGCGCCTCAAACGCTGCATGTGCGGAGGCAATTGCGCCCCCGTTCATGGAGGCAGGCGGCGGCCGCCGCCCGGTTGCGGTGCCGGTCCAGCGGCGCGCGCGAGCCGGCCGGCGCAGGTGCCCTGCCCCGGCTTAAATCAACGCTTCAGAGGGCAGCTGACCGCTCATATGGACCCGCGCCGCGACTCCATATGAACGGATCGGGCGCTACTGGGCGCCGAGGTCCGCATTGCGCGGCTTGCCGTCGAGCACGCTGGCCAGGAGCGCCTTCAACCCCTGGTCCTCCCGCAGCATCCGGGAACCGGTGGCGGAGAGGTGGTTGTGGTCGGAGTAGAAGTAGCGCTCGCCGTCGCCGGCCCGGCAGACGTCGCCCTGGCAGAAGATGCCGGAGAGCAGGTAGGTCTGCATCTGCTGGTAGGGGGCTGCCGCGTGGTCGATCATGCGATTGCCCTCGCCGATGACCGCCATGGCCTGCTTGACCCCCAGTTGCAGGCAGTCCTTGCCCTTCTCGTGGTAGAATTCCTGCCGCACCACGCACTTGGCGGGCGCCCCGGCATATTCCGGCACCTGGCCCATCAGCAGCACCCGCGGCCCCAGCGCATCCAGCTTCTTGAGGGTGCGATCCAGCATGTGGGCGAAGATCCGCCGGCTGTTGTCCTGGGATTCCACATCGCCGCCGGGCAGCTCGGTGGTGGTGAGGACGAAGTCGCCGCCGGCCCGGGTGGTCCACATGGACCAGCGCCCCACCATGATGACGAGGCGCGGCTTCACCTTGGCGATCTCGTCCAGCACCGCGGCGTTGAACTCGGCGCAGGGCACGCCGTCGAACATGCCGGAATTGGCGATGCCGCCGATCAGCGGCGGGCATCCGGACATGGTCTGCAGCCGCGCCGTCATGCCGAGGTCCTTCACCGCCTGGGCAAGGCCGAGGAAGGAGGCGCCGGCATGGGAATCGCCCCAGATCAGCACGTCATAGCTGTCGCTGGCCGCCTTGGGCCCCACCGCGCAGCCGTGGATGGCCTTGAACAGCGGGTTGGTCCACTGGTGCGGAGGATTGTTGCAGGCGAGCTGGAACGGGCTGCGATCGGAGGCCGCCATCTCGGCCGCCGCGCCGCGCGGGCTGATGGGCCACACCCCGCGGCCGATCCGCTCGATGCCGAAGCCCACCAGCAACGTGGCCGCGATGGCCGCGCCGCCGACGATGAAGCGCGAGCGCCGCACCCCGCCCATCGCGCCGCCGTGGCGCAGGGGCGTCTCCACGTATTTCAGCGACAGAGCGGCGAGAATGAAGGCGACGATGAGCAGCCCGCTGCCCTGCAGGTAGGTGAGCGGACGCCCCTTGTAGAGCGCGCCGAACACCAGAAGCGGCCAGTGCCACAGATAGAGCGCATAGGAGATGCGCCCCACATACACCATGCCCGGCACCGCCAGGATGCGGTTGGCGAAGGCATTGGGCACCTGGGTTCCGGCATAGGTCACCGCCGCCGTGCCGAACACGATGGGCATCGCCGCAAGGCCGGGGAAGATGGTGTGCCGGTCGTAGGTGAAGACCGGGATGACGATGGCGGCAAGCCCCACCGTGCCGATGATCGTGGCGGCGCGGGGCGAGAGGCGCGGCATCTTCACCAGCGCCAGCACCGCCCCCACCAGCAGCTCCCAGGCGCGGCCCTGGAGCAGGAAGAAGGCGCCCATGGGATCGTTGCGCACCACCGACTGGGTCCAGATGAAGGACGCCACCGCGATGACCACGAACGCGACGATGGACAGCATCCGCCCCTGGATCTTCAGGCAGGCGAAAAACAGCAGCGGGAAGAAGATGTAATACTGCTCCTCCACCGCCAGCGACCACAAATGCAGCAGCGCGGTATCGTGCGCCTGCGGGCCGAAATAGTTGAGCAGGTTGTAGAAATGGATGTTGGCGTAGAACAGCGCCGACGGGATCAGCGACTGGGCGAACTCCGTCATCTGCCGCGGCGTCAGGAAGAAGGCGGCCAGCACCGTGACGATGGGCAGCATCACGAACAGCGCCGGGAAGATGCGCCGGATGCGCCGGTCGTAGAAGTCGATCAGCGAAAAGGTGCCGTCGGAGATATCCCGATACAGGATAGAGGTAATCAGGTAGCCTGAAATGACGAAGAAGATATCGACGCCGATATAGCCGCCGGCAAAGCCCGGGATGTTGGCGTGAAACAACAACGCGACCACCACCGCGATGGCGCGCAGGCCATCGAGGTCCGGACGATAGGCAATGCTCATCCCGCCACTCCTGAACCGCTCCTTCGGCGTCCCTTCCCGGACTCTCCGGCCGCCCCGCTGCCCGGTTTCCACATAGCCGCTCGCGGCCGGCACGGCAAATCTCGGGCCCTTGCGGGCGTGGGGCGGCGTGGGACCAGGACTGCGCCCCCTTCCTCACCCGCCCCGGAAACGGACCGGGTTCCCCCGCCCTGCCCTCCCCCGCACGCGGGAGAGGATTCCGCGGCGAGGCAACGAACCCGTTGCCGACGTGTCATCGCTTACGTGTCATCGCCTACTTGGCCGCATCCGGCTCCACGTAGCGCGGGAACACGCCCACCGGCGCCGGCAGCGTGAGCCCGCCGGGCAGCCGGCCGGCCGGGCCGAGCCGGTCGAAGCCGCGCTCGTCGGCGCCCGCGCCCACGAGGTCGAGCAGCTTGGCCGCGCTCTGCGGCATCACTGGCTGGGCGAGGATCGCCACCTGCCGCACCACCTCGGCGGTCACCCACAAGACGGTGGCCATGCGGTCCGGATCGGTCTTGCGCAGCGACCAGGGCGCCTGGGCGGCGAAGTAGCGGTTGGCCTCGGCCACCACCGCCCACACCGCGTTCAGATACTGGTGGATGGCCTGGGTCGCCATGGCCTCGCGGGACTTCTCCAGCATGCCGTCGGCCAATGCGAGCATGGCCTCGTCCTCGGCCGAGAGCGGACCCGGGGCCGGCACCACGCCGTCCAGATTCTTCGCCACCATGGACAGCGAGCGCTGGGCGAGGTTGCCGAGATCGTTGGCGAGATCGGCATTCATCCGCGCGACGATGGCCTCGTGGCTGTAGGAGCCGTCCTGGCCGAACGACACCTCGCGCAGGAAGAAGTAGCGGATGGCATCCACCCCGTAGGTGGCGGCGAGGTCGAACGGATCGACCACGTTGCCCACCGACTTCGACATCTTCTCCCCGCGGTTGAACAGGAAGCCGTGGCCGAACACCCGCTTCGGCGCCTCCAGCCCCGCCGACCACAGGAAGGCCGGCCAGTAGACCGCGTGGAAGCGGATGATGTCCTTGCCGATCACATGCAGGTCCGCCGGCCAGAACGTCCGGAACAGCTCGCCCTCGGTATCGGGATAGCCCAGCGCGGTGATGTAGTTGGTCAGCGCGTCCACCCACACATACATGATGTGCTTGTCGTCACCGGGCACCGGGATGCCCCAGTCAAAGGTGGTGCGCGAGATGGAGAGGTCGGTGAGCCCGCCCGAGACGAAGCTCGTCACCTCGTTGCGCCGCGCCTCCGGCATGATGAAGCCCGGGTTCTCGGCGTAATAGGCCAGCAGCCGGTCCTGGTAGGCCGAGAGGCGGAAGAAGTAGCTCTCCTCCTCCACCCACTCCACCGGGGTGCCCTGCGGGCCGAGGCGCACCCCGTCCTCCTTCAGCACCGTCTCGCCCTCGGCGTAATAGGCCTCGTCGCGGACCGAATACCAGCCGGAATAGGTGGATTTGTAGATATCGCCATTGGCCGCCATCCGCTCCCAGATGGCCTGGGAGGCGGCGCGGTGGCGATCCTCGGTGGTGCGGATGAAGTCGTCCACCGAGAGGTCGAACGCCTCCACCATGGCCTGGAAGCGCGGCACGTTCCGCGCCAGCAGCTCGCGCGGCGTCAGGCCGGCCTTCTGCGCGGTCTGCAGCATCTTGATGCCGTGCTCGTCGGTGCCGGTGAGGAAGCGCACCGCGTGCCCGTCCAGCCGCATGAAGCGGGCGATGCAGTCGGAGGCGATGGCCTCGTAGGCATGGCCCATGTGCGGCACGCCGTTGGGATAGGCGATGGCCGTGGTGATGTAGAAGGGCGGCTTTTGGGACGGGGACATTCTCGGCTCGAACGGGTGCGCCGGCTGCCCGGGCCGGCGCCGGGATCAGCGCACGGCGTCGGCGAGGTCGGCGAAGATGCGGAACACCAGCGCCTTGCGGTCGAGGTTGAAGACATCCGCCTCGGCTGCGCTGCGCCGCACCTTCTCCCATACCTCGCCGAGGCGGACAAGGCGATGGGGCGGTTCCTCGCCCGAGGTGGCCCGGCCGGCCACGTAGTCGCTCACCGCCTCCACGAACAGGTCGAGCCCGTCGCCGCGGTCGCCCTGCAGCCGGGCGCCGAGGGCGTGGAGCTCATCCGCGGGCGGCGCCGGCAGCCGGGACAGCAGCCGCTCCGTCGCCGCGCGCACCTCCATCCCGGCGCCGCGGGCCAGCACCAGGGCCCGGCGCACGCTGCCGGCGCTGGCCTCGGCGGCCGCCGGCAGCAGAGCGGGGTCGAGGTCGTCCACCTCTCCCTTGAGATGGTCCAGGGCGGCGAGAACCGCCTGCGGCTCGGGCGGGCGGAGGCGGATGAGGCGGCTGCGCGAGCGGATGGTGGCCAGCACCCGGCCCGGCGCATGGGTGACCAGCAGGAACAGCGCCCGCGGCGGCGGCTCCTCCAGAGTCTTCAGCAGGGCGTTGGCGCCGAAGGGATTGAGCTCGTCCACCGCATCGACGATGCAGACCCGCCAGCCCCCGGCGGCGGCCGTGGCGCCGAAGAAATTGCGCACCCGGCGCACCGTCTCGGCCGGAATGACGGTGGGGATCTTCTCCTCCCCCGCCTCCGGCGCCCGGCGCAGCACCAGCAGATCGGGATGGGACAGCGCCGCCACCTGCCGGAAAACCGGATGGCTCGGCGCCATGGCGAATCCATGCCCGCCCGGATCGACGGCGCCGGCGAGCACGCAGCGGGCGATGCGATAGGCCAGCGTGGCCTTGCCGATGCCGGCGAGACCGACGATGTGACGGATGAGACGGCTCTCGACGACGATGCCGCCGAGTTGCCGGACTTCCTCGCCGACGATGCGATCCTCGTCAAC
>CALMSN010000308.1 GCA_937872325.1 uncultured Xanthobacter sp. | reverse complement strand
CCGCAGGGCGGACGGGCCGCCGCCGCCGCGGCACCCGCCGCAAGGCCGACGGCCGCCGCGCCCGCCGGATAGACCGGCGCCGCGACCGCGACCGGATAGGGATGGGCATACCAGGCGCCGTGATACGCCGGCGGATGGTAGTAGGTCGCCCCGCCGCCATAGCGGCCATAGCCGCCCACATGGGCGGCGCCGCCGCCATATGGCCCGCGCACCGCCCAGGCATCGATGAAGAGGGCGACCGGTCCGCCGCGCAGCGGCCTGCCCTCCAGCACCGTCACGTCGAAGGTGAGGGTCGTGCCCTCCAGCTTCGGCGCCTTCAGCACCACCACGGCGTCGGCCACCTCGCCCGGCTTGCCGCCCAACACCGAGACCGTGGCGTTGGGCGGATCGATCGCAAAGCTGTCCTTGCCTTCGTCCCACTGCGACAGGAACTGCTGGATTGTCTCGTGGCCCGCCGCCCGCACCGGCCGGTCCGCGAACACCATGGTGTTGGTGGCGACGCCGGTGAGCACCAGCCGGTTGCCGGTGAGCTCGGCGCCGGCGGCATTGATCACCGCCAGGGAGGGAATCGGCCGGTCGGCATGGGGCACGCCCACCGCCTTCTGCAGCGGCACATGCGGGGCGCCGGCCGGGGCCTCCTGCGCCTGCGCCGCGGCGCCGAGGGAAATCAGGATCCCGGCCGCGGCGGCCAGGATCCGCGTCGTCACCAGAGGCGGCAGGGAGATCTGAATGCGCATCGCAGTCGTTTCCTCGATTTGAACCAGCATGTGGCGGGCCAGGACCCGGGGATCCGCCGCTTCACGCCCCCGACGGCGCGGCCCCGGGCGACGAAGGGAACGGCGAGGACGCATCCCGGCCGTGCCGATGGGCCGGCGCGAAATCCGGATTGCGCCTTAAGGACCCTATGACTCGGTCCCGGCTGCGGCTTCTTGATACAAGGGGTCAGTTTCTTTACCCCCGACGACATCGGGTGCGATCGCTGCTCCCGGCCGCCGGCGGCCGGGCTCGGTCAGGCTTCCGGATCGGTTTCGGGATCGGTCTCGCGCCGGCAGAAGATGTCGTAGATGACGCCGATAACCCGCCGCGCATTGTCGTCGGCAAGGCTGTAATAGATCGTCTTGCCATCCCGCCGGGTGGCCACGAGGCCCTCGCTGCGCAGGCGCGCGAGCTGCTGGGAGATGGCCGGCTGGCGCAGGCCGAGGATGCTCTCCAGCTCGCTCACCGGGCGCTCGCGCTCGCTCAGCAGGCACAGCAGCAGCAGCCGCCCCTCATGCGAGAGCGCCTTGAGGAAATGGCTCGCCTTGCGCGCCTTGCCCATCATCCGGTCGAGTTCCGGAGGCATCTGCGGGTCTTCGCTCGGCGCCGTGCCGATCCGCGGGACGCCCCTGGGCGGCATGCTGCTGGACCCTTCCTCGCGGTGGATTTCCCTGCGGCCTGCTCGGCGGCCGCCGCACCCGGGAACATCGAGCCGTGTCTCGACCGGTACCGGGAGCCATCCGCCCAGTAGGCCCCATTTCGCGCCGCTCCGCCAGCCGCCCCGCCCGCCTGGAAAGCCCGCGGCCGCAAAAGGCAAGGCCGGGGTAGTGCCGGGCCCGGTCTTCCGCCGGCACAAATCGGCCCTGGCGGCAGCCCTCGCTCCGGTTTCCCATGGGGCTTCAACGCCAACGGCCCCGGCGGGGGGCCGGGGCCGTCGGTGAAAAAGGCATGGTCGGCTCAGTTTGTGAGGCTGGCCGGCGCCCTTGGGTCAGCGGGCCGCCGTCCGTTCAGGTCCCGGCCACGCCTCGTGTGCGATACCTTCGCAGCCCGGCGCGGATCGCGCTGCGGCCGAAGTTGCCTTACGCGGCGGTCCAGCCGCCATCCATCGGCAGCAGGGTGCCGGTCATGGAGGCCGCGCCGTCCGAGCACAGGAACACCGCGAGCGCCGCGACCTGCTCCACCGTGACGAATTCCTTGGTGGGCTGGGCGGCGAGGATGACCTGCTTCTTGACCTGCTCCTCGGTCATGTTGCGGGCCTTGGCGGTGTCGGGGATCTGCTTCTCCACCAGCGGGGTCCAGACGTAGCCGGGGCAGATGGCGTTGACGGTGATGCCGAATTCCGCGGTCTCAAGGGCCGCGGTCTTGGTCAGGCCGGCGATGCCGTGCTTGGCGGAGACATAGGCCGACTTGAAGGGCGAGGCGATCAGCGCGTGCGCCGAGGCGGTGTTGATGATCCGGCCCCACTTGCGCTGCTTCATGCCGGGAAGCGCCGCCCGCATGGCGAAGAACGCCGCCGACAGGTTGATGGCGATGATCTTGTTCCAGAAGTCGGTCGGGAAGTCCTCGATCGGCGCCACGTGCTGGATGCCGGCGTTGTTCACCAGGATGTCGCAGGTGCCGAAGGTGGTTTCGGCGAGGGCGACCATGCCGGCGATTTCGTCGGCATTCAGCATGTCGGCCGGCGAGTAGACCGCCTTGACCCCGAATTCGCTCTCGATGCCGGCGCGGATCTTCTCGATCTCGGTCGCATCGCCGAGGCCGTTGAGGACGATGTTCGCGCCGTCCTTGGCCATGGCGCGGGCGCAGGCCAGCCCGATGCCGCTGGTCGATCCGGTGACGACGGCGGTTTTTCCCTTGAGCATTCCGAAGCTCCCTGTCTGATGAATTCGACTGGATCGTCCGCCGGATGGCGCGACCCCGCGGCCTTCGCTTCTAGATCTTTTCAGTGCTTCATGGAAACACTAAAACGATCTAAGAGTTTGATTATAGAGCATTTCTTATCCGATCGGATGTGCCATCCGATGGGGAAACGCCCTAGTGCATTTTCGGCTGGCGCGGGCGCGCTGAAAATGCACCAGACCCATGACCTGACGCGTCTTGCGGACCCGAAGCGGTATCCACTTCGCTGGAAAACGCCATCGAGCCGGACCTGCCCCCGTTGTCTGCCCCGGCGCTTCGGCCGGGACAGTCGGGTGCGTCTCTATTCCACAATTGGCCGGGCGATGCACCGGGCATGTGGGGCCGCGCCGCGGCTCCCAATGCTGGCGCCGCGCCCCGGCGCATCGTCTGGCGCCGGAGCCGCCCCTTCAGGGCGTTTCGGCCCTTCAGGCGATCGCCATCTCCGGCACCTCGGTCGGCACGATGAGGGGCGCCGAGGTCTTGGCCAGGATGTCCGCCACCGCCACGCCCGGGGCCCGCTCCTTGAGCAGGAGCCCGCCATCCACCGGCTCGATGACCGCGAGCTCGGTCACGATCAGGTTGACCCGCCGCTCCGCGGTGGGCGGCAAGGTGAGCTCGGGCACGATCTTCGATTCGCCCCGGGCGGTATGCTGCATGGCGATCACCACGCGGCGGGCGCCGGACACCAGGTCCATGGCCCCGCCCATGCCCGGCACCAGCTTGCCGGGGATGACCCAGTTGGCGAGCCGGCCGTGCGCATCCACCTCGAGGGCGCCGAGCACGGTCATGTCCACATGGCCGCCGCGGATGAGCATGAAGGAGACCGCGGAATCGAACGAGACCGCGCCAGGCAGGGCGCTGATGAAATGCCCGCCGGCATCGGTCAGGGAGGGATCCTCCATGCCGTCGGGCGGCGGCGAGCCGGAGCCGATGATGCCGTTCTCGCTCTGGAAGAACACGTTGAGCCCCGCCGGCACGTAGCGCGAGACCATGGTGGGCAGGCCGATGCCGAGATTGACCAGGGTGTTGTGATGCAGCTCCCGGGCGATGCGGCGGGCGATGAGTTCCTTGGCGTCCATCAGTGCGGCCTTTCCACGAGATGATTGACCAGCACGCCGGGGGTTCGGATGGCATCGGGAGGGATGACGCCGACCGGCACGATCTCCTCCGCCTCGGCGATCACGGTTCCGCCCGCGAAGGCCATCACCGGATTGAAGTTGGCGGCGGTGAGGCGGTAGGTGAGGTTGTAGTCGTAGTCGGCCTCGCGGGCGTGCAGCAGCGCGAAGTCCGCCCGGATCGGCAGCTCGAGCAGGAACTTCTCGCCGCGGATCTCGACGATCTGCTTGTCCTGCTCCACCAGCGTGCCGACGCCGGTGCGGGTGAGCACACCGCCGAGCCCGGCGCCGCCGGCCCGGATCTGCTCGATCAGGGTGCCCTGGGGCACCAGGGTGACCTCCAGCTCGCCGGCCACCATCTTGCGCTGGGTCACCGGGTTGAGGCCGATATGCGAGGCCACCACCGCCTTCAGGCAGCCGGCGTCCACCAGCTTGCCGATGCCGACCCCCGGCATCGCGGTGTCGTTGGCGATGACGGTGAGGTCGCGGGCGCCGCGGGCCACGAGCGCATCGATGATGCGCATCGGGCTGCCCACGCCCATGAAGCCGCCGATCAGCACCGTGGCGCCGTCATTGATCATTTCCGCCGCAGCGGTTGCCTTGATTACCTGACGCATGCCCTTCACCCCACGATATGCAGGCCGCCATCGACGAAGATGGTGTTGCCGGTCATGCCCGTGACCGCGCCGCTGACGAGGAACGCCACCAGGCGGCCGATGTCCGCGATGTCCACCAGCTGGTGGGACGGCGCGCGCGCCCGGGCGGCCTCGATCAGCTCGTCGAACTGGGAGATGCCGGAGGCGGCGCGGGTCACCACCGGGCCGGGAGACAGCGAGTAGGCGCGGATGCCCTGCGGCCCCAGCTCGGCGGCGACATAGCGGGTCGCGGCCTCCAGCGCTGCCTTCACCGGCCCCATCATGTTGTACTGGCCGATGACCTTGTCGGCGCCGTAATAGCTCATGTTGATGAGCGTTCCGCCATCCTTCATCAGCGGCTCGGCGAGCTTCGCCATGGCGAGGAAGGAATGGCAGGACACCTTCATCGCCTGGAGGAAGCCGGCCTCCGAGCAGTCCACGACCCGCCCGTGCAGATCGGCCTTCGGCGCGAAGGCGATGGAATGGATGACGAAGTCCAGCTTGCCCCATTTCGCGTCGATGGCCGCGAAGACGGCTTCGAGCTGGCCGGGCTGGTCCACGTCGAGGGGCAGGAACAGGCCGGCGGCGATCTTCTCAGCCAGCGGCTCCACATGGGGCCGGGCCTTGTCGTTGAGATAGGTCAGCGCCACCTCGGCGCCGAAGGCGCGCACCTTGTCGGCGCAGCCGAAGGCGATGGAGTGCTCGTTGGCGACGCCGACCACCAGGCCGCATTTGCCCTTCAGCATGTCGCCGATACGGGTGTCGGGATCCCAGATCCGGGGAAGCGCGTCGATGGGAGAAGCTGCGGGATGCATGGTGTCACCTTGTGCTTCGTGGACGGAAGGAGGATCGCTTCGGTTCAGGTGCGCGACGCGGGGCATGGCGGCGCGGCGACCGGCCGGGCTGCCCGTGCTCCATTCAGCGGATCTGGGATGAGCGGATCAGGGGTGAGCGGCGCCAGAGCGGAGCCGAGCGGACGGGTGGGGACCGACCCGTGGATGGCGTGCACCCGGAACGGGACGGGCACGCAGCGGGTGGGGGCAAAATCGGGCCGGATTGGCGTTCGCGCCGGCTCCGGCGGCGGACACTCGGCATGAGCCATTCCACCTTCGCCCATTGCAGCCCCCAATGCGGCATCTGCGATTGCGCTTCCCGCCACCGCCCGGACCATCGGATCGGACATGTGGTTAGCCACCGCAACGCGGCATTTGCTGCGGTGCGACGCTAAGCCATCCACGCACGCGTTAGCAACAGCTTTATGACCGCGGGGCAACCCCGAGGTGGTGGTGAGCTGGTTACGGGGTACGGTTCGGGGACATTTGAAGGGTTTTGCGACAGCGGTGCCGACCTGCGGCACGCGGCAGCACCCCCGACACGGAAGAATGCAGCTCGCCTGAACCGGATCAGCCGCTATATTCCGCCGCCTCGCAGGGGGCTGTAGACCTCTACGGCCCGCGCACCACGCGCGCCTTGCGAGCCTGCGCCGCGCGCGGGATGGAGAGGTGGCCGAGTGGTTGAAGGCGCACGCCTGGAACGCGTGTATACGGGAAACCGTATCGAGGGTTCGAATCCCTCTCTCTCCGCCAAAACCAATCGATTCCAAATCATTTTCCGACATCTGACCTCAACCACCGATCATGCGGTGGCTTGGTGTAATGCGCCGCGGCTATTGCGCAGCAGGATGGAGATAGGGCGGCGCTGCCGGACCTGGACCGGAGCAATCTCCCGCTGCCGTTTTGATCTCTGCGGGTTGCTTTGGGTCGACCCGGACCACCTCGAATCCGGCCACGCCTCTCGTCCCCCGAAGTCGCACCGGAGCTGCCGCGCAGGTGATGGCGGAGGTGTCGCACGTTTCAGTGTATAGCGGGCGCGACCTGTTGGCTGCGGAGGGGGGTGGGGCATGGTGACGGCGACTGTGGGGGCCATCCGGCGCACCCTCTGGGTGGCGGCGGGTGCGGGGGTGGTCTTGGCCGGCCTCTATCTCGGCCTCGCCATCCATTACTGGATCGCCTGGCCGGCCGGGGTCCGGTAGGTGGGCAGCTTCGCCTTCCCGCTCGCCGTCATCGCCCTCTGGTTCGCGCCCGGTCCTTGGAGGGGCGGGCGCAGGGCGGTGGCGATCGCGGGGCTTGCGGCGCTGTTCGTCGCCTTCTTCAGCACCCAGCCCATCCAGCAGGACTGGGTGGCCCTCCAGCAGCACAATCCCACGGCGAAGATCGACGGCAATACGGTCACCATCGCCAATTTCCGCGATGCCCTGCACCGGCCCGGCGAGGCCCCGGTGCCGCGCTGGACCACCGCCACCTTCGACCTGTCGACCCTCACCGGCGCCGACCTCATCATCCAGCCGTTCGGGAACATGAAGGCGCTCGCCCACGTGATGCTTTCGTTCGGCTTTGCCGACGGCCGGCACGTCGTGGTCTCCATCGAGGCGCGCCAGGCCAAGGGGGTGGCCTTCGACCCCCTCGCCGGCTTGTTCCGCCGGGATCCCATTTATCCGGAGATCGGCAGCGAGCGTGACCTGATCTGGAACCGCCTCGCGCGCACCCCGCCCGACGAAGTGCAGATCTTTCCCATCCATCGGGACCGGGCGGCCATCCGCGCCTATTTCGAGCGCATCCTCGCCTTCATCAACAAGGTGGATGCGCGCCCCATCTTCTACTCCACCCTGCGCGAGAGCTGCATGACGACGCTCATGAACCTTGCGCCGGAGAGCTTTGCCGCCGTGCCCTGGCACGACATCCGCCGCTGGATCCCAGGCTATGCGCTGAGCCTCTTCCAGCAGCTCGGGCTGGTGGATGACGCCATGTCGCCGGAGGAGATGGCGCGCGCCCACGGGCTGCGCGAGGGGGTGCGATCGCCGGAGGCGTTTGCGTCCGATGCGGCGTGGAGCGCCTATCTGCGCGCCAAGCTCCCGACCGTCGCTGCGCTGCCGAGGTGAGAGCCGGATGACGGCGCACCTCGCCATCACCCGTGCCCCGGCCGATGGCTGCGGCCGGGCGGCAGGCTCGAACGCTGCGCGCCGCGGGGCATCTCGATCCGCCGCGCGTTTATCCCGGTCGCGGGCCTGAGCAGGCCGGCTCACCGCAATGAGGCTGATATTGGCCGGCGGGGCCAACCGGTGATTCCGGGTAGGCTGCCGGTCTTGGGATCGTGGCGGATCGCGCCGCCGCTGAAGCCTGCCTCGATGGCCGCGGACCTCGCCCATCGGCGCCCCCCCTTCAGGCACAAGCCACCCAACGCGCAGGCCTTCCCAGCCATAGGCCCGGTATCGCCCGACGGGCCCCCGCGGCCATTCGGGTAAGCCTGCCGGTCTTCGGATCACGGTGTATCGCTCCACCGCCAAAGCCGGCCGCGATCGCGCAGGGCCTCGCCCATCGGGAGTGGCGCCCCCGCCTTCAGGCGCCGGCCAGCCAACGCGCTGACCTGCCCTGCCATCGACCCGCCATCGCCCGACAGCTCCACGCGGTCATTCCGGATAAGGCTGCCGATCTTCGGACCACGGTGGATCTGACAACCGCCGAAGCCGGCCTCGATGGCCCCGGACCTCGCCCATCGGCGGCGGATCCCGCCTTCAGGCACCGGCACCCAACGCGCGGACTTTTCCAGTCCCTGACCCGCCATCGCCCGACGGGCCCCCGCGGTCATTCCGGGTGAGGCTGCCGATCTTGGGATCACCGCCGAAGCCGCCTAGGGAGCGGGCTCATAACGCGTTGATCCAGATGCGTGTTGCGGCGAGCTTGAGGGCTGCGAGGAAGTTGTCGGG
>CALMSN010000307.1 GCA_937872325.1 uncultured Xanthobacter sp. | reverse complement strand
CATGTCCCTGCGCGCCGGCCTTCTCATTCTCACCCTGGCGACCGGCCTTGCCGGCACCACGATGGTCGTCGTCCGGACCCAGGCGGCTCCGGCCGGCGCCGCCGCGCCGCCGGCCGCGCGGGCGGTGCCCCTGCCGCCGCGACGCGCCATCGACACCGATGCCCTGCGTGAGGACGTCAAGGCCTCCGAGGCCTTCCTGGCGACCCTGCGGGCCGAGCTCGATTCGGCCCGGGGCGATCGCGGCCGGCTCAACCAGCTCCTCATCGACGCTTCCGCCCGGGCCCGGACGGTGGAGCAGCAATATATGGACGTGGAGGCCCGGATCGGCCTTCTCGACAAGGCCGGCGCCGACCTCGACCGCTCCCTCGCCGGCCGGCGCGGCATTATCGCCGACGTGCTCGCCGCGCTGCTGCGGATGGGCCGCAACCCGCCCCCGGCGCTGCTGCTGCGCCCCGACGACGCGCTGGAGGCGGTGCGCTCCGCGCTGCTCCTCGGCGCCCTGCTGCCCGAGCTGAGGGTGGAGGCCGAGACGCTGGCCGCGGACCTCGCCGAGCACAAGCGCGTGAAGGCGGAGCTGGTTGCCGCAAGGGAAAATCTGGCGAATCTGCGCCGTGCCCTGGACGAGGATCGCCGTCGCATCTCCACCCTGGTGGGCGAGCGGCAGAAGCGGCAGGCGGAGGAGCACCCGGTTCCGCCGGCCGAGCGGGCCCAGGCGGACGGCCTCGCCCGCGCCGCCCCGGACGTGCACGATCTCGTGACGCGGCTGGAGACGGAGGTGCCCCCGGCCGCCCGCGCGGCGGATGCGGCACGGGGCGCCGTGGCCCAGCCGGGGCCGCGCCCGACCGACCTCGCAGCCCTCAAGGACCCGCGCCGGATGGCTCCGGCGATCCCGTTCATCGAGGCCAAGGGCTTGCTGCCATTGCCGGTTGCCGGCGTGAAGCTGAGCGATTTCGGCAATCGCGACGCGGTCGGCGGCACCGAGAAGGGCCTCACCCTCGCCACCCGTCCCGGGGCCCCGGTGAGCGCGCCGGCGGACGGCTGGGTGGTCTATGCCGGGCCGTTCCGCAGCTACGGACAACTCTTGATCATCAACGCTGGCGGCGGATACCATATCCTCATGGCAGGCATGGAGCGGATCACCGTCGACCTCGGCCAGTTCGTCCTGGCGGGCGAGCCGGTCGCGGTGATGGGCGCGGCGCGCGTGGCCGGGCCGTCGGCTTCCCAGGGCGGAAGCATGGCGGGCGCGGCCTCCGGGCAGCCGCAATTGTATGTGGAGTTCCGCAAGGACGGTGTCTCGATCGATCCCGCCCCGTGGTGGGCGGCAACGGATAGTCGGAAGGTGCGCGGATGATGCGTCGTACGTCTCTATTTCTCTTCGGCGTTGCGGCCGGCGCGCTGGTGTCCGCTGCCGCCGTGCAGCCGCGGCTGTTCTTCGGCACCGCTGCCGAGGCGGCCGCTTCCGACACCTACCGTCAGCTCAACCTGTTCGGCGACGTGTTCGAGCGGGTGCGCGGCGACTATGTGGAGAAGCCGGATGACGCCAAGCTGATCGAGGCGGCCATCAACGGCATGCTGCAGTCGCTGGACCCGCACTCCTCCTACATGGACGCGAAGAGCCACCGCGACATGCAGGTGCAGACCCGCGGCGAGTTCGGCGGCCTCGGCATCGAGGTCACCATGGAGGACGGCCTGGTGAAGGTCGTCACCCCCATGGAGGACACTCCCGCCGCCAAGGCCGGCGTGTTGGCCGGCGACCTTATCGTGAAGCTCAACGACGACCAGGTGCAGGGCATGACCCTGAACGAGGCCGTCGACAAGATGCGCGGCGCGGTGAACACCCCCATCACCCTCACCGTCATGCGCAAGGGCGCCGACAAGCCGCTCGAGATCAAGGTGGTGCGCGACGTCATCAAGATCGGCGTGGTGCGCTCGCGGGTCGAGGGCGACGACGTGGGCTATATCCGCGTCATCTCCTTCGTCAGCGAGAAGACCTATGACGGCCTGAAGAAGGCCATCGAGGACCTCACCAACCAGATCGGCGCCGACAAGCTGAAGGGCTTCGTCATCGATCTGCGCAACAATGGCGGCGGCCTGCTGGATCAGGCGATCCAGGTGTCGGATGCCTTCCTGGAGCGCGGCGAGATCGTCTCCACCCGCGGCCGGAACGCCGACGAGACCCAGCGCTTCAACGCCCGCGCCGGCGACCTCGCCAAGGGCAAGCCGGTGATCGTGCTGGTGAACGGCGGCTCGGCCTCGGCCTCGGAGATCGTCGCAGGCGCCCTGCAGGACCAGAAGCGGGCGACGGTGCTCGGCTCGCGGTCGTTCGGCAAGGGCTCGGTGCAGACCATCATCCAGATGGGCTCCAACGGCGCCCTGCGGCTGACCACGGCCCGCTACTACACCCCCTCCGGCCGCTCCATCCAGGCCAAGGGCATCGAGCCGGACATCGTCCTGGTGCAGGACATGCCCGACGATGTGAAGGCCAAGCTGGGCGTCACCGCCGACAGCACCCGCGGCGAGGCCTCGCTGCGCGGCCACCTCAAGAATGGCGACGAGGAGCAGGCCGGCTCGCCGTCCTACGTCCCGCCGGAAGCCAAGGACGACACCCAGCTGAAGCTGGCGGTGGAGCTGATGAAGGGCACGGTAAAGAACGCCGCCTTCCCGGCCACCGCCAACAAGACCACCCAGGCCAACTGATCCGTCTTCGGTCGCCTGCATCGTTTCTGGGCACAAGAGCCCCGTCCGGTCCGCCGGGCGGGGCTTTCTGCTTTTTGCCGGCGTTCCGGCGGGCCATGGCGCCCGGGCAGGCATTCGGCCTTGAAAACCGGCACGCTGCGGCCCGCGTCGAGGCTCTTCCGCCCATGACCGCCCGGACCGATCCGACCTCCGGCGCAGAAGAGGCGGCCCCCACGGTGGCGCCCAAGCGTCGATGCGGGAAGGCCTGCCGGAGGCGCGGCTTGGTCGATCGTGCAAATCGCAGGTATGGCGCTCCGCTCTGGCACGCCGCTTGCTGGTTCGTGGGGATATCGGCGCTCCGGCGCCCAGGAGGATCCCCCCGATGCCGGCTTCTCGCAGACATGTCCTCGGCCGTGGCCTCGTGCTCGGCGCCCTTGCCGGGCTCGGCCTTATGGCCCAGCCGATCGGCGCGGCGCGGGCGGACGCCCTGGCCGACATCCTGAAGACGGGCGTGATCCGCATCGCGGTGCCGCAGGACTTCCCGCCCTTCGGCTCGGTGGGGCTGGATCTGAAGCCGCTCGGCTACGACATCGACGTCGCCAACCTCATCGCCGCCGGCCTCGGGGTGAAGGCCGAGCTGGTGCCGGTGACCAGCGCCAACCGCATTCCCTACCTCCAGACCCGCAAGGTCGACCTCGTCATCTCCTCGCTCGGCAAGAATCCCGACCGCGAGAAGGTGATCGACTTCTCCATCGCCTACGCCCCGTTCTTCAACGGCATCTTCGGCACGAAGGACGTGAAGGTGGAGAAGGTGGAGGACATCGCGGGCATGAGCGTGGGCGTCACCCGCGGCTCGGTGGAGGACCTGGAGCTCAGCAAGGTCGCCCCCGCCACCGCCGACATCAAGCGCTACGAGGACAACAATTCCACCATCGCCGCCTTCCTCTCCGGCCAGGTGAAGGTGATCGCCACCGGCAACGTGGTGGCCGCCGCGATCCTCGCCCGCAACCCGCCCAAGAAGCCGGAGGTGAAGGTGCTGATCAAGAATTCGCCCTGCTACATCGGCCTCAACAAGGAGGAGCCGGCGCTGCTGGAGAAGGTGAACGCCATCCTCGCCCAGGCCCGCAAGGACGGGGCGCTGGACAAGATCGCGCAGAAATGGCTCGGCGCGCCGCTGCCGGCCGATCTGTGAGCTGAACCCGGAACCGGCCGGAGCGGTCTGCCGCTCCGGCGAGCGAGGCGGGCTCCGGGCCGGACGGCCAGGAGCCGCTGCATCCAGGCGGGCCGCAGGGCGGCCGGCAAGCGAGCGAACGGGGGCGGGATGAAATACAGCTTCGACTTCGGCGGCCTTCTCGACTACGCGCCGACGATCCTCAAGGGGATCTTCATCACCGTTGAGCTGATCGTCATCGGCGGCATCCTGGGGGTGCTGCTGGGCATCGCCTGCGCCTGGGTGAGGACCCAGGGGCCGCCCTGGCTGCGCCCGCCCGTAGCCGGCTACGTGGAGCTGATCCGCAACACCCCGTTCCTGATCCAGCTCTTCTTCATCTTCTTCGGGCTGCCGGCCGCCGGCCTCTCGCTGGGGGAGATGCCGGCGGCGATCCTCACCATCGTCATCAATCTCGGCGCCTATTCCTGCGAGATCATCCGCGCCGGTATCCAGGCGACGCCGAAGGGCCAGTTCGAGGCCGGGGCGAGCCTCGCCATGAGCCCGTTCCAGACCTTCCGCCACGTCGTGCTGGTGCCGGCGCTGCAGAAGATCTGGCCGGCGCTCTCCTCGCAGATGGTGATCGTGATGCTGGGCACCTCGGTGTGCTCGCAGATCTCGGTGGAGGAGATCACCTTCGCCGCCAACTTCATCCAGTCCAGGACGTTCCGGGCGTTCGAGGTCTACATCCTCGCAACCCTGATCTACCTCGCCCTCTCCGTGCTGCTGCGCCAGGTGCTGCGCGGCGTCGGCTGCCTCATCTTTCCGCGCCGGAGGGCCGTGCGATGATCACCTTCAGCACCTGGGACATCGTCTCCAACCTGCTGCTGGCCGCCCGCTGGACGGTGCTGCTCTCCCTGGTCGCCTTCGCCGGCGGCGGCATCGTCGGGCTGATGCTGCTCTATGCCCGGATCTCGCGCGCGGCGGCGCTGCGCCGGGCGGCGAGCGTCTATATCGAGCTGTTCCAGGGCACCCCGCTCCTGATGCAGCTCTTCCTCGCCTTCTTCGGCCTGCCGCTCCTGGGGGTGGAGGTGTCGCCCTGGCTCGCCGCCGGCGTCACCCTGACCCTGTGGACGGCGGCCTTCCTCGCCGAGATCTGGCGCGGCTGCGTGGAGGCGATCCCGAAGGGGCAGTGGGAGGCCTCCTCCTCCCTCGCCATGAGCTTCTTCGAGCAGCTCCGCCACGTGATTCTCCCCCAGGCGATGCGGATCGCGGTGCCGCCGACGGTGGGCTTCTCGGTGCAGGTGGTGAAGGGCACGGCGCTGACCTCGATCATCGGCTTCGTCGAGCTGACCAAGGCGGCCACCATCATCACCAACGCCACCTTCGAGCCGTTCACGGTCTACGGCTTCGCCGCCCTCATCTACTTCATCCTGTGCTGGCCGCTCTCCAAGTCGAGCCAGATCCTGGAAAGGAAGCTGAATGTCGCTCATCGAAATCACTGAGGTGAGGAAGCGCTTCGGCGAGAACGAGGTGCTGAAGGGCATCAATCTCGACGTGGAGCCGGGCGAGGTGATCGCCATCATCGGCAAGTCGGGCTCCGGCAAGTCGACCCTGCTGCGCTGCATCAACGGGCTGGAAACCATCGACGACGGCTCCATCTCGGTGGCCGGCGCCCAGCTGCTGCCGGACGAGCTGCACCTGCGGGCACTCCGGCTGAAGGTCGGGATGATCTTCCAGGGCTTCAACCTGTTTCCCCACCTCAGCGCCGGGCGCAACGTGATGCTCTCGCCCATGGTGGTGAAGAAGGTCTCCGCGCGGGAGGCCGAGGTGGAGGCGCGGGCCCGGCTGGAGCAGGTGGGCCTCGGCCATAAGTTCGACGCCTATCCCGACCAGCTTTCCGGCGGCCAGCAGCAGCGGGTCGCCATCGCCCGGGCCCTGGCCATGAAGCCGCTGGCGCTCCTGTGCGACGAGATCACCTCCGCCCTCGATCCGGAATTGGTGAACGAAGTTCTTAACGTTGTGGGAAAACTCGCCGACGAAGGTATGACCCTTCTGATGGTGACCCACGAAATGCGTTTTGCACGCGAGGTCTGCGACCGGGTTGTGTTCATGCACCTGGGGCGGGTGCACGAGATTGGCCCGCCGGAAGAGGTCTTCGCCCACCCGAAGACCCCCGAGCTGCAACAATTCCTTGGTATGACGTGAGCGTTGCCGGCTACCTGCCGGAACCCTTGCGGAAGGCTCCGGCCGGTAATCGGCTGGGCGTTGGCGCGTGCCGGTGCGGCAATGGGGCCTACATGCCACCCTTCGGTCATGTTGCCGCCTTGATCGGCCTGTGTTAGGCACACCGGGATTTCGCGATACGGGGGTTTTTCCCGGCGCGGCGTCACACAAGACTATTCCCAACAGATCAAGGGTTTGGGCTAATCCGCGCATGGTGCGCCGGGGCCGGCTGCAAGTCCGAGAGAGGTGCGGGTGGCCGAGACGATCGTGTCAGGCATGGCGGGGCGCTATGCCACCGCTCTGTTCGAGCTGGCGAAAGACGCCGGCGCCATTGATGCCGTGAAGTCCGATCTGGACGGGCTTTCCGCGCTGATCGCCGAAAGCCCGGATCTGGCGCGGCTTGTCCGCAGCCCGGTCTTCACCGCCGAGGAGCAGCTCAAGGCCGTCTCGGCCGTGCTGTCCACGGTCGGGATCGGGGGCTTGGCGGCGAATTTCGTGAAGCTGGTGGCGCAGAACCGCCGTCTCTTCGCTTTGCCGCAGATGATTTCCGCCTATTCCGCGCTCGTCGCCGCCCAGCGTGGCGAGACGACCGCGGGGGTGACCGTCGCCAGGCCGCTGAGCGACGACCATTTCGCCGCGCTCAAGGATGCGCTGGCAGCCCAGACCGGCAAGGACGTGAACCTCGACGTGACCGTCGATCCGTCCATCCTCGGTGGTCTCATCGTGAAGCTCGGCTCGCGCATGGTCGACGCTTCGCTGAAGACCAAACTCAATTCTATCCGGCATGCGATGAAAGAGGTCCGCTGATGGACATTCGAGCCGCTGAAATCTCCGCGATCCTCAAGGAGCAGATCCAGAACTTCGGCCAGGAGGCCGAGGTCTCCGAGGTCGGGCAGGTCCTGTCCGTCGGCGACGGCATCGCTCGCGTCTATGGCCTCGACAATGTCCAGGCCGGCGAGATGGTCGAGTTCGAGAACGGCACCCGCGGCATGGCGCTGAACCTCGAGATCGATAATGTCGGTATCGTGATCTTCGGCTCCGACCGTGAGATCAAGGAAGGCCAGACCGTCAAGCGCACCGGCGCCATCGTGGACGCTCCGGTCGGCAAGGGCCTGCTCGGCCGCGTCGTCGACGCCCTCGGCAACCCGATCGACGGCAAGGGCCCGATCATCTACACCGAGCGTCGCCGCGTCGACGTGAAGGCGCCGGGCATCATCCCGCGCAAGTCGGTGCACGAGCCGATGCAGACTGGCCTCAAGGCCATCGATGCGCTGATCCCGATCGGCCGCGGCCAGCGCGAGCTGATCATCGGCGACCGCCAGACCGGCAAGACCGCCGTCGCGCTCGATTCGATCCTGAACCAGAAGCCCATCAACCAGGGCACGGACGAGAAGGCCAAGCTGTACTGCGTCTACGTCGCGGTCGGCCAGAAGCGCTCCACCGTCGCCCAGTTCGTGAAGGTTCTGGAGGAGCAGGGCGCGCTCGATTATTCGATCGTCGTCGCCGCCACCGCCTCCGACGCCGCGCCGATGCAGTTCTTGGCGCCGTTCACCGGCACCGCCATGGGCGAGTATTTCCGCGACAACGGAATGCACGCGCTCATCATCCATGACGACCTGTCCAAGCAGGCCGTGGCCTACCGCCAGATGTCGCTGCTGCTGCGCCGCCCGCCGGGCCGCGAAGCCTATCCCGGCGACGTGTTCTACCTGCACTCCCGCCTGCTGGAGCGCGCCGCGAAGCTGAACGACTCGCTCGGCGCCGGCTCGCTGACCGCCCTGCCGGTCATCGAGACCCAGGCCAACGACGTGTCGGCCTACATCCCGACCAACGTGATCTCGATCACCGACGGCCAGATCTTCCTGGAGTCCGATCTGTTCTACCAGGGCATCCGCCCGGCGGTGAACGTCGGCCTGTCGGTGTCGCGCGTGGGCTCCTCGGCCCAGATCAAGGCGATGAAGCAGGTGGCGGGCAAGATCAAGGGCGAGCTCGCCCAGTATCGCGAGCTGGCGGCTTTCGCCCAGTTCGGCTCCGACCTCGACGCCTCGACCCAGAAGCTGCTGAACCGCGGCGCCCGCCTCACCGAGCTGCTCAAGCAGAGCCAGTTCGCGCCCCTCAAGGTCGAGGAGCAGGTGGTGGTGATCTTCGCCGGCACCAACGGCTACCTGGACCCGCTGCCGGTCTCCAAGGTCCGCGAGTTCGAGCAGGGGCTGCTGCTCGCCCTGCGCTCGCAGCACCCGCAGATCCTCGAAGCCATCCGCACCTCCAAGGAGCTGTCGAAGGATACGTCGGCGGCGCTGACGAAGGCGCTCGACGCCTTCGCCAAGAGCTTCGCCTGAGCCTCGCCCGTTCCACGAACCTTGAGGGACCGGCGCCATGGCGAGCCTGAAAGACCTACGAAACCGCATCGCCTCGGTTAAGGCGACGCAGAAGATCACCAAGGCGATGCAGATGGTCGCCGCGGCGAAGCTGCGTCGCGCCCAGTCGGCGGCGGAAGCGGCCCGTCCCTATGCCGAGCGCATGGAGACGGTGCTGGGCAACCTTGCTTCCGGCATCGTCGGCGGCAAGGGTCCGGTGCTGATCTCCGGCACCGGTGCCTCGCAGAAGCACCTGCTGCTGGTGGCGACCGGCGAGCGGGGCCTGTGCGGTGCGTTCAACACTTCCATCGTGCGCCTGGCGCGCGAGAAGGCCCAGGCGCTGATCGCCGAGGGCAAGGACGTCAAGATCTTCTGCGTCGGCCGCAAGGGCTATGATCAGCTGCGCCGGGTCTACCCGGACAGGATCATCGAGCTGGTGGATCTGCGCGCGGTGCGCAACGTCGGCTTCAAGGAAGCCAACGAGATCGCCGCCAAGATCCTGCAGCTGCTGGACCAGGGCGCCTTCGACGTCTGCACGCTCTTCTATTCCAACTTCAAGAGCGTGATCTCGCAGATCCCGACCGCCCAGCAGATCATCCCGGCGACCTTCCCCGAGCGCGCCTCCAGCGCTTCCGGCCCGGTCTACGAGTATGAGCCGGTGGAGGAAGAAATTCTCGCCGGCCTGCTGCCGCGCAACATCGCGGTGCAGATCTTCCGGGCGTTGCTGGAAAATCAGGCGTCGTTCTACGGCTCGCAGATGAGCGCGATGGACAACGCCACCCGCAACGCCGGCGACATGATCAAGAAGCAGACGCTCACCTATAACCGCACCCGCCAGGCGATGATCACGAAGGAACTCATCGAGATCATCTCTGGCGCCGAAGCCCTCTGAGGCGCGGCCGAAGATCAAAGGAACGACAATTATGGCGAACTCCATCGGACGCATCACCCAGGTCATCGGCGCCGTCGTGGACGTGCAGTTCGAGTCGCACCTGCCGGAGATCCTCAACGCCCTGGAGACCAAGAACCAGGGCAATCGGCTGGTGCTCGAAGTGGCCCAGCACCTCGGCGAGAACACCGTGCGCTGCATCGCCATGGACGCCACCGAGGGTCTGGTCCGCGGCCTCGTGGTCAGCGACACCGGCGCGCCCATCCTGGTGCCGGTCGGCGATGCCAATCTCGGCCGCATCATGAACGTCATCGGCGAGCCGGTGGACGAACTCGGCCCGATCATCGGCGACAGCCTGCGCGCCATCCACCAGCCGGCCCCGTCCTACGCGGAGCAGGCCACCGAGGCCGAGATCCTGGTCACCGGCATCAAGGTGGTGGACCTCCTCGCCCCCTACGCGAAGGGCGGCAAGGTCGGCCTGTTCGGCGGCGCCGGCGTGGGCAAGACCGTGCTGATCATGGAGCTGATCAACAACGTGGCGAAGGCCCACGGCGGCTACTCGGTGTTCGCCGGCGTCGGCGAGCGCACCCGCGAGGGCAACGATCTCTATCACGAGATGATCGAGTCCAAGGTGAACGTGGACCCGCACGAGCACAACGGCTCGGCCGCCGGCTCCAAGTGCGCCCTGGTGTATGGCCAGATGAACGAGCCGCCGGGCGCCCGCGCCCGCGTCGCGCTCACCGGCCTCACCGTCGCAGAGCATTTCCGCGACCAGGGTCAGGACGTGCTGTTCTTCGTCGACAACATCTTCCGCTTCACCCAGGCGGGTTCGGAAGTGTCGGCGCTGCTCGGCCGCATTCCCTCGGCGGTGGGCTACCAGCCGACGCTGGCCACCGACATGGGCGCCCTTCAGGAGCGCATCACCACCACCAACAAGGGTTCGATCACCTCGGTGCAGGCCATCTACGTGCCGGCCGACGATCTGACCGACCCGGCCCCGGCCGCGTCCT
>CALMSN010000306.1 GCA_937872325.1 uncultured Xanthobacter sp. | reverse complement strand
ATGGCGGCGGGGTCGATGCCGGCCTGCTTCATGGAGGCGAGCAGCTTGCCGGTGGTGGGGCCGAACAGCTTCAGCGGGCCCATGCCGGTGTCGAACAGCACCAGCTTGTCGCCGGTGTTGAGTATCAGCACGTTCTGCTCCAGCACCGCATTGGCGGGGGGCAGGAAGTTGTCCTTGAGCTGCCGGTCGATGTCTTCGGGGGTGAGGCCGGTGAAGTTGGCCTTGGGATCGCCCAAAGGCAGCGTCCCGTCGGAGACGATGGTCGCCTCCGCATCGCCGAGCCGGAACCGGTAGAAGTAGGGCGCCGGGGTGCCGACCAGCGGCGCCTTGGCGAAGCCGTCGCGTGGGGCCAGGGCAAGGCCTCCGAGGGAAAGGGCGCCGCCCAGCATCAGGTGGCGGCGATTGAGGGACGCCTTCAGCTTCTCCACGATCTTCCTCCCGTCTTCTGTTTGCAACCCTGCTTCCGGCTTCCGGGCTGCCCGTCCGCGCGGGGAGGCACCCGGAACTGCAGCCCGGCCGGTCGGGCGCGGCGTGAAGCCCTCGCCCTGACCCGCCCCCGCACGCGGGAGCGGGGGCACCTTGCTCGAATCCGCTCCGAAGACACCCCCTCTCCCGGCGGGAGAGGGGGTGTCTTCTTCAGACAGTCCGTCCGCCATCCACTTCCAGCACCACGCCGGTGATGAACTCGGCCTCGTCGGAGGCGAGGTAGAGGCAGGCGTTGGCGATGTCCTTCGGCTCGGAGAGCCGGCCGAGCGGGATGGTGGCGATGAAGCGGGCCCGGTTCTCGGGGGTGTCGGGCACGCCCATGAAGCTTTCCAGCAGGCCGGTGGCGCCCATCACCGGGGCCACGCAGTTGACGCGGATCTTCTGCGGCGCCAGCTCCACCGCCAGCGAGCGGGTGGCAAGGTTCACCGCGCCCTTGGTGGAGTTGTACCAGGTGAGGCCCGGCCTCGGCCGGATGCCGGCGGTGGAGCCGATATTGATCACCACCCCGCCGCCCGCCGCGCCCATCACCGGCACCACGGTATGGATCATGTAGTAGATCGACTTGACGTTGATGGCGTAGACCTTGTCGAACTCGGCCTCGCTCACCTCCATCAGCGGCTTGTTGCGGTGGGTCCAGCCGGCATTGTTGACGACGATGTCGAGCTTGCCGCCGTGGGCGATGGCGGCCTTGACCGCCGCCTCGGTGTCGGCGCGGCTGGTGACATCCCCCTTCACCGCGATGGCGGCGGGGCCGATCTCGGCGGCGACCTGAGCCGCCCCCTCTTCGTTCAGGTCGACGATGGTGACCTTCGCCCCCTCGCGGGCGAAGGAACGGGCGATCTCGGCCCCGAAGCCGGAAGCGGCGCCGGTGATGAGTGCGGATTTGCCGGAAAGGCGCATGATGGGCGCGTCCTCAGTCGTGCTTGATGATGATGGTCTTCAGGGTCGAGAACTCGTAGAGCGCCTCGAACCCCTTCTCGCGGCCGTGGCCGGATTTCTTCATGCCGCCGAACGGCAGCTCGATGCCCCCGCCGGCGCCGTAGGCGTTCACATAGACCTGGCCGGCCTTCACCTTGCGGGCCACCCGCACCGCGCGGGACGCGTTGGTGGACCAGATGCCGGCCATCAGCCCGAACTCGGTGCCGTTGGCGAGCGCGATGCCGTCCGCCTCGTCGTCGAAGGGGAGCACCGAGAGCACCGGGCCGAACACCTCGTCGGTGGCGAGGCAATGGGCGCGCGGCACCGGGCCGAACACCCGCGGCGGCACGTAGAAGCCGCCGGCCGGCACCCCCTCCGCCACCGCGCCTTCCGCCAGCACGTCGACGCCGTCGCGGGCGGCGCGGGCGAAGAAGCCTTCCACCCGTTCCTTCTGCTTGGCGTTGATCACCGGGCCGAGGTCGAGGTCCATCTCCGGGGCGCCGGCGCGCAGGCCTACGAAGCGAGCTTTCAGGCGGGCGATCACCTCGTCATAGGCCTTGCGCTCCACCAGCAGGCGCGAGCCGGCCGAGCAGGTCTGCCCGGCATTCTGCACCACGGTGTTGGCGATGACCGGGATCGCCGCCTCGAGGTCGGCATCGGCGAAGACCACGTGGGGCGACTTGCCGCCCAGCTCCAGGGTGCAGCCGATATGGTTCTTCGCCGCCGCGGTCTGGATCATGGTGCCCACTTCCGGCGATCCGGTGAAGGCGATGAAGTCGATGTCGGGATGGGCGGAGAGCGCCGCGCCGGCGGTCTCGCCGAGGCCCGGCACCACGTTCAGCGCCCCTTCGGGGAAGCCCACCCCGGCGGCGAGCTCGGCGAGGCGCAGCGGGGTGAGGCAGGCATCCTCCGCCGGCTTCACCACGGTGGCGTTGCCCATGGCCAGCGCCGGGCCGATGGTGCGGCCGAACATCTGCGCCGGGTAATTCCAGGGGATGATGTGGGCGGTCACCCCGTGCGCCACCCGCTCGGTGGGCACGAAGTAGCCGGCGAGGAAGGGGATGGTCTCGCCGTGCACCTTGTCGGCGGCGCCGCCGTAGAACTCGAAGTAGCGGGCGCAGGCGGCGATATCGGCCCTGGCCTGCTTCATCGGCTTGCCGGTGTCGCGGGCTTCCAGCGCGGCCAGCTCCTCGGCATTCTCCAGCACCGCGATGCCGAGCTTCGTCAGAAGGCGTCCGCGCTCGGTGGCGGTGAGGCGCGACCACGCGCCGTCCTCGACCGCGCGGCGGGCGGCGGCCACCGCGGAGTCGATGTCCTCCTTCCCGCCCGAGGCGATCCGGGCGAACACCCGGCCTTCCGCCGGGGCGTAAACGTCGAGCTCCGCGCCGGATGCCGCGGGGCGCCAGGCATTGTCGATGAACACGCCCTTGGCGGCCATCACGGGTTCTGGGGCGTGCTGGTTCATGCGGCCAATCCTTCGTTCGGCACATCGCTGGCGATTTCGCCGCGCTCGATGGTGATGGTGCGCTCGGCGAACGAACGCAGCAGGTGGGGGTTGGATTCGGTGATGATGAGCGCCAGCGCCGGATCGGCGTCGCGCAGCCGCCGCAGCGCCTCGGCGTAGCGGTTGGCCAGCACCGGGGCGAGGCCCTGGAACGGCTCGTCCAGCAGCACGAGGCGGGTGGCGAGCATCAGCGCCCGGCCCAGCGCCACCATCTTTCCCTGGCCGCCGGAGACCGAGCCGGCGGGCCGCGGGCCCATCTCCTTCAGCTCCGGCAGGATGGTGTAGACCCGGTCCATCCGCCGCGCCGTCTCGGCCGGGGAGAGCTTCGCCACCTGCGCCGGCAGCAGGATGTTCTCCTCCACGGTGAAGCGGGAGAACAGCCGGCGGTCCTCGGGCGCGTAGCCGATGCCCAGGCCCGGCCTGAGATGGGCGGCGACGCTGGCGAGGTCGTGGCCGTCGAAGGTGATGCGCCCGCCATTCCTGGTGAAGCCCATGATGGTGCGCAGGGTGGTGGTCTTGCCGGCGCCGTTGCGGCCGACGAAGGCCACGGCCTCGCCCTCGTGCAGGGTGAAGGAGACCCCGCGCAGCACCGGCACGGTGCCGAAGGAGACGGTGACGCGATCGAGCACCAGCATGTCAGCCTCCGATCACGGTGCGGATGACTTCCGGATCTTCCAGCACCTCGGCCGGGGGGCCGAGCTTCTGGATCTTGCCGGCGCTCCACACCGCCACCCGGCCCGCATAGCGCTGCACCATGTCCATGTCGTGCTCCACGAAGACCGAGGCGACCCGGGCCTTGGCGAGGGCGGCCACCAGGATCTCCATCACCTCGAACTTGTCGGCGGTGGCGACGCCGGAGGTGGGCTCGTCCATCAGCAGCAGGCGCGGCTTGAGGGCGAGGGCGACCGCGATGTCCACCAGCTTGCGGT
>CALMSN010000305.1 GCA_937872325.1 uncultured Xanthobacter sp. | reverse complement strand
CTGAGGATCGCGCCCGAGGAGCCGACCAGCGCGCCGGTGATGATCAGCGCGGTGTTGCCGAGCGTGAAGCCGATGCCCGCCGCCGCCCAGCCGGAGTAGGAGTTCAGCATCGACACCACCACCGGCATGTCGGCGCCGCCGATGGGGATGATGAGCAGCCCGCCCAGCACCAGCGCCAGCAGGGTGATGATCCAGAACAGCGGGATAGAGCCGGTCATCACGAAGGCGATGACCAGCACCAGCAGCAGCACGGCGAGGCCGGCATTGATGAGGTGCCGCATGGGCAGCATGATCGGCTTGCCGCTCATGTTGCCGTTGAGCTTGGCGAAGGCGATGATCGAGCCGGTGAAGGTGATGGCGCCGATGGCGACGCCGAGCGACATCTCCACCAGGCTGGCCCCGTGCAGGTGCCCGGGATCGCCGATGCCGAAGGCCTTCGGGGCGTAGAGCGCCGCCGCCGCCACCAGCACCGCCGCGAGGCCCACCAGCGAGTGGAAGGCGGCCACCAGCTGCGGCATCGCGGTCATCGGGATGCGGCGGGCGACCACCGCGCCGATGCCGCCGCCGATGCCGATGCCGGCGATCACCAGCACCCAACCCACCGCGTCCGCCGGACGCTGCAGGGCGAGAGTGGTGAGGATGGCGATGCCCATGCCGACCATGCCGAACAGGTTGCCCTGCCGCGACGTGGTGGGATGGGAGAGCCCGCGCAAGGCGAGCACGAAGAGGACGCCGGCGACCAGGTAAAGGAGCGCGGCAAAGTTCGCGTTCATGTCGCCCGCCTCACTTCTTCTTGGAGTACATGGCGAGCATCCGGCTGGTCACCATGAACCCGCCGAAGATGTTCACGCTTGCGAAGATGAGGGCGAGGAAGCCGAAGGCGCGCGCCCACCAGGCATGGCCCGGATCGCCCACCACAGGCACGCCCACCGCCAGAAGGGCGCCGACCACGATCACCGAGGAGATGGCGTTGGTGACGCTCATCAGCGGCGTGTGCAGCGCCGGGGTCACCGACCACACCACGTAATAGCCCACGAACACCGCCAGCACGAAGATGGACAGGCGGAACACGAAGGGATCGATGGCCCCGCCGGTGGCACCGGCGGCTGCGGCGCCGAGGGCGGTCGCGGCCTGGTCTGCATAGGCCTGGGCGACCATGGCGGCCTCGCGGGCCCCCTCGGCGGCGGCGCGGGCCTGGGCGGCGGCGTCCACCGCGCTCTGAGTGGTGACGGGATTCATCAGACCGCTCCCTCGGTTTTCGGGGCGAATTGCGGATGGACGACGGCGCCGTCCCGGGTCAGCAGGGTGGCCTTCACCAGCTCGTCGTCCCATTTGACGGCGAGGGCCTTAGAGCCCTTGTCCACCATGGTCTCGAAGAAGTTGAAGAGGTTGCGGGCGTAGAGCGGCGAGGCGGATGCGGCGATGCGGCCCGGCACGTTGAGGTAGCCGATGATCTTCACGCCGCCCACATCGGTGACCTGGCCGGCCACCGCGCCTTCCACGTTGCCGCCCCGCTCCACCGCGAGGTCGACCACGACGGAGCCGGGCTTCATGGACGCCACCATGGCGGCGGTGATCAGCCGCGGCGCCGGCCGGCCCGGGATCAGGGCCGTGGTGACGACGATGTCCTGCTTCTTGATGTGCTCGGCCACCAGCGCCGCCTGCTTGGCCTGGTACTCGGCCGACATGGGCTTGGCATAGCCGGTGGCGCTCTCCGCCTGCTTGAACTCCTCGTCCTCCACCGCGATGAACTTCGCGCCGAGCGAGGTCACCTGGTCCTTGGAGGCCGGGCGCACGTCGGTGGCGGTGACCACCGCGCCGAGGCGGCGGGCGGTGGCGATGGCCTGCAGGCCGGCGACGCCGGCGCCCATGACGAACACGCGGCCCGGGGTCACGGTGCCGGCGGCGGTCATCATCTGCGGCAGGGCGCGGCCGAACTCGGAGGAGGCGTCAATGATGGCGCGGTAGCCGGCGAGGTTCGCCTGCGACGACAGCACGTCCATGCTCTGCGCGCGGGTGATGCGCGGCATCAGCTCCATGGCGAAGGCGCTGAGGCCGGCCTGCGCCACGGCGGCGAGGGCGTCCTCATGGCCGTAGGGGTCCATGATGGCGAGCACCACTGCGCCGGGCTTGTAGGCCGGCAGTTCGTAGGCGGTCGGCCGGCGCACCTTCAGCACCACCTCGGCGCCGTAGAGGGCATCGGCGGCGTTGGGGGCGATGCTGGCGCCGGCGGCCACGTACTCGGCATCGAGGATGCCGGATTTCAGCCCTGCGCCGGTTTCCACGGCCACGTCGGCGCCGAGGCCGATGAGGCGCTTCACCGTATCCGGGGTCGCAGCGACCCGCTGCTCGCCGAGGTCACCCTCGGCGGGGATGGCGATCTTCATCTGAATTGTCTCCACTGCGCGGGGCGACAGGCAAGGCCCTGCGAAACACCGGGGTCCAGAACGCGGATTACGGCTCTACAGACTCAGAGAAGGAAGATCCACATCAGCACAAGAACGATCGCGACCGTGATGGAGCCCCACTTGGTCAGGCCGGTGAACAGGGCGTAGGTGCGGTCGTGCTCGGCATAGTCGTTGCCTTCGGCCGTGGCGTATTCGGTCGTGGCGTGATCGGCCATCGTCTCCCCCTATTATCAGCCCAATGTTCTATGGCCTTCATCGGGAATAGCTGAGATGGAGGTGCCTTTCAACAGTATCGTGCCGGCGGTGCGGGCTGTGTCGCGTCGAGATCGTTCTTGATTTGTTCCTTAATCCGCGTTAACCATGACGCATGGATTTCCTGACCGATCCGATCCCGCTCCCGTTCGATCCCGCCTCATCGGGCATGGCTTCGGCGTCGGCCGGAGAGAGCCCGGAAGGGACGATGCCGTCCGGCCCGTCGCGGCCCGCCAGGGGGGCGGCCGGGCCGGGCCGAGGGGGGGCCGGCCCACCCGCCGCGGCCCGCGGGCGGCGGGGCGTTCCGCTTCGAGGCGCTGCGCGGCAAGTGGATCCTCATCGCGTCCGACGCCGGGGCCTGCCCGCCCTCCTGCGTGGCCAAGCTCACGCTCATGCGGCAGGTGCGGCTCATGCTCGGGCGCA
>CALMSN010000304.1 GCA_937872325.1 uncultured Xanthobacter sp. | reverse complement strand
GGGCGAGGCGGGGGGGGGCGGGGGAGTCCAGAGCCGGGGCCTCCCGGGAGGAGACACAAACCGAGCGGCGGGTTCAACGGAGGGGGGCGGCGCTCACCGGTCTGTTTCCGCCCGCCAGTCACCCGCCATGGGAGCGGTGAGATCGACATTGGTCTTGACGGTCAAGGTCCCCGCAAGCGCGCCGTAGAGCCCCTGGAGCGGATCGGTGCTCCGGGCGGGCGGAGGCGAGGCGGCCGGCGCCGCAGAGGCCGCAGGCATCGGTGGATTTGCCCCTTCGACGTGGCGGAAAACCACGCGACGAGCCTTCATGTCCACCTGTTCGGACTGGTAGCCCGCATCCAGCCAGGCTTTCGTGTGGACATGGTTGGAAGGATTGTTACTCCACCATGCCCTGTACTTGAGGGCACTGGCGGGCAGTTGCTGGCCGATGACCTGCTCGATCTCGTCAAAACTCATGGGGACAAGCTTGCGATCGATATGCGCAAGGTAGCTGGTCAGCGGCGCATAATATCGCGACATGGCACTTCTCCCGCCCATCATGGCGGAAGAAGTACATATTTTTATATGTACTGTCAATTGTACATATTCATTTCCGCCGGATATCCGGCGGCGTCGCCTCGGCGACAAGCGCCGCCACCACCTCGTCGAGGCTGCCGGAGGTCTGCGCGCTGGAGCCGAGGCGGCGGATGGAGAGCGTGCGCTCGGCCGCCTCCTTCTTGCCGGCCACCAGCAGCACCGGCACCTTGGCCAGGGAATGCTCGCGGACCTTCAGGTTGATCTTCTCGTTGCGCAGGTCCACCTCGGCCCGCAGCCCCGCCGCCTTCAGCGCCGCCACCACCTCGCCGGCATAGTCGTCGGCGTCGGAGGTGATGGTCGCGACGACCACCTGGGCCGGCGCCAGCCAGAGCGGGAAGTGGCCGGCGAAGTGCTCGATCAGGATGCCGGTGAACCGCTCCATGGAGCCGCAGATGGCACGGTGGATCATCACCGGCGTCTTCTTCTGCCCGTCGGCGTCCACGTAGAAGGCGCCGAAGCGCTCGGGCAGGTTGAAGTCCACCTGGGTGGTGCCGCACTGCCACTCGCGGCCGATGGCGTCCGAAAGCGTGTATTCGAACTTCGGCCCGTAGAACGCGCCCTCGCCGGGCAGGATGCCGGTCTTGATGCGGCCGCCGGAGGCCTCCTCGATCTCTTTGAGGACGCGCATCATGACCTCTTCGGCGTGATCCCACACCGCATCCGAGCCGACCCGTTTCTCCGGCCGGGTGGAGAGCTTCACGATGATCTCCCCGAAGCCGAAATCGGCATAGGTGGAGAGGATGAGGTCGTTGATCTTCAGGCACTCGGCCGCCATCTGCTCCTCGGTGCAGAAGATGTGGGCGTCGTCCTGGGTGAAGCCGCGCACCCGCATCAGCCCGTGCAGCGCGCCGGAGGGCTCGTAGCGGTGCACCGCGCCGAACTCGGCGAGGCGCATGGGCAGGTCGCGATAGCTTTTCAGCCCGTGCTTGAAGATCTGCACGTGGCCGGGACAGTTCATGGGCTTGAGCGCGAAGATACGCTCGTCCTTGGTCTCGTCGCCGGCGGACTGGACCTTGAACATGTTCTCCTTGTACCAGCCCCAGTGGCCGGAGGTCTCCCACAGCGAATGGTCGAGCACCTGCGGGGCGTTGACCTCGTCATAGTCGGCCTTCAGGCGCCGGCGCATGTAGGCCACCAGCTCCTGGAACAGCGTCCAGCCCTTGGGGTGCCAGAACACCGTGCCGGGGCCCTCCTCCTGGAAGTGGAAGAGGTCCATCTCCCGGCCGAGGCGGCGATGGTCGCGCTTCTCGGCCTCCTCAAGGCGGTGGAGGTAGGCGGCGAGCGCCTTCTCGTCGTGCCAGGCGGTGCCGTAGATGCGGGTCAGCATCGGGTTGTTCGAATCGCCGCGCCAGTAGGCGCCGGCCACCTTCATCAGCTTGAAGGCGCCGCCGATCCTGCCGGTGGACGGCATGTGCGGGCCGCGGCAGAGGTCGAACCACTCGCCCTGCTTGTAGATCTTGACGTCCTGGTCGGCGGGGATGGCGTCCACCAACTCCACCTTGTAGGCCTCGCCCTTGGCGGCGAACACGCGCTTGGCCTCGTCGCGGCTCCACACTTCCTTGGTGAAGGGGCGGTCGCGGGCGATGATCTCGCGCATCTTCGCCTCGATCACCGGCAGGTCCTCGGTGGTGAAGGGCGCGTTGCGGGCGAAGTCGTAATAGAAGCCGTTCTCGATCACCGGGCCGATGGTCACCTGGGTGCCCGGCCAAAGCTCCTGCACCGCCTCGGCCATGACGTGCGAGCAGTCGTGGCGAATCAGCTCCAGCGCGCGCGGGTCGTCGCGGGTGACGATCTCGATCTTCGCATCGGCGGCGATGGGCTCGGCAAGGTCCGCGAGCGCGCCGTCGAGGGTGACGGCGACCGCCTTCTTGGCCAGCGACTTGGAGATGGCGGCGGCGATGTCGGCGCCGGAGGTTCCCGCGGGGTAGCTGCGCGCGGCGCCGTCGGGGAAGGTGAGGGAAATCATGACGATGGCCTCCTAAAGCCCACTCCTGCGCACCACGCAGGTAGGCGAACAGCTCGATGGGCGCGGGTTTTAGGGGAGGAGAGGGGCGCTCGTAAAGCCTGCCCGCGACCGACCGGCGACGGCCGCGCACATCACTTCGGCGTCAGCTTGGCGGGCGCGGCGTGAAAAGTCGTGGCGATGGGGCATGCCTCCTCTTTCCCTTGACCTTCGGCTCGGCTAATCCAGTGCCGGGTCTGGAAAAGTCCCCCGGCTGCGCGCCAGGGGGGCAGGGGTTGATGTAACCTTACGGCACGGCTTGCATTCGCGGCCGCGTCGATGTGCCATGCGCTCCCACGGGCACGCGCTCCGGCGGAAAGCGAAAGATTGAGGTTGGCATGATGCCGTCGATGTTCAGAACCTTGACCCTTGCTGCGCTGGTGCAGGCGGCGCTGGTTGCCTTCTCTCCGGCCCACGCCCAGGGCGCGCGCGGCGCGCCGGGCGCCACCATGGACATCGGCGACCAGCCCGGCCTCGTCTCCACCGAGGATGACGAGGCGCAGCTGGATCCCGCCTTCCGTCGCCAGCCGGTGTTCTTCCGCACCACCGAGAAGCCGGGCACCATCGTCATCCACACCAATGAGCGGTTCCTCTACCTGGTGCAGGGCGACAACCGGGCGCTGCGCTACGGCATCGGCGTCGGCCGCGACGGCTTCCAGTGGTCGGGCCTGAAGGAAATCGTCCGCAAGGCCGAGTGGCCGGACTGGACCCCGCCGCCGGAGATGATCCAGCGCCAGCCGTATCTGCCGCGCTTCATGGCCGGCGGCCCGGGCAACCCGATGGGCGCCCGCGCGCTTTACATCGGCGGCACCGTCTACCGCATCCACGGCACCAACCAGCCGCAGACCATCGGCTATGCGGTGTCCTCCGGCTGCTTCCGGCTGGTGAACAGCGACATCACCGACCTCTTCAACCGCGTGAACGTGGGCGCGAAGGTCGTGGTGCGCCAGCAGGCGGCCATCTGAGCGTCTCCATCTGAGCGTGCTGCGTTTCGTTTCCCGAAGCGGGCGTGGTAGCCGCAAGCCGGCTGCCCGCCCGTTGTCCTGATCACTATCCCTGGGGGGGAATCCATGAAGAAGATCCTGGCGCTTCTGGCCGGCGCCGTGGCGGCATTTGCCACCACCGGAGCCTCGGCGCAGACGCTGAAGGCCGTCAAGGACCGCGGCGAGCTCGTCTGCGGCGTGTCCAAGGGCCTGCCCGGCTTCTCCGCGCCCGACGCCAGCGGCAAGTGGACCGGCTTCGACGTCGACTTCTGCCGCGCGGTGGCTGCGGCGGTGCTCGGCGACCCCCAGAAGGTGAAGTTCGTGCCGCTGAACGCCGAGGAGCGCTTCCCCGCCCTCAAGAAGGGCGACGTGGACGTGCTTTCGCGCAATTCCACCTGGACCCTGGAGCGCGAGGGCGCCCTCGGCCTCCTGTTCGCCGGCATCTCCTATTTTGACGGCCAGGGCTTCCTGGTCCGCGACTCCCGCAAGGTCACCTCGGCGCTGGAGCTCGACAAGTCGAAGGTCTGCGTCCAGGCCGGCACCACCGCCGCCGCCGGGACCGAGGCCTTCTTCAAGACCAACGGCATGGCGCTGGAGCTGATCAGCGTTCCCAACTCCGCCGAGATGGTGAAGGCCTACGAGGAGGGCCGCTGCGACGTCCTCACCACCGACGTCTCCCAGCTCTACGCCCTGCGCCTCAACATGGCGAAGCCGGCCGACCACATCGTGCTGCCCGACGTCATCTCCAAGGAGCCGCTCGGCCCGGTGGTCCGCCAGGGCGACGACCAGTGGCTGAACGTGGTGAAGTGGGTGCTGTTCAGCATGATCAACGCCGAGGAGCTGGGCGTCAGCGCCGCGAACCTCGACGAGGCCCTGAAGTCGCAGAAGCCGGACGTCAAGCGCCTGCTCGGCGCGGAAGGCGCCCTCGGCGAGGGCCTCGGCCTCGAGAAGGTGTTTGCCGCCAACGTCATCAAGGCGGTCGGCAATTACGGCGAGGCCTACGAGCGCAACGTGGGCGCCGCTTCCAAGCTCGGCATTCCGCGCGGCATCAACCAGCTGTGGAGCATGGGCGGCATCCAGTACGCCCCGCCGTTCCGTTGATCCCTGCGGGCATGGCGTGACCCGTCGGGCGTCCTGCTCGATGACGGCCGTCCACGTCGCCCGCATCTGAGGTATCCGGCTTAAAAGACACCCCGCTCGCAGGCATGTGAGCGGGGTGTTTCCGTTGCGGGATCGACCGGGCGCCGCCGCCTTCCTATCCTGCGCGGCACCACGGTAGCGCCGAAGAGGCTGCCGCAGGATGCGTTCCAGGACCATTCCCGATCGGAGGACATCATGGGCGGAGTGTCGCGTCGCACTCTTCTGGCCGGCTCGGCCGGTATCGTGGGCAGTGGGGCCGTGGGGGCGGGGCCGGCAGGGCTTTCCCTCGCCGCGGCCGCCACGCCGGCGGCCGGCCAGCAGGTGCCGAGCGCCTACCGCTACAAGGTGGGGGCGGTGGAGGTGACCGCCATCTCCGACGGCCAGCGCACGGTGCCGCTGCCCGACAACTTCGTCCGCAACCAGCCGCGGGAGGTGGTGAATGCCGCCCTGCGCGCGGCGTTTCTCGCGGAGAACAGCCTCTCGATCCCGTTCAACGTGCTGCTGGTCAATATCGGCGGCCGCCTGGCGCTGATCGACAGCGGCAACGGGCCGAGCCAGCCCGGCGCGCCGGTGGGGCTGCTGCCGGGCACGCTGGCGGCGCTGGGGGTGGACCCGGCGAGCATCGAGGTGGTGGTGATCTCGCATTTCCACGGCGACCACATCAACGGCCTGCTGAAGGCCGACGGCACCGCCGCCTTCCCCAAGGCCGAGATCCGGGTTCCGGAGCCCGAATGGGCCTTCTGGATGGATGACGGCGCCATGAGCCGCGCTCCGGATGCCCAGAAGAGCGGGTTCCAGAACGCCCGCCGGGTGTTCGCACCGCTGAAGGCCCAGGTGTCGCCCTACGCCTGGGAGGCAGAGGTGCTGCCCGGCCTCGCCGCGGTGGGCACGCCGGGGCACACGCCGGGGCATACCTCCTTCACCCTGCAGTCGGGCAATGACAGCCTGTTCATCCAGTCGGACCTGACCAACATCCCGGCGCTGTTCGTGCGAAATCCCGGCTGGCATGCCATGTACGACATGGATCCGGTGAAGGCCGAAGAGACCCGGCGGCGGATCTACGACCGGCTCTCCGGCGACCGGACCCAGGTGGCGGGCTATCACTTCCCGTTCCCGGCGGTGGCCTATGTGGAGCAGTCCGGGACGGGCTTCCACTACATTCCGGCGCTCTGGAAGCCGGTGCTGTAGGCGGCGCCGGGCAAGGGGGATCGTACCGCCGGCTTGAAGCCACGGTGAACCCTCTCCCGCTTGCGGGGGAGGGCAGGGTGGGGGAAACCCTCGCCGCAGGCCCGGAAGGCCGGAATCCGACGCTGCCTGCCCATCCCCGGCCCCGCAAGCCCCCTCCCCAACCCTCCCCCGCAAGCGGGAGGGGGCGTGCGGCAGGGTTTCATTTCAAACGCATCCAACATCCGGACGGGGGCGGCCTTGCCGCCGCGCCTATCGCCCGTCGCCTGCCGCTGCGCCGATCGCGGGGCGTCCGGTCAGCGCGGCACGGTCTCGGCGGCGATCCAGGCGAGATAGGCCGGATCGCCCGCCGCCACCTCGATCACCAGGATGGAGGGCAGCGCGTAGGGATGGCGCTCGCGCAGTGCCGCCATGGCCAGCGGGCTCTTCTGCGGCGTGGTCTTCAGGAGCAGCACCGCCTCCTCCCCTCGTTCCAGCGCGCCCTCCCAATGATAGAGCGAGACCATGCCGGGCAGGATGTTGGCGCAGGCGGCGAGCCGCGCCGTCACGAGCGCGCGCCCGGCCGCCTCCGCCGCCGCCTGCGAGGGGAAGGTGGAATAGACGAGATGGGCTGCCGGTGGCGTCATCGAACCTCTCCGCAATGGCGTTCCGCGGCGCCGGCCGGGCCCGCCGGCGTTGCCGTCCCGCGGCCGGGATCGGCGCCGGCGCCTCGACAATCCATATGGGCACCGTTATGCGGAAGGCGAGACGCCGCCACGCGATCCACCGTGGTCCGGGGGCGCCGTGCTGCCTTTGCCGCCCTGCGCGGCGCCGCACCCGGACCGGACGGCCCTGCCGTCGCCGCCCGGGCGGGCTTTCCCCGGATGTCCTGATGAGCGTGTCGCGCCGGCCCTATGAGAAGATCGCCTTCGTGGCCGCCACGACCCCGGAGGCCGAGCTGGCCTGCGCCCAGCTCGTCGCCCGCTACGGCGAGGCCAGCGCGGCCGAGGCCGACGTCATCGTCGCCCTGGGCGGCGACGGCATGATGCTGCAGGCCCTGCACCGCTTCCGCGATCGCGAGGTGCCCATCTACGGCATGCATCGCGGCTCGGTGGGCTTCCTGATGAACGCCTTCCACCTCGACGACCTGCATGCCCGGCTGGCGGCGGCGGAACCGGTGCGCATCCACCCCCTGATGATGGAGGCCATGGACGCCTCGGGGGTGCGCCACCGGGCGCCCGCCTTCAACGAGGTGTCGCTGCTGCGCCAGACCTACCAGGCGGCGAAGCTGCGCATCTCGGTGGACGGCAAGGTGCGGCTGGAGGAGCTGATCTGCGACGGCACCACCCTGGCGACCCCTGCCGGCTCCACCGCCTACAATTTGTCGGCGCACGGCCCGATCCTGCCGCTGGGCACCCAGCTTCTGGCCCTGACGCCGATCTCGCCGTTCCGGCCGCGGCGCTGGCGCGGGGCGCTGCTGCCCGACCGCGCGCGCATCGACATCGCCGTGTTGGAGGCCGCCAAGCGCCCGGTGAGCGCGGCGGCCGACCACTTCGAGGTTCGCAACATCGTGGCGGTGACGGCCCGGCTTGACCGGGGCTCGTCGGTCGACATGCTGTTCGACCCGGACCACGGGCTGGACGAGCGCATCCTGCGCGAACAATTCCTGTATTGAGGGCGTCGACGGCGCATGGTCTTTTCCTCGGTCTCCTTCCTCTTCTATTTCCTGCCCGCCTTTCTCATCTGCTATTTTGCGGTGCCGGGCGTGCGGGCGAAGAACGTCGTCCTGCTGGTCTTCTCGCTGCTGTTCTATGCCTGGGGCGGGCTCTCCAGCCTGGTGGTGCTCGGCGCTTCGATCATCCTCAACTACCTGATGGCATTGGCGATCGATCGGCGAAGCGCGGATCGCGAGCGGCTCGCCATGCTCGGGGTTGCGGTCGCCCTCAACCTCGCCGGCCTCATCTTCTTCAAGTATTCCGGCTTCCTGGCGGAGAACCTGAACATCCTTCTGGCGCCGGTGGGGCTGGCGCTGCCGGTGGTCCATCCGCAGCTGCCGCTCGGCATCTCCTTCTTCACCTTCCACGCCATCTCCTACCTGGTGGACGTCTATCGCCGGAAGGCCAAGGCCAACGGGCGGCTGGAGGAGATCGCGGTCTATATCGTCATGTTCCCGCAGCTGGTGGCCGGCCCCATCGTGCGCTACTCCACCATCGGCGCCCGCATCCGCGACCGGCGCACGACGCTCGGACGGGTCTCGGCGGGGCTGCGGACCTTCGTCACCGGCCGGTCC
>CALMSN010000303.1 GCA_937872325.1 uncultured Xanthobacter sp. | reverse complement strand
GCGGGGGGCGGCATTCGGGGAGCGCGGTGCGCTGGCGGATGGGTCGGGCCGGACCGCCACGTTCGGCCCCCGCGGCGGGGCGACGCGCGGCGGCCGCGCCGGCCCCGGGCTGGGCACCGCGATGGTCGGCCCGCCCCGCACCGACCGGGCGCTCAGCACCCGCCCGGTGAAGGCGTCGATGCGCAGCATGGCCGGGCCGGAATCATCCCACGCGGCGATCACATAGGTCCGCCCCTGGAGCTGCGCCCGGCTCACCTGGCGATACCCCATGTCGAGCAATATATTGCGGATCTCGGCCGGTGGCAGGACCCCGGAGCGGGGGAGCGGCACGTAGCCCGGCGGCGAGCCGTATGCACCCGGACGGCCGCCATAAGGTTCCGGATAGCCATAATATTGCGCGTGCGCGGGCAGGCACAGGCCCGCTCCCGTCAGGCCGATGGCCAGCAGCGCGGCCGGAAGGCGGCGCGCAGATAGGCACGATGCCTTAAAAATACGCAGCGAAGCGGCGGGGTGGACGTCGGCACGCGGAAGCGTGGCAGGCATGGGATACCTCGGCACGAGGATCGACGAGAGGCGGACGCCGCTTTTTTGAATCGCCCGAGCGCTTCAATCGGTGCGGCAAGTCCGTCTGCGATCAACAATTTGAGGGTCGATTCCCCGCGCCCGTCGAGCCGCCGCGCGGCGCCACAGGCTGGGATATCGCTCCAAAAGCGAGTTAGATCCGCTTATTGCGGCAGCCATGGGACGGCGCAGCGGCCGGCGCGATCCCGGGAGAGCCCGACAGACGCAATCCTGTTGCGTATTTAGCGGACAAAGCGACCGCTCGTTTCGCCACATGGTGGCCATGCGTAATTTTTCGCCGCCATGACCCGTTTGGCGGCAAGAGTCTGCTTGTGAGGCGGGCGCTTTTCTGGCATGTTTCTAGGAATAGGGCAGCCATGCTTCCCTATCTTCCGCGCAAAGGCCTTTAAGGGCGTTCCTGCCCGGCCGCAGCGTGGCGGGACTGGCCTGTGGCGCGGACCTTGCTCTGAGGCTTCGCCGTGGGCAGCAGTCGGGCTGGACGATCGCCGTCCGAGGGCCGCCTGCCGGACCGCGACCGCCCTTTCCCGGCGGAAGCGGGTTTCAGCCCGGAGCTCCCGGGTCTGGAACGACCGGGGGCAAGGCGCGACCAGGGGCGGACCAGGACCAGGGTCGGAGCAGGGACTTAAGGCGGCCGCACCAGGCCGAGCGCACCAGGGCTCGGCTGAAGGCTGGCGCACCGCAGGCCATCCGGGCGGGCGCGCCCGATGGCGGCAGGCAGGACAGGACGGCGTGCCGCTGGGCACGACCGGCAAAAGACAGAAGAGGAACGGACAATGGCAGCGACGGATCGCAAGGACGGCATGAACGCGAGCGTGGCCGCAGGGGCCGCCGCAGACATGGCGATCGTCGGTCGCCCGCCGGCCTCCGGCCTGTTCGATCCCGCGCACGAGCGCGATGCCTGCGGCGTCGGCTTCATCGCCAACATCAAGGGCGCGAAGTCGCACGAGATCGTGGCCAGCGGCATCCAGATCCTGCTCAACCTGGAGCATCGCGGCGCGGTGGGCGCCGACCCGCGCTCCGGCGACGGTGCCGGCATGCTGGTGCAGACGCCGCACAAGTTCTTCCTGAAGGAGGCGGCGCGCCTCGGCTTCGTCCTGCCCGAGCCCGGCGCCTATGCGGTGGGCCACATCTTCATGCCCCGCGACGCCGAGGGCCGGGAGATCGTCCGCGCCGCCTATGAGAAGGTGGTGGCGGAGGAAGGCCTCGCCCTCATCGGCTGGCGCGACGTGCCCACCGACAATTCCTCCCTCGGCTACAGCGTGCTGCCCACCGAGCCGCTGCATGTCCAGGTGTTCATCGGCCGCGGCGACTACAACGGCGACGAGGACGGCTTCGAGCGCCGCCTGTTCGTGCTGCGCAAGGTGATCTCCAACACCATCTACAACGCCCGCGATCCGCGCACCGCCGGCTATTATCCGGTGTCGCTGTCCTGCCGCACCCTGGTCTACAAGGGCATGTTCCTGGCCGACCAACTCGGCGCCTATTATCCCGACCTCTCGGACCCCGACTTCGAGAGCGCGCTCGCCCTCGTCCACCAGCGCTTCTCCACCAACACCTTCCCCGCCTGGCCGCTGGCCCATCCCTACCGGATGGTCGCCCACAACGGCGAGATCAACACCCTGCGCGGCAACGTCAACTGGATGGCGGCGCGGCAGGCGAGCGTGGATTCCGAGCTGTTCGGGGCCGACATCTCCAAGCTCTGGCCCATCAGCTACGAGGGCCAGTCGGACACCGCCTGCTTCGACAACGCGCTCGAATTCCTGGTGCAGGGCGGCTACTCGCTGCCCCACGCCGCGATGATGCTCGTGCCCGAGGCGTGGGCCGGCAACCCGCTGATGGACGAGGAGCGCCGCGCCTTCTACGAGTACCACGCCTCGCTCATGGAGCCGTGGGACGGCCCGGCCGCCATCGTCGCCACCGACGGCCGGCAGATCGTCGCGACGCTGGACCGCAACGGCCTGCGCCCCGCCCGCTACATGGTGACCACCGACGACCCCATCGTGCTCGCCCCCCAGATGGGCGTGCTCACGCTGCCGGAGGAGAAGATCGTCACCAAGTGGCGGCTGCAACCGGGCAAGATGCTGCTGGTGGACCTTGAGGAAGGCCGCCTCGTCCCCGACGAGGAGATCAAGACCGAGCTCGCCCGCGCCAATCCCTACAAGGACTGGCTGAAGCACACCCAGCTCGTGCTGGAGGACCTGCGCCCCGTGGAGGCGCGTGAGGTGCGCACCGACGTGTCGCTGCTGGATCGCCAGCAGGCCTTCGGCTACTCCCAGGAAGACCTGAAGCTGCTGATGGCGCCCATGGCCATCACCGGCCAGGAAGCGGTGGGCTCCATGGGCACCGACACGCCCATCTCGGTGCTGTCGAACCGCTCGAAGTCGCTGTTCTCCTACTTCCAGCAGAACTTCGCCCAGGTGACCAACCCGCCCATCGACCCGATCCGCGAGGAGCTGGTGATGAGCCTGGTCTCATTCATCGGGCCGCGGCCGAACATCTTCGACCTGGAAGGCAATGCCCGCCGCAAGCGGCTCGAGGTGCGCCAGCCCATCCTCACCAACGAGGACCTGGAGAAGATCCGCTCCATCGGCTTCATGGAGGAGCGGTTCGACACCCGCACCCTCGACATCACCTACCCCGCCGAGAAGGGCGCGGCGGGGATGGAGGAGGCGGTGGAGCGCCTGTGCGACCGCGCCGAGACGGCGGTCCACGGCGGCTACAACATCATCATCCTGTCGGACCGGATGACCGGGCCGGACCGCATTCCGATCCCGGCCCTGCTGGCGACGGCGGCGGTGCACCATCACCTGATCCGCAAGGGCCTGCGCACCTCGGTCGGCCTCGTGGTCGAGACCGGCGAGGCGCGCGAGGTGCACCATTTCGCCTGCCTCGCCGGCTATGGCGCGGAGGCCATCAACCCCTATCTCGCCTTCGAGACCCTGCTCTCCATGAAGGACGAGATCCCCGAGGAGGTGGATGACAAGGAGATCGTCAAGCGCTTCATCAAGTCGATCGACAAGGGCCTGCTGAAGGTGATGTCCAAGATGGGCATCTCCACCTACCAGTCCTATTGCGGCGCGCAGATCTTCGATGCGGTGGGCCTTGCCTCGGCGTTCGTGGGCAAGTTCTTCTTCGGCACCGCCACCACCATCGAGGGCGTCGGCCTCGCCGAGGTCGCGGAGGAGACCGTGCGCCGCCACCAGGTGGCCTTCTCCGACAACCCGATCTTCCGGATGGCGCTGGACGTGGGCGGCGAATACGCCTTCCGGATGCGCGGCGAGGACCATGCCTGGTCGCCGGAGAGCGTCGCCACCCTGCAGCACGCGGTGCGCGGGAACGCCAAGGACAGGTACCGGGCGTTCGCCGACATGATCAACGACCATGAGAAGACCCTTCTCACGGTGCGCTCGCTGTTCCGCATCCGCACCGCCGAGGAGCTCGGCCAGGAGCCGGTGGACATCACCGAGGTCGAGCCGGCATCCGAGATCGTGAAGCGCTTCGTCACCGGCGCCATGTCGTTCGGCTCGATCTCGCGCGAGGCGCACACCACGCTCGCCATCGCCATGAACCGGATCGGCGGCAAGTCCAACACCGGCGAGGGCGGCGAGGAGCCGGAGCGCTTCAAGCCGCTGCCCAACGGCGACAGCATGCGCTCGGCCATCAAGCAGATCGCCTCCGGCCGCTTCGGGGTGACGGCGGAATACCTCGTCAATTCCGACATGATGCAGATCAAGGTCGCGCAGGGCGCCAAGACCGGCGAGGGCGGGCAATTGCCCGGCCACAAGGTG
>CALMSN010000302.1 GCA_937872325.1 uncultured Xanthobacter sp. | reverse complement strand
TTGGCACGATAGTTGTTGGTGGCAATGATGAACTCCTGCGCAGGGTTCATCGGTTGACCTTTGTACGTCAGGTTCTTGATGCGCTCTTCACCCGCTACCGGCTTATTGACGTTGTACTTGGGCTTGGTGACGTCGATCTCGTAGCTGATGTCCGGCGAGGTGAACACGTCAAAGTTGTAGCCCGGGAAGGACGAGCCAGGCTGCACGCCGGTCTTGCTGTCGTTGATCAGCCACTGGTTCTCCGTCTTGGCCGGGTCGATCAGGTTGAAGCGGTTGGCCGCGTTTTCCAGCCACAGCTTGATTTGCGCGCCCGTCACCTTCACCGCGTTGATGGTGTCCACGCCGCCATTGGCGAGGCCGACGATCTGCGCCTTGGAGGACTGGGCCTGGAGCAGGAAGGAGGAGAAGTCCGGGGTGGAAGTCGGGTGGCGCACCTGCCCCACCACCGTGCCGCCGCCATCGGTGATGGTGCGGCTGAGGTCGGCCGCGAGCTGGTGGCCGAAGGCGTAGTCGGCGACGATCAGGAACCACTGCTTGCCGCCGTCGGCGAGAATGGCGCGAGCGGTGCCGACCGCCTGGGAATAGGTGTCGAAGGTCCAGTGGAAGCCGGTGGGCGAGCAATCCTCGTTGGTGAGGCGGGTGGTCGCCGGGCCGGAGGCCATGGTGATCCGCCCGCGCTCCTTGGCCAGAGCCTGGGTGGCCAGCGCCACGGCGGAATTGGTGAGGTCGGCGATGGCCAGCACCCCCTCCTCGTCGAACCACTTGCGGGCGATGCCGGCGCCGACGTCGGTCTTGTTCTGGTGGTCGGCAGAGAGAATCTCGATCGGCCGGCCGAGCACCTTGCCGCCGAAGTCAGCCACCGCCATCCGCGCGGCCTCCACCGATCCCTTGCCGCCGAAATCCGCATAGAGGCCGGACTGGTCGTTGAGCACGCCGATCTTCACCGGCCCATCGGCGGCGAAGGCGGCGGGACTGGCGGCGATGGACGTGAAGGCGGCCGCCACGAGGGCGGCGAAGGCGGTCTGGCGCATGGGATCCTCCCGATAGGACGCCGCCGGGCTTTTGCCCGTGCGACAGGACAGCCGTCGCGAAAGCTGTCCCACGACTTTTCTGCGGCGATAAAAAATATGTGTCAACGGAAATAGAATATGTAATCGTCCGCCGAAGATCCTTGAGGAGGGGAGCATGTGGGGTGAGGCCGCCGCGGGAAGCGAGGGGCCGGAACGCCGCAAGCCGGGCCGCGACAAGCCCGGGCGGGCCGGCAGCCGGACCGAGGACATCGCCGCCTTCATCCGGGCCGAGATCGACCAGGGCGCCCTCCTCCCCGGCCAGCGCATCGAGGAGCAGCCGCTGAGCGCCCGCTTCGGCGTCTCCAAGACGCCGGTGCGGGAGGCGCTGATCCAGCTCGCCTCCCTCGGCCTCGTGGACCTGCGCCAGCGGCGCGGCGCCACAGTCACCGTGCTCGGCATCGACCAGGTGGTGGCCATGTTCGAGGTCCTCACCCAGTTGGAGCGCATGGCCGCCCGGCTCGCCGCCAGCCGCATGCCGGCGAGCCTCCAGGCCGAGCTGGAGGCGGTGCACGCCCTGGCCATGCCCTGCGTCACCGCCCGCGACGAGGCCGGCTACGACGCCCTCAACACCCGCCTGCACGAGGTGATCTATCGCGGCGCGCGGAACGATTACCTGGAGGCGAGCGTCAAGGACATGCGCGCCCGGCTGCGCATCTACCGGCGCTATCCGTTCCAGCGCCCGGGTCGCATGGCCCAGTCCCATGCCGACCACGGGGCCATCGTCGCCGCCATCCGCGCCGGCGATGCGGACGCGGCAGGGGCGGCGATGGAGGATCACATGACCACCGGCGGCCAGGTCTTCGCCGACCTGGTGGCGGAGATGCCCCGGCTCGCCGCCCTGCAGGGCAATCCGGCCCGCCCCTAGACGCGTTTCGAGCGCAGCTGAAACCGGTGCGCGTGACGTGGAGGCGTCAGGAGCCTCCGGCAAAATCTCCGGGTGGAGGTGGTGGAGGGATATTTTGTCCGCGTGGCGATGCCGCGAGCATCGGCGGGGATCGGCAACGCTGCGGGTGGCCAAAGACCCGGCCAGCCGACCCTATGCGGTTCGTTGAGGGGCTCGAGATCATCCGCCCGCGGCATTTTCGAACGCGGAGAACACCCTGGAGCAGGCGCCGCTCCGCCGGCTCACGGATTCATCGGACGGCGCGTTTCCTTTCAGGGGCGGGAGGAGGACTAACCGATCAGGGCGAGGCCATCTGATCGGATCGCGATCCAGGCGGGACGTTCACGGCATCGGCCCGCAAGGCCCAACGACACAGGCGCCGCCAAGGCCGCCGCTCAAGGGAGAAGCCCCATGTCCGCCAGCACTGCCACGCCGTTCGGCGCCCCGCCCCAGACGCCCGAGGCGCCGCCTCTGCGCACCCAGATGCTGATCGCCGGCCGCTGGGTGGAGGCGGAGAGCGGGGAGCGCTTCGCGGTCGAAAGTCCCGCCGACCGCGGCATCATCGCCGAGGTGCCGCGCGGGCGGGCGGAAGACGTGGACAAGGCGGTGGACGCCGCCCTCGCCTCCTTCGCCACCTGGCGCAAGGTCGCCCCGCGCGAGCGCGGCCGGGCGCTGCTGGCCATCGCCGACACGTTGGAGGCGCGGCTCGAGGAGGTGGCCCGGGTGATCGCCCGCGAGACCGGCAACGCCCTGCGCACCCAGGCCCGGCCCGAGACCCGGCTCGCCGCCGACATCTTCCGCTATTTCGGCGGCCTCGGCGGCGAGTTGAAGGGCGATACCCTGCCGCTCTCCCACGATCTCGTGTCGTTCACCCAGCTCGAGCCGCTGGGCGTGGTGGCCGCCATCATTCCCTGGAACGCGCCCTTGCTGCTGGCGGCGGTGAAGATCGCCCCGGCGCTCTGCGCCGGCAACACCATGGTCATGAAGACCGCCGAGGACGCGCCGCTCGCCGTGCTGCTGCTGGCCGAGATCTGCCAGCAGCACCTGCCGGAGGGCGCGCTGAACATGCTCACCGGCATCGGCGCGGAATGTGGCAGCCCGCTCATCAATCACCCGAAGGTTTCGAAGCTCTCCTTCACCGGCTCCACCGCGGTGGGCAAGCTGGTGATGGAGGCGGCGGCCAAGCGCATCCTGCCGGTCTCGCTGGAGCTGGGCGGCAAGAGCCCATCCATCGTCTTCCCCGACGCCGACGAGGACTGGGTGGTGGACGGCGTCATCGCCGCCATGCGCTTCACCCGGCAGAGCCAGTCCTGCACCGCCGGCTCGCGGCTGTTTTTGCACCGCAAGATCTATGACGGCTTCCTCGAAAAGCTCGCCGCCAGAACCGCCACCCTCAAGGTCGGCGACCCGCTGGCGGAGGAGACCGACATCGGCGCCCTCATCAACGAGAAGCAGTTCCGGAAGGTCTGCGGCTACATCGCCGAGGGCATGGAGCAGCCGGGCTCGCGACTGGTGATGGGCGGCCCGCCGCCGGCCGAGGGGCCGCTCTCGCGCGGGCTCTTCCTCACCCCCACCGCGTTCGCGCAGGGTAAGAACGAGTGGCGCCTCGCCCGCGAGGAGATCTTCGGTCCGGTGATGGTCGCCATCCCCTGGGACGACGAGGACGAGGTGATCCGCATGGCCAACGACACCCATTACGGGCTCGCCGCCTACATCTTCACCCACGACATCGGCAAGGCGCTGCGCGCCGCCCGCGACGTGGAGGCCGGATGGGTGCAGGTGAACCAGGGCACCGGCCAGCTTCCCGGCCATTCCTATGGGGGCTGCAAGGAGAGCGGGCTGGGGCGCGAATTCTCGCTGGCCGGCATGCTGGAGGGCTTCACCCGCACCAAGACGGTCACCGTCGCGCTGGCCCGCTGACCCCGCGCCCCGCCGCCGGCCTCACCCGGTGGCGCAGGCCGGCATCGCTTCCGCTGTGTCAGGGGTCGCGGCGGCCCGCGCCTCGGCGGCCGCGAACACGCTGCCGATGCCGATCAGCACCGGATCGTCATGGCCGATGAATGCCGCGCCCTCGGCAAGGCGGGCGAGCGGGCCGGTCCAGCGCCGTTCGTCGGCCCGGCTGACATTGGCGGCGACGATGACCGGCATGTCGGCGGCCATGCCCTCCGCCATCAGGTGCGCGGCGATGGCCGGGGCGGTGCGCCCGCCCATGTAGAACATGGTGGTGGTGGCGCCGTCGGCCAGCGCCCGCCAATCGAGCCCCTCCGGCAGCACGCCCTTCCTGGAATGGCCGGTGACGAAACGCACCGCCTGGGCGTGGTCGCGATGGGTGAGCGTGGTGGTGCACCCGGCCGCCAGCGCGCTCGCGGCGGTGATGCCCGGCACCACCGAAACCGCGATGCCCGCCGCCTTCAGGCAGGCGATCTCCTCGCCGGAGCGGCCGAACACCGAGGGGTCGCCCGCCTTCAGCCGCACCACTCTTTTGCCCTGCCTCGCATAGGTGAGCATGAGGGCGTTGATGTCCTCCTGCCGGCAGCTCTCGCGGCCGCCGCGCTTGCCCACCAGCATGCGCTTGGCCTCGCGGCGAGCGAGATCGAGCAGGTCCGGCGAGACCAGATCGTCGAACAGGATCACGTCCGCCGACTGCAAAGCGCGCATGGCCTTGAGGGTCAGCAGTTCGGGATCGCCCGGGCCGGCGCCCACCAGGGTCACGCTGCCGGCCTGCGGCGCGGCGGCGATGCGGCCGGCCTCGGCAAGAAGCCGGTCCTCGTCGTCGTTGGCCGGCGCGGCGGGGGCGGGGAAGGGGCGATCCACCAAGCGCTGCCCGAAAACCCGCCCCGCGGTGCCGGGATCGAGCACCGCGTTGAGCCGGGCGCGCAGGCGGGCGGCCAGCGCCCCCCAGTCGGCGAGCGCCTTCGGCAGCAGGGTCTCGATGCGCCGGCGCACCGCCTGGCCCAGGATCGGCGCCGCGCCATCGGTGGAGATGCCCACCACCACCGGCGAGCGGTTGACGATGGCGCCGAACTGGAAGGTGCAGGAATCCGGCCGGTCGATGACGTTCACCGGCACGCCCGAGGCCTGCATGGCGGCAAAAAATGCCCTGCCCTCCGCCTCGCCCTCGGCATCGGCGACGGCGATCCGATAGCCCGACGGGGCCAGCGCCCGCCAGTCGGCGCCGATATGGTGCAGCCCCGGGTGTCCGGCCAGCGCGGCCATCTCGGCACCCATTTCGGCGGCGGCGAGATCCACCTCGGCCCCGGCGGCGAGCAGCAGCTCCGCCTTCCAGGCGGCGGCCGCCGAGCCGCCCGACACCAGAACGCGTGCGCCCTTGAGCGGCAGGAACACCGGCAGCACGGCCAGCGGCCCGACGCGGGCCGGCAACGCGGCCGGCGCTTCCACGGAACGAATGGCGCGTGCCATGCCGGCCTCCTATTTCGCGGCGAAAACGTCGAGGGCGAGGAACAGCGCCCCGTCCTCGTTGCGGATGGGATAGGTCTTGATGGCCCCCTCGTCGGCGCCCTGGGCCTTGCCGGTTTCCAGCGAGAACACCCAGTTGTGCAGCGGGCAGGTCACCGCCGCGCCGTGGACGATGCCCACCGAGAGCGGGCCGCCCTTGTGGGGGCACTGGTCCTCCACCGCGAACACCTCGTCGTCCATGGTGCGGAACACGGCGATGCGGCCCTGCGGGGTCTGCACGCAGCGCGCCCCGCGCCGCGGAATGTCGTCGATATGGCCGATGGCGAAATAGCCGGCGGTGAGGGAAGCGGGATCAACAAGGCGGGACATCGCGCGCTCCTATTCAGCGGCCTGAGGGAAGTCGATGACGGCCATCGGCTTGAATTCGTGCTTGTCCTTGCCGGAGGCGCGCTCCGACCAGGGGTCCACCTGGGCGAACTGCTGGGAGAACACGAAGCGCTCGAAGAAGCCGCTGCGCTTTTCCGCGTCGTCCATGATCTGGAGGCGCACCTGTTCGACCCCGATGCGCTTCACCCACTTGTAGATGCGCTCCAGATACCTGGCCTGCTCGCGGTACATCTGGGTGAGGGCGACCACATGCTCCAGCGCCTCGTCCTCGGTCTTCACCGTGCCAAGGATCTCGGTGCCCTTGATGTCGAGCCCGGCGGCGCCGGCGAAGTGGATCTCGTAGCCGCTGTCGACGCAGATGATGCCGATGTCCTTGCAGGTGGCCTCGGCGCAGTTGCGCGGGCAGCCGGAGACGCCGAGCTTCACCTTCGCGGGGGTCCAGGAGCCCCACATGAACTTCTCCAGCCGGATGCCGAGCCCGGTGGAATCCTGGGTGCCGAAGCGGCACCAGTCCGAGCCGACGCAGGTCTTCACCGTGCGCAGGCCCTTGGCATAGGCCTGGCCGGAGACGAAGCCGGCCTTGCCGAGGTCGGACCACACCGCTGGCAGGTCCTCCTTCTTCGCCCCCAGCATGTCGATGCGCTGGCCGCCGGTGACCTTCACCATCGGGATGGCGAACTTGTCCACCACGTCGGCGATGGCGCGCAGCTCGTCGGAGGAGGTCACCCCGCCCCACATCCGCGGCACCACCGAATAGGTGCCGTCCTTCTGGATGTTGGCGTGCAGCCGCTCGTTGACGAAGCGCGACTGGTAGTCGTCGGCGTATTCGTCCGGGTAATCGCAGACGAGATAGTAGTTGAGCGCCGGCCGGCACTTGGCGCAGCCGCAGGAGGTCTTCCACTCCAGCTCCTGCATCACCGCCGGAATGGTCTTCAGCCCCTTCGCCTTGATGAGAAGGCGCACCTCGTCGTGGCCGAGGTGGGTGCAGCCGCACACCGGGGTGACGGCGGTGGGGTTGTACTTGTCGCCCAGCGTCAGCGACATCACCTGCTCGACGAGGCCGGTGCAGTTGCCGCACGAGGCCGAGGCCTTGGTGTGGGCGCGCACCTCGTCCAGCGTGGTGAGGCCCTTGGCGGTGATGGTGGCGGCGATCTTGCCCTTGCACACGCCGTTGCAGCCGCAGATCTCGGCATCATCGGGCAGGTTCGCCACCGCCGCGCGGGGATCCAGCGTCGCCCCGCCGCCCTGGTAGGCCTGGCCGAAGATCAGGGTCTCGCGCAGCTCGGCCACATCGGTGCCGCGCTTGAGCATGTCGAAGTACCACGGGCCATCGGCCACCTCGCCGTAGAGCACCGCGCCGATGATGCGGTTCTCCTTCAGCACCAGGCGCTTGTAGGTGCCGCGGGCGGCATCGCGCAGGACGATCTCCTCGCGGCCCTCGCCCTCGGCGAAGTCGCCGGCGGAGAACAGGTTGACGCCGGTCACCTTCAGCTTGGTGTTGGTGACCGAGCCGAGATATTCCGCCGCGCCGCCGGTGAGGCGCTCGGCCAGCACCCGGGCGCTCTCATAGAGCGGGGCGACGAGGCCGTAGCACTGGCCGCGATGCTCGGCGCACTCGCCCAGCGCGAAGATGGCGGGGTCGGAGGTGGCCATGCCGTCGTCCACCACGATGCCGCGGTTGACGGTGAGGCCGGCCTCCTTCGCCAGCGCCGCGGCGGGGCGGATGCCGACCGCCATCACCACCATGTCGGCGACGATGGTGCGGCCGTCCTCCAGCTCCACGCCCTCCACCTTCTCGGTGCCGAGGATGCGCCTGGTGTTGGCCTTGGTGATGATCTCGATGCCGCGCTCGGTGAGCGCCTTCTCCAGCAGGTAGGCGGCCGCCGGATCGAGCTGGCGCTCCATGATGGTGGGCATCAGGTGCAGCACGGTGACGCTCATGCCCTGGCGCTTGAGGCCATAGGCAGCCTCAAGGCCCAGAAGGCCGCCGCCGATGACCACCGCATGGCCCCGGCCCTCGGCGATGGCGAGCATCTGCTCCACATCGTCGAGGTCGCGATAGGGCAGCACGCCGTTGAGCTGGTGCCCCGGGACCGGCAGGATGATGGGCGAGGAACCGGTGGCGATCACCAGCACGTCGTAGGGCGCGGTGATGCCGTTGGCGGCGGTCACCGTCTTCGCCGCCCGATCGATGCCGGTGACCTTCGCCCCCTTGTGGAGGGTGATGCCGCGCTCGGCGTACCAGTCCTCGGTGTGGATGACGATGTCTTCGTACGCCTTCTCTCCGGAGAGCACCGGGGAGAGCATGATGCGGTCGTAGTTCACCCGCGGCTCGGCGTTGAAGATGGTGACTTCGTAGAGGCCGGGCGCGGTCTCGAACAATTCCTCCAGCATGCGCCCGGGGGCCATGCCATTGCCGACGATGACGAGCTTCTTTGCCATGGCGATCACTCCGCGGCGACGATGGGAGAGGGGGCGGCCGATGCCGCAGGGGCGGCCATGCGCGCGGCGCGCTTGGCGCTGATGGCGGCGAGTTGCTCGGGCGCGGGCGTGGCGCCGCCCTCGTAGGCCTCGAGGAAGTCGAGCAGCTCCTCGCGGTAGGCGTAGTAGTCGCGGTGGGCGAGCAGGGCCCTGCGCGAGCGCGGCCGCGGCAGGTTCACCTCCATGATGTTGCCCACCCGGGCGTTCGGCCCGTTGGACATCATCACCACCCGGTCGGCGAGGAGGATGGCCTCGTCCACGTCGTGGGTGACGCAGATGGCGGTGACGCGGGTGCGCGCCCACACGTCCATCAGCACTTCCTGCAGCTCCCAGCGGGTGAGGCTGTCGAGCATGCCGAACGGCTCGTCGAGCAGCAGCAGCTTGGGCGAGAGTGCGAAGGCGCGGGCGATGCCGACCCGCTGCTTCATGCCGTTGGACATGTCGGCGGCGAGCCGGTGCATGCTGTCGCCGAGGCCGACCCGGGCGAGATAGTATTCCACCACGTCGCGCCGCTCGGCCGGCGAGGCATCCGGATAGACCTTGTCCACGCCCAGCGCGACGTTCTCGCGGGCGGTGAGCCACGGCATCAGCGAAGGCGCCTGGAACACCACCGCCCGGTCGGGACCGGCGCCGCGGATCTCGCGGCCGTCGAGAATGATGGCGCCGGAGGTGGCGTCGTTCAGCCCCGACATCATCGACAGCACGGTGGACTTGCCGCACCCGGAATGGCCGATGATGGAGATGAACTCGCCCTGCTTCATCTTGAGCGAGAACTTGTCCACCACGGTCAGCGGCCCCTTGGGGGTCGGATAGACCTTGGAGACGTCGGAGAAGTCCACATAGCCGCGCTCCATGGGCGAGCGGGCCTTGGCGGCGTAGGCGGCCGGCAGCTTTTCCGGCGGCGGGGCGCGGCGGGGGGTGGGCACCACGTTGGGCAGGGCGATGTCGGTGGCGGGCTCCGCGGGCCGGGCGGGGGCCCCCCCGGTGAGAAAGGGGGGGGACC
>CALMSN010000301.1 GCA_937872325.1 uncultured Xanthobacter sp. | reverse complement strand
ATGTGGCGGCTCAGTTCCGCCGACATTCCGAGTGGCAGGACCTGCTGGCCTGAGCGCCCGCGTGCGCTGATCGCGCGCCGGCCCTGCCGCATGCCACGGTAACGGCGCGCGACGGCCGGCCCGCGTTCCAGTCGGTAGGCGGGGCTCCCGCCCATCGGCGACAGGACCTCAGGCCGGCGTCGCCTCCCAGGCGGGAAAGGGATCCGGCAGGTATTTCAGCGCGTCGGCATCGAAGCGCCGGGGATCCGCCGGCCCCACGAGGCAGGCATCGAGAGCGGCCCGCATGGCCGCCTCGTCCATGCCCATGCCGATGAACACCAGCTCCTGACGCCTGTCGCCGTAACCCGGCACCCACTGCGATCTCAGCCAGGATCGCCAGTCGGGCTGGGTGGGCCAATGCTCCTTGGGCACGCTCGCCCACCAGCTGCCGATGCTCCCGGTCTGGCAGATGGCGCCCGCAAGGCTCATCTCGCCCACGCGGCCGGGGCGCGTCGCCAGCCAGAACAGCCCCTTGGCCCGCACCACCCCCGGCCAGGTGGATGCCAGGAAATCCTGGAACCGCTCGGGGTGGAACGGTCGGCGCGCGCGGTAGACGAAGCTGGTGACGCCGTATTCCTCGGTTTCCGGCACATGCTCGCGAAAGCCGTTGAGCTCCTTGAACCAGACGGGATGCGTGCTGGCCTTCTCGAAGTTGAAAAGGCCCGTGCCGAGCACTTCGTGCCCGCTGACCTTCGCGTAATCGGTTTCTATCAGGCGGGCATCGGCATTGAGCGCCCTCACCACGCCGCGCACTGAAGCGAGCTTTTCCGCATCGACTTCGGAGATCTTGTTCAGCACGACCACGTCGGCAAACTCTATCTGGTCGGTGATCAGGTCCACCAGCGTCCGTTCGTCCTCGGCACCGGCGGTCTCGCCGCGGTCGCGAAGGAAGTCGCGGGAGCCGAAGTCCTTCAGAAGATTGGCGGCATCCACCACGGTCACCATGGTGTCGAGCCGCGCCACATCGGAGAGGGAGGCGCCGGCCTCGTCGCGAAAATCGAAGGTGGCGGCGACCGGCAGCGGCTCGGCGATGCCGGTGGATTCGATCAGCAGGTAGTCGAAGCGCCCCTCCGCGGCGAGCCGGCGGACCTCATCGAGCAGGTCGTCGCGCAGGGTGCAGCAGATGCAGCCATTGGTCATCTCCACCAGCTTTTCCTGGGTGTGCGACAGCCCGGCGCCACCGGAGCGGACCAGCTCCGCATCGATGTTCACCTCGCTCATGTCGTTGACGATGACCGCGACCTTCAGGCCGTCTCGGTTCGACAGGATGTGGTTGAGAAGGGTGGTCTTTCCCGATCCCAGAAAGCCGGACAGGACAGTGACAGGAAGGCGATGATCCCGCATCGGGGTGCTCCTTCGTGAACCGCCGCAAGGGAGCGGCGGGTGTCTCTTTAGAAGATATATTGTATCATTTGAAGTTTGAATGAAGGAAGGCCGGGCAAAAAAGAAACCCGCCGCCCGGAGCCGGGCGGCGGGTTTTTTCTCAAAAAGCCCTCTCCCGCGTGCGGGGGAGGGTTTGGGAGGGGGCGTGGCTGGTGTGCTATCCGGCCATCTCAGCTTTTGCGTTCCGCCTCGTATCGCTCCTTCACGGCTGCCCAGAACCTCGGCAAAAGTTTCTCTGCCTTGCGGTACCATGGGTCATCCGTATCTTCGCGCAGGTAGGCAAAACTGTCTTGCGCCATGACTTCGAGAAATGCCTTCTTGAAGTTCGGTTCATTGGCGTCGAATGGTATTGGCGGCTGCGTTCGTTCTGGCAACAGAACGTCGCGGTAAGGTCCCTCTCCATCCGAATCCCAGCGGCAGGCACTTGGCAAAACTTCCGAGCTCATAAAGCGCCATTCAAGGGATTGGCGTTTCTTCGGAAGAGAATCTTGGCGACGTTCCCAGTATAAATACCAACGATTCTCCATGTATTGTTTTTCACTTTTATGATCTATGAAATGACTTATATCAATAAGATCAGATTTTATGTCGTTAGACATAACAGAATCATTATTATTAAATCCTTCATGTGCGAGTTCTAGGGGCATTGGAAGGCGATTTTGGGCGATATTGTATTCGTGGAAGCTGTTGAGAGTGGGTTTGCGCATTTGGCGCATTTCCCATTCTTTCTCTGCTTTTCTCCAATCTGTGACGCTGATGTCCCGTGCTTGCTCCCATAGGTCATCAAGCCATATTTCAATGTCGGCAACGTCGGACACAAGGATTCCCGCCTCAAGCCATTTCGCTTCTTCCACGCCTTCCAGCCCCAGGCCATTCGCCGACGCATTCGCAGAGGTGACGACGGCCTGATCCCGGCCAAGATAGACCTTGGCGTGAAGGCTGTCCGACTGGCGCACCGATCCAGGGGGCAGTTTCGCCTGGATTTTCTTCAGTTCATGCGGATTGCTTCCACCCATCTTCAGGTTGCAGATGATCCTGGCATCTTCCGAGATGAAATCTTTGCTGCCGCTTCCCCAGAAGGCGACGGCGCATCTCGCGCCGGGTTCGCCGGCAATCCGCTTGATCGCGTCATGCAGTTGAGCACCATGCAGAAACTTGACCATGAGCTGTCCCCCTCCCCATGAAAATTCAACCCATGGTTATATTTTTTAGGAGGGCGAAGTGGGGAGCGTCAATACAGTGGCGGCCTCCTCCATTGAAAAGGGGCGGCCGATGGGCCGCCCCTGAAACCTGCGCTTCTGTTTAGAAAAGGTGCCTCAGCTGCAACCGGTCGTCGAGCCGCAGGTGTCGCACTTCAGGCAGGTGCCGTTGCGCACCATGGTGAAGTTCATGCACTCGGGACAGGCCTCGCCCTCGTAACCGCGGGCGCGGGCTTCCGCCCGGGCTTCGGCCTTGCGGGCGCTTGCGCCCCACGGGAGCGCCTTCTCCAGGATGCTCTCCGCCGCCGCATCGATCTCCGCTTCGCCAACCGGCGTCACCACGGGCTCGGCCACTTCGGGCTCGGCCTTCAGCGCTGTCGCGCCGAAGGTTCCGGCACGCAGCACCGTCACGTTGTCGGAAGAGGCCCGGGGGTCGGAGGCCGGCTGGCCGAGCAGGTTCACCGTCTTGCCGCGGACCAGCCCCTTGGAGACGATGCGGGTCGCCGCAGCGGCAGCGGCCGTCGCACCTGCCGGCGCCTTGCCCTCGTCCACCCCCTTGCCGAGAGCGTCGAAGCCGGTCTCGTTCGGGTCCACATGGCCGAGATCGCTACGGCCCAGATAGGACACTGCCAGCTCGCGGAACACATAGTCGAGCATGGAGGTGGCGTACTTGATCACCTCGTTGCCCTGCACCGGGCCCGCCGGCTCGAAGCGGGTGAAGGTGAAGGCGTCCACATACCCTTCCAGCGGCACGCCGTACTGAAGGCCCAGCGAGATTGCGATGGCG
>CALMSN010000300.1 GCA_937872325.1 uncultured Xanthobacter sp. | reverse complement strand
CCAAGCTCGCCGTTGAGGACTTCAACAAGATCAATCCGAACCTGAAGGTCGAGATCGTCTCCGGCGACCACCAGAACAAGCCGGACGTCGGCTCCGCCCTCGTCACCCGCTGGATCGACGAGGACGGCGTGGACGTGATCGCCGACATCCCCACCTCCTCGGTGCTGCTGGCGGTGCAGGAGATCGGCCGGCGCAAGAACAAGCTGGTGCTGGCCTCCACCGGCGGCTCGTCGGACTTCACCGGCAAGGCCTGCGCCCCCACCGGCATCCACTGGACCTACGATACCTACGCCCTGGCCGCCGGCACCGGCGCCTCGCTGGCCAAGGAAGGCCCCTGGTTCTTCATCACCGCCGACTACGCCTTCGGCGCGGCGCTCGAGCGCGACACCACCACCGCGGTGGTGAAGGGCGGCGGCAAGGTGGTGGGCGCGGTGCGCCACCCCCAGGGGGCCTCGGACTTCTCCTCGTACCTGCTGCAGGCGCAGGGTGCGGGCGCCAAGCTCATCGCCTTCGCCAACTCGGGCGCCGACCAGGTCAACGCCATCAAGCAGGCCAACGAGTTCGGCATCCCGCAGTCGGGCATCAAGCTGGCCGGGCTCTACCTCCACATCACCGACATCCACGCCATCGGCCTGCCCATCGCCCAGGGGCTGATCCTGACCCAGGGCTTCTACTGGGATCTCGACGACGACACCCGCGCCTGGTCCAAGCGCTTCTACGAGCGCCACAAAGCCATGCCCACCATGGGCCAGGCCGGCACCTATTCGGCGATCCTGCACTATCTCAAGGCGGTGAAGGCCGCCGGCACCACCGACACAGAGACCGTGGTGACCAAGATGAAGGCGACCCCGGTGGACGACTTCTTCTCCCGCGGCGGCCGCATCCGCGAGGATGGCCGCATGGTCCACGACCTTTACCTGCTGCAGGTGAAGACCCCGGCCGAGCAGAAGTATCCCTGGGACTACCTGAAGCTGATCCGCGTCATCCCCGGCGACGAGGCCTTCCGCCCGCTGGCCGAAGGCGGCTGCCCGCTGGTGGGCGGCCAGGCGGCGGCGAAGTAGTCGCCGGTCCCGAAGCGGAAAAAAATCAAGGGCCGGATCCCCCCGCGGATCCGGCCCTTGCTCTTTCCAGGCGCCGTTGCGTTGCGGCCGGGCGCCCGGTCAGTTCGGCTTCTGCCCGCGCGCCGCGACGATGGGCGGGCAGGCGCTCTCGCTCAGCGGGCGGAAGGCCTCGTCGCCCGGCAGAGTGGCGACCAGGTCGTAGAGGTCCCACTCGCCCTTCGAGGCGCCGGGCGCCTTCACCTCGAACACGTAGAAGTCGTGCACCATGCGCCCGTCCTCGCGGAGCCTGGCATTGCGCACCACGTCGTCCTTGATGGGCAAAGCGCGCATCCCGGCGATCACCGACTTCGCGTCGTCGGTCTTCGCCGCCGCCCGCGCCTTCAGGTAGTGCAGAACCGAGGAATAGACGCCGGCGTGGATGGCCGAGGGGATCTTCCCGTTCTGCGCCCGGAAGCGCTCGGCGAACCGGCGGGTGCCGTCATCCAGGTCCCAGTAGAAGCCCTCGGACAACAGCGTGCCCTGCGCCGTCTCCAGCCCGACGCTCTTCACGTCGAGGGCGGTGAGGAAGAAGGCCACCAGCTTCTGCTTCGAGCCCATGATGGAGAACTCGCGCGCGGTCTTGATGCCGGAGACGGTGTCGTTGCCGGCATTGGCGAGCGCGATGATGTCCGCCCCCGAGCCCTGGGCGGTGAGCAGCGGCGAGGACAGGTCCACCGCCGGGAAGGGATGGCGCACCGAGCCGAGCACCTGCCCCCCCTTGCGACCCACCACCGCCTTGGTGTCGGCCTCCAGCTGGTGGCCGAGGGCATAGTCGGCCGTCACCAGGTACCAGGAGGTGCCGGGCCGGGTGAGCCGGTTGGCGATGCCGGCCACCTGAACGTAGGTGTCCCACATCCACTGCACCACATGGTCCGGCTGGCAGGCGTCGCCGGTGAGGCGGGCGGTGCCGCCGGGAAACAGCGCCACCTTGTTCTTCTCCTTCACCAGCGGCGCGATGGCGAGCTGGATCGAGGCGTTGGACATGTCGGCGAGCACCTCCACCCCGTCCTGGTCCAGCCACTTGCGGGCGGTGGCGGAGCCGATATCAGGTTTGTTCTGGTGATCGAGGCTGATCACCTCCACGGCGATG
>CALMSN010000299.1 GCA_937872325.1 uncultured Xanthobacter sp. | reverse complement strand
GCGCACCTATATACAATCGACGAGGGGAAATTTACCGCCGGAACCGGACGATCAGTCGAGGTCCACCAGTTCGGCGAGGTGGAGGTAGGCCTCGCGGATGAGGCCCCAGGTCCGGGTGGTGGAGAGGCCGAGGGTGGCGCCGATCTCGGCCAGGGTATGCTCGCCGACGCGATGCATCTCGAACGCGGTGCGGGTGCGCGCGGGCAGGCCGGCAAGCGCCGCCTGCACCTGGGCGAGGCACTGGCGCGAATGGACGGCGCGTTCCGGCGAGGGCGCGGGATCGGCGATCTGGGCGATCCGCTCCTCGGGGTGGTCGATCATCGGCAGCAGCGCCTCGCGCCGCAGATGATTGGCCGTGAGGTTGCGCGACACCTGATGCAGGTACGCCCGGGGATTGTGGTGGGGCGTGCCCTCGGCGGGCGTTGCGGCGAGCACGCGCAGGAAGGTGTCCTGGGTGAGGTCGGCGGCGGTCTCGGCGCTCAGCCCCCGGCGGCGCAGGGATCGGGTGATCTCCTTCGCATAGAGGCTGAAGAGAGACTGCAGATCCCAACTCACGACCGCACCTGCCCCGCGCCTTCGGCAAGGCCAGATCCATACCGGGCGCCCGCGCCGGTCGCGCCCCGACCGTGGCCCAAAATCTATCGGGGTGCCGAAAGGCATGCAATGAAGATGATGTAGAGTAATTCCAGTATAGGACGCGCGCCGACTGATCCGGTTTGCGACTGCCGGCACCGGTCCTGTCATCGCGGCATATTATATTGGCGCGAATTCAGGGGCGTGGCGGCTGGCGGCATCCTGAAGGGTCGCGATTTCATCGCGTGAGCGGGCCGGCTCTATTCCTTCACGAACGCCATGCCGGCTTTCCCATTCCGGCGCGCGAGCGGTTCGGGCCCTTGCGCCGCCGAGCTCCGATCGAGGAACCCTCCAGAGGGCGGTGCACCCATCGGATCGGTGAGCCGCCCTCTAAAGCAGGGATTGGCGACGGATTGGCCGCCCATAGATTATTTTCGAGCGAAGTGGATAGGAGCGGAAGATATCCTAGTCGTCGAACAGGTTGTCAGCCGCTGTGATGAGGCCGATCTGCGGGTTGCCGGCGCAATAGATGGCGAGCTTCTCCGCATTGCGCGCGAACTTGTCGGTGTCGATCACCGGCGGCGCGTCGTCGTCCTTGTAGTACGCGTCGAGCCAGGTGAGGATCACCGAGATTGTCGGCTTGTCGCTCCCGAGGAACTGCTGGCAGGTCATGGTGGACAGGTCCCATTTTTCCGCTGCAGCCGAACCGAGGCTGGCGAGCAGGAACGCCAGTGCGAGGACGTGTTTCATGGACGTTTCCCTTGGGTTTCTTTGGCCGCGCGCATTTGGCGCCGCGCCGGCATCATGCGCCGGGGCGGGCCAAAACACCACGAGGGATCGCGACGGATCGCCGCATGCCGGGCTGTTCCCCAGGGCGAGACGCTGCCGGAACGTCATGAGCTTTGATCTCGCGACAACGCCGCCCGGCGTGCGCCGTGGGCGGTCGCTGCGCATTCCCAAGAGCTATCGCGCGGCGCCGGCCCCGGCCGCGAGGGTGGCCTTGCGCGCCCGCGCCCGGCGGCCCGAGAACTTCACCCACCACACAACCACCCCGGTCACCGACAGCACCGCGATCAGCACTCCGGTCACCGCGATGACGATGCGGCGGAAAAGCCCGGCGATCCGCCCGCCATGGATGGGATACTGGAGCTGGATGAAGATATCGCCGGCGGTGCCGGTGCCCGGCACCACGTCGCCGCTATAGGCGCCGGTCTTGCCGTCGAAATAGAGCCAGGGATTGTTGAACGGGTCGTTCTCGTCGCCGAAGCCGACGCCGTAGAGGCCGATCCCCTCGGAATAGAAGATCTCGGTGGCGGGCAGCGTCCAGCCCCGCCGCGCCGCCTCCTTCTCCGCCATATCCAGGATGGGGTCGAAGGTCAGGTTGGGCTCGATCCGGGTTTCGGATGGGACGCCGCGGGCATCGATGGGGCTCTCGGTCACCTTCGAGAATATCGACACCACCGGTTCGAACACCTCGCGCCGCAGATTCATCGCGACCGAGGAGATTGCCACCGCCAGCAGCAGCAGCCAGACCCACAGGCCGAAGGCGCGGTGCAGGTCCAGGTTGAGGCGGAAGCTGCTGCCGCCCTTGATGGTGAAGGCCGGCTTCCACTTGGCGAAGAACGGCCGGCCGCGGGGAAAGGTGAGGGCGAGCCCGAAGAAGCAGTCAAACACCCAGAAGATCGCCACCCCGCCCATGACGAAGACGCCGATGAGCCCCGGCAGCATCAGGTTGTGGTGAAGCTCGTAGAGAAAAGGCACGATCTGGAGCCGGCCGAAGCAGCATTCCCCCCAGCGCCGCTGGGCCAGGATCTCGCCGGAGATGGGATCCATGTTGAACCAGGTGGCGGGGATATCCACCTCCAGGCCGGTGGCCGGGTCACGCCCCTCGGCCACCACCAGCCCGGCACGGCCGGGACGCCGCTCCAGCCCCATGTAGACGACCGAGACCCGCGGGTCGGTCTTGCTGACGATCGCCGCCAGCGCATCCGGGCCGAGCGGGGCGCCGCGCGTCTCCACCTGATAGGCATGCGGGTTCAGCGCCTCGTCCAGCTCCTTCATGAAGGCGAGCACCGCCCCGGTGAGGCCGGCGACGAGCAGGAACAGCGCCGTGGCGAGGCCCACATAGCGGTGGGCCAGCACGAGGACCGGGCGCAGTTGCAAGGCGGCCATCCGCGCTCACCAGCGGTAGGCGGCCTGGGCCACGACCCGGCGGCCCTCGCTCCAGTACATGAAGCCGCCATTCATGATCGCGTAGCGCTCGTCGGCGATGTTGGTGGCGTTCACCTGGAAGCGGAAATTGTCCTTCTGGTATCCCACCATGGCATCGACCAGCCCCTGCGCCGGATTGCGGTAGAGGTTGGCCTCGTCGCCCCAGGTTCCGCTCTGGAGGCGGACGCCGACGCCGCCCATCACACGCTGATCGCGCTGCACGGCATCGGGCCCTGGACCGCCGACATCTACCTGTTGTTCTGCCTCGGCCATGGCGATGCCTGGCCGGCGGGCGAACTTGCCTTGCAGGAGGCGATGCGGATCGGGCTCGGGCTGAAAGCGCGGCCGAGC
>CALMSN010000298.1 GCA_937872325.1 uncultured Xanthobacter sp. | reverse complement strand
CCCCACAAGCCCCCTACCGTCAAACCTTCCTCCCCCAAGACCCATCCCCGGCGAACCGCCCCGGCCGCCGCCTCCGGGCCACAGATGAACCTGGCCGAAAGCCCCCTTGCCTGGCTCGCCCGGCGCACCGGAAAGGACGGTCGCGCCCTGGTGGACCCGACCCAGCTGGCCGCCGGCGAGCGGCTGCGGGCGGATTTCACCCGCGCCGGCCTCACCCCCCGCATCACCAGCCGCTGGGAGGAAGGGTCTGGCGGGCCGGGCGACAACACCACCTTCACCGATGCGGTCCTGGCCGCCAAACTGCGGGTCGCCCGGGCGGTGACGGCGGTGGGGCCGGAACTGTCCGGGGTGCTGCTGGACGTCTGCTGCTTCCTCAAGGGCCTGGAGGACGTGGAGCGGACCCGGGGCTGGCCGGCCCGCCCCGCCAAGGTGGTGCTGGGGCTCGCCCTCGACCGGCTGGCCGCCCATTACGGCCTCGCCGGCGCGATCCAGGGCCGCCAGCGCGCGCCCATCCGCACCTGGCACGCGGCGGCCGAGCCCGGGCCGTCGGCCTGAGACCTCGACCTCCGTCCCCGGCCAGGGCCGGGTCCGTCCGCAAAGGGGGGCACGGGCTTTACCGGGGCGGCGGGCGGCGGCGCGGGGATCGCAGGCGGGCGGTCATCAGCGTCCCACCGGGAGCTGGCGGCTCCGCCGCGGCCGCCATCCTCACCCCCAAGCTTCGCCGGCCGAGCGTCGCGGCGGTAGCCAAAGCTTGGCGGCACCGGGCCTCGGCCGCATCGGATAAGGATTTCGCTTCGTCCAAATTCGCACTAAGAGAGCCGGCACTATGTCGCAGGCTGCCCGCTCAGGCGGGCCACCGGAGAAGACCGCACGACGGCGGACCCCGGCGCTGCCGCAACAAAGGCGAAGAGGACCATGCCCCAGTATCGCTCCCGCACTTCCACCCACGGCCGTAACATGGCCGGCGCCCGCGGCCTGTGGCGCGCGACCGGCATGAAGGACGGCGATTTCGGCAAGCCCATCATCGCGGTGGTCAATTCCTTCACCCAGTTCGTGCCGGGCCATGTCCACCTCAAGGATCTCGGCCAGCTTGTGGCGCGCGAGATCGAGAAGGCCGGCGGCGTCGCCAAGGAGTTCAACACCATCGCGGTGGATGACGGCATCGCCATGGGCCATGACGGCATGCTCTATTCGCTGCCGTCCCGCGAGATCATCGCCGACAGCGTGGAATACATGGTCAACGCGCACTGCGCCGACGCCATGGTCTGCATCTCCAACTGCGACAAGATCACCCCCGGCATGCTGATGGCCGCCATGCGCCTCAACATCCCGGCGGTGTTCGTCTCCGGCGGCCCCATGGAGGCGGGCAAGGTGCTGCTCTCCACCGGCGAGAAGAAGGTCGACCTCCTCGACGCCATGATCGCCGCCGCCGACGACAAGGTCTCGGACGCCGACGTGACGGTGATGGAGCGGTCCGCCTGCCCGACCTGCGGCTCGTGCTCGGGCATGTTCACCGCCAATTCCATGAACTGCCTCACCGAGGCCCTCGGCCTCGCGCTGCCCGGCAACGGCTCGGCGCTGGCCACCCATGCCGACCGCGAGCGGCTGTTCGTGGAGGCCGGGCACCTCATCGTCGACCTCGCCCGCCGCTATTACGACGAGGAAGATGCCAGCGTGCTGCCGCGCTCGGTCGCCTCGTTCCAGGCGTTCGAGAACGCCATGACCCTCGACATCTCCATGGGCGGCTCCACCAACACGGTGCTGCACCTGCTCGCCGCCGCCAACGAGGGCGAGGTGCCCTTCACCATGGCCGACATCGACCGGCTGTCACGCCGGGTGCCGGTGCTGTGCAAGGTCGCCCCGGCGGTCGCCAACATCCACATGGAGGACGTCCACCGCGCCGGCGGCATCATGGGCATCCTCGGCGAGCTGGACCGGGCCGGGCTCATCCATACCGGCCTGCCGACCGTGCACGCAGCCACCCTCGCCGACGCCCTCGACCGCTGGGACGTGACCCGCACCGCCAGCGATGCCGTGCGCACCTTCTACCGCGCCGCCCCGGGCGGGGTGCCGACCCAGGTCGCCTTCAGCCAGTCGCGGCGCTGGGACGAGCTCGACACCGACCGTGAGGCGGGGGTGATCCGCAACCTCGAGCACGCCTACTCCAGGGACGGCGGCCTCGCCGTGCTCTACGGCAACATCGCCCGCGACGGCTGCATCGTGAAGACGGCGGGCGTGGATGCCTCCATCCTCACCTTCAAGGGCCCGGCCCGCATCTTCGAGAGCCAGGACGCGGCGGTGGAGGCGATCCTCTCCACCGGGCGGATCCAGCCCGGCGACGTGGTGCTGATCCGCTACGAGGGGCCGCGCGGCGGGCCCGGCATGCAGGAGATGCTCTATCCCACCTCCTACCTGAAATCGAAGGGCCTGGGCAAAGCCTGCGCCCTCATCACCGACGGCCGGTTCTCGGGCGGCTCCTCGGGGCTGTCCATCGGCCACGTCTCGCCGGAAGCGGCGGAGGGCGGCGACATCGGCCTGGTGGAGGAAGGCGACCTCATCGCTATCGACATCCCCAATCGCCTCATTGCGGTGGAGGTCTCCGACGAGGTGCTGGCCGAGCGCCGCGCCGCCATGGAGGCGAAGGGCGATGCCGCGTGGAAGCCGGCCAGCCGCAAGCGGGTGGTCTCGCAGGCGCTGCAGGCCTATGCGGCGCTCACCACCTCCGCCGCCCGCGGCGCGGTGCGCGACGTGAAGGCGCTGAAGCGGTAAACCGCGCGCCGACGCACCGGACGGCGCCGCATCTTCCGCCCGCATCGGATCGCCGAAGCGATTTTGTGCGGGCGGATCCGTTCCGGGATCGGCTCCCCCGGCAGTGCCGGGTGGGAAAATACGCGTATGTGCGTCGAAGGACCGGCGCCCTTGGTGAAGGGCCCGGCATGGTCGGGCTCGCTCACCGCAATGCCAGCGGTGAGACTGGCGATGCCAAAGGCGTCCTCACGGCCGAACGCCGTCCTTGAGATTGGTGTCGCGGACGATCCGGGCCCCTGCCGGCAAGGGCGGGCTCGGCAAACCCGGCCGGGCAGACTATCGAAGCCGCAACGATCGCCTCGGCGGGGCACCTCGCCCTCGAGCCGGCGCCGGCCGCAAGGCGTGCGCCGGCGGCCGCAAGGCGCGGCCGGCGATCCTGTGCGGGGCGCTGAAGTTCCTCTACGACCTCGCGCTGCTTGGGCCGTTGCAGAGCGTACAGCCGGCGGATCCGGTGATCGCGTCCAGTGGTCGAAACTCGGCGCAGGAGGCTCCCGCTCCGCCGCGCGGAACGCGAGAGCGTCTCCAAATCTGATAAAAAATACTCTCTAATCAAAGCGTTATATCGTTTCAGCGTTTCCATGAAGCACTGAAACGCTCTAGTCCCGGGCCAAGCCCTTCAGCCGATAAAGCGCGTCGAGGGCCTCGCGCGGGCTCATGTCATCGGGATCGAGGTCGGCGAGGGCATGGCGCACGGCGTCGTCCGCCACCGGAGCAAGCAGGGCTGCCGAAACCGGGCGCACCGCGGCGAACAGCGGCAGGTCGTCCACCAGCCGCTGCACCGGGGAGGCCCGCTCCGCCGCCTCCAGCTCCGCCAGCACCGCCTTCGCCCGGGCGATCACCGCCGCCGGCAGGCCGGCGAGCTTGGCCACCTGGATGCCGTAGGAGCGGTCCGCCGCCCCCGGCACCACCTCGTGCAGGAAGATCACGTCGCCCTGCCACTCGGTGACCTTCACCGTGGCGTTGGTAAGCCGCCGGCAGCGCTGGGAGAGCGCCGTCAGCTCGTGGAAATGGGTGGCGAACAGCGCCCGGCAGCGGTTCACCTCATGCAGGTGCTCCAGGCTCGCCCAGGCGATGGACATGCCGTCGAAGGTCGCCGTGCCACGGCCGATCTCGTCGAGGATCACCAGCGAGCGCGCCGTCGCCTGGTTCAGGATGGCGGCGGTCTCCACCATCTCCACCATGAAGGTGGAGCGGCCGCGGGCGAGGTCGTCGGCCGCCCCCACCCGGGAGAACAGCCGGTCGACGATGCCGATGCGCGCCGCCCGCGCCGGCACGAACGCCCCCGCCTGGGCCAGCACCGCGATCAGCGCATTCTGGCGCAGGAAGGTGGACTTGCCGGCCATGTTCGGCCCGGTGACCAGCACGATGCGCCCGTCCGCCGCGCCATCGGGGGGCGAGAGATCGCAATCGTTGGGCACGAACGGGCCGCCGCCGCGGCGCAGCGCCTCCTCCACCACCGGATGGCGGCCGCCGGCGATCTCGAACAGCGGCGCCTCGGTCATCACCGGGCGCACATGGTTGCCAGCGGCGGCGAGCTCGGCGAAGCCGGCGGCCACATCCAGCTCGGCCAGCGCCTCGGCCGCCGCCCGGATCCCCGGCGCCTCGGCCCCCACCGCCGCAGCGAGGCGGACGAAGGTGGCCTGCTCCAGCGCCAGCGCCCGATCGGCGGCGCCGGTGATGCGGCTCTCCAGCTCGCCGAGCTCGACGGAGGAGAAGCGCACCGCCCCGGCCATGGTCTGGCGATGGACGAAAAGCGCGCCGAAGGGCGGCTCGCGCAGCCGGTCGGCATTCTGCGCGCTCACCTCCACATAATAGCCGAGCACCGCATTGTGCCGGATCTTGAGCGCCCGCACGCCGGTCTCGTCCACGTAGCGCCGCTCCAGGGCGGCCACCACCTGCCGGCTTTCGTCACGCAGGGCCCGGGTGGCGTCGAGGTCGCCGTCATAGCCGGACCGGACGAAGCCGCCATCGCGCCGATGCGGCGGCACCGTGTCGGCGAGGGCCGCGGCGAGATCGGCGGCGAGGCCGGCCGGAACCGCCGCCAGCGCGGCGGCGCAGCGGGCGAGATCCTCCGGCGGCGGCGCGGCGAACAGGCCGGCGATCCCCACCGCCTCCGCAAGGCCGTCGCGGATGGCGGCGAGGTCGCGCGGGCCGCCGCGATCGAGCGAGAGGCGGGCCAGCGCCCGGGCCATGTCGGGGGCGCGGGCGAGGACCGCCCGCAGCGCCTGCCGCAGGGCGCCCTCCTCCACCAGGTGGGCGACGCCGTCGTGGCGGGCGCGGATGGCGGCAAGATCGGTGAGCGGCTCCGAAAGCCTTCGGGCGAGGCGGCGGGCGCCGGCGGCGGTGACCGTGCGGTCGACTGCGGCGAGCAGCGAGCCCCGCCGCTCGCCGGCCGTGGTGCGCACCAGCTCCAGATTGGTCCTGGTGCCGGCATCCATGGCCATGATGCCGCCTTCGGCTTCCTTCACCGGGCGGCCGAGCGCCGGGCGCACCCCCACCTGGGTGCGCTCGACATAAGCGACCACGGCGGCGGCGGCGATCAGCTCGGCGCGGCCGAAATCGCCGAACGCATCGAGCGCGGCGACGCCGAAGAAATCGGCCAGCCGCTTCTCGGCGGTGGTGCCGTCGAAGGCGGCCTTGGGCAGCGGGGTCACCGCCGGCAGGGCACGCAGCACCGGCTTCAGCGCCGGATCGTCGTAGAGAGCGTCGGAGACCAGGATCTCGGCCGGGACGATGCGGGCGAGGTCGCCGTCCAGCGTCTCCACGTCGGTGGCGGCGACGCGGAAGCTGCCGGTGGACATGTCGGTGAAGGCGATGGCGTAGGCGAAATCCTCCGCCCCGGCTCCGGCCCGCACCCGGGCCAGCGCCGCCAGCACGTTCTCCGCCCGGGCATCGAGCAGGGTGTCCTCGGTGAGGGTGCCGGGGGTGACGAGGCGGGGGACGTCGCGGCGCACCCCCGCCTTCGGGCCGCGGCGCCTCGCCTCCGCCGGATCTTCCAGCTGCTCGCACACCGAGACCCGGAAGCCGAGGGCGATGAGCTTGTGCAGATATTCGTCCGCCCGCTCGATCGGCACCCCGCACATGGGGATGTCCTCGCCCAGGTGCTTGCCGCGCTTGGTGAGGACGATGCCGAGCGCCCGCGAGGCCTCCTCCGCATCGGTGAAGAACAATTCGTAGAAATCGCCCATCCGGTAGAACAGCAGGCTGCCGGGGTTGGCGGCCTTGATCTCCAGATACTGCGCCATCATCGGGGTGACGCGGGCTTCCTCCGCGGCCGGGCGCGCGGCGGCCTCGGCCGGCGCGGGCGATCCGCCCGGCACGGGTGCGGCGGGCGCCTCGGGGGCGGAGGGCGCGCGGCGCGGGGATCGGGAGGCGGAAGGGGGCGTCATGGCCGCAAGGCTAGCCGCCGGCGCCGCTCATGTCAGCGCGCGCGGCGGCTCATCGACAGGAAATACGGGGAGGAGGCGTGGCGAGGGGCGGATGACGCTTCCGTCCTGCCATCGGCCCGATCCTGGACTGACATCCGGTGCGGGCGCCAAAGCACCCCGTGGGCCTTCCCAAAGGCCATATGACCAAAGGCGCATGAGCCAAGCTGGCAGCCCCTGGGGGCGTGGGGGCCTTGAAAAGGCTGGTTCGGGTGGAGAGCCTATTTGGAAAGTCGGGGGCGGATGGCGGCCGAGGGGGTTTCGGGGCTCGGGAAGGTAGAGAATGCCGGCGCGATGCCGCGCATCGGGCCCAGTTCTCGACGCCCCGGGCACCGGAAAGACCCGGCGGCATCAGAACCACCTCTGCCTGTCCGACTTTTCAAACAGCCTCCAGCAGCACCTTACGAAACCTCAGGACCGGGAGGCCGAAAGACCCGGCCAGCCGACCCCACGCGGTTCTGTCAGGAGCTCCAAAGGCCTTGTGGAACCCTCTCCCCGCTCGCGGGGGAGGACAGTCGGGGGAAGGCCCTCCGCATCGCGACGAAGACCGGAAGAGGACGGCCTTTACCCCGTCCGGAATGCCCCCTCCCCCGCAGGCGGGAGAGGGCGTCCGGCTGGGGATGCCGCCGGACTGCTCCGAAACCGCCCTTCGGCCTCAGCCCCAGGGGCCGCGCCCCTGGCCGCCGGGCGGGGTCCCGCTGCCACCCCACGGCCCGCCCGCGGGGCCCGGCGTCGGCGGCGAGGGAGCCCGCGGAGCGAAGCCGCCGCCGCCCGGGCGCGGCCCCATGCGCTGGGCAAGGTCGCGCAGCGCGGCGATGCGGTTCTCGGTGGCCGGATGGGTGGAGAACAGGTTGTCCATCCGCATCCCCGACAGCGGGTTGATGATGAACATATGGGCGGTGGCCGGATTGGCCTCGGCCTCGTAATTCTCCACCTGGTGAGCGGCGCCGGAGATCCGCCCCAGCGCCGAGGCCAGCGCCATCGGATCGCCGCAGATCTCCGCCCCGCCGCGATCGGCCTCGTACTCCCGCGAGCGGGAGATGGCCATCTGCACCACCATCGCCGCCATGGGGGCGAGGATCACCATCAAGATGGTGCCGATGGCCCCGAACGGATTGCCGCCCTCGCGGTTTCGCCCGCCCGCGAACAGCATGCCGAAGTTCGCCAGCATGGAGATGGCGCCGGCGATGGTGGCGGTGATGGTCATGGTGAGGGTGTCGTAGTGCTTGATGTGCGCCAGCTCGTGGGCCATCACGCCGGCCACCTCCTGCGGGGAGAGGCTCTGCAGCAGGCCGGTGGTGGCGGCCACCGCGGCGTTCTGCGGGTTGCGGCCGGTGGCGAAGGCATTCGGCTGCGGGTTGTCCATGATGTAGACCTTGGGCATGGGCAGAGCCGCATTCTGGGCGAGCTGGCGCACCATGCCCACCAGGTCCGGCGCGGTGCGCTCGTCCACCTCGCGCGCGCCATACATGCGCAGCACCATCTTGTCCGAATTCCAGTAGCTGAAGATGTTCATGCCGGCGGCGACGACGAACGCGATCAGCATGCCGCTCTGGCCGCCGAGGGCGTAGCCGACCGCCATGAACAAGGCGGTGAGGCCAGCCAGAAGCGCCACCGTCTTCAGATGATTCATCGCACCCTCCGCAGGCCCGCATCGTTCCGGCAGGCCCGCATGGGTGCGGGATTCGGGCGGGCGCGCCTGAAGGATGGGAGTGCGCGCCGGCGCGCGCAAGGGGAGCGGCCGGCAGGATCGCGCCGGCCCCCGGCCCGCACTGTCAAACCGCTTAAGGCGCGACGCCGCGGCGCCTGAACGCCGCACGGACGAGACACGCTCCGCGAACGGCGCCCGCCGGCATGCGCCTTGATCGAAACACCCGCCTGCGGTCTTGCGGCGTGCGCGGCCAGACAAGGAAGGCCGGGCCTTCCGGCGGCCTCACCCGCCGGTCAGAATTCCGCGCCGAGCTCCTCCAGCTCCTCCGGCTCCTCCCGGGCGTCGAAGATCCAGCCCTGCATCAGCGGCCAGGCCATGATGCGGTCGCGGTAGGCGGCGCAGGCGGCATCGAGCGGCACGTTGTAGGTGGTGAACCGGGAGCAGACCGGTGCATACATCACGTCCGCCAGGGTCGGCGTGGCGCCCATGAGGTAGGGGCCGCCGTGGGCGATGAAGCAGCCGCGCCAGATCGCGAGGATGCGATCGATATCGGCCTGCGCCCCCGCCCACACCTTGAAGCCGGGATAGTAGGCCTTGATGTTCATGGGCAGCGCGGAGCGCAGGTTCGCGAAGCCGGAGTGCATCTCGCACGAGATGGACAGGCAGTGCGCCCGCACCGCCCGGTCGGTCGGCAGGATGCCGGCGTCGGGAAATACCTCGTTGAGGAACAAGGCGATGGCAAGGGTGTCCCATACGGTCACGTCCTGATGCACCAGCCGGGGCACCAGGAAGGACGGCGACAGCAGGAGCAGCTCCGCCTTGGCATCGGGATCATCCACCGGCACCCGCTCCTCGTGGAACGCCAAGCCGGCCATCTTGCACAAGAGCCAGCCGCGCAGCGACCAGGAGGAGTAGTTCTTGCTGGAGATGGTGAGCGTCGCCATGAATCTCTCGCGCCTTTCTGTTTCTGCCGAGCCGCGGTCCCTGAACCCGCCGCCCACACCTGTCCGGCGGCCGCAAACGCCCGCCCCGCCCCCGCAGGATGCGGAGCGAGGCTGAGATCACGAAGCGGCCCCCCGACTACAGCATAATTTTCGGGCAGCGCCATTTGTGTTGCATTGCGCAAAGCCGCGCTTCAATATCATTGTAACAGGTACAACCGTTCAGGGTCAGGTGCAAAGCAAAAAAATCATATCAGTACAATAACTTAACCGGATGGACGCCGACTCCAGGGCAATGCAGGGCGGCCAGATAACGCAGGGGTCCTCTCGCACATGGTCCGGCCTTCCATCCCGTGCCCGGCAATCCGCCGGCCTGCCTTCGCGTTGGCGTGCTGACCGCATGCTCTACAACGCCTATCAGACCCAGAGCGACATCATGGAGCCGGTGCGGCTCGCCGCTGCGCTCGCCCGCCAGACCCTCGCCGGCCCGTTTCTCAACGGCTACGCCCACCCCGCCTTGCGGCCGCTGGTGGCAGCCTGCGAGCTGATGGAGCGTGCCCACCTGACCCACGGCCGGCCCGACTTCGGGATCCGGTCGGTGGAGATCGGCAACCGCGAGGTGGCGGTGACCGAGGAGGTGGTGGCGAACCTGCCCTTCGGCACCCTGCTGCGATTCCGCAAGGATACCGACGTCGCCCAGCCGCGGGTGCTGGTGGTGGCGCCGCTCTCCGGCCACTTCGCCACCCTGCTGGTCAACACCGTCAAGACGCTGCTGCCGGACAACGACGTCTACATCACCGACTGGCTCAACGCCCGGGATGTTCCGACCTCTGCCGGGGCTTTCGGCTTCGACGATTATGTCGAGCACGTCATCCGCTTCCTGGAGATCATCGGGCCGGGCGGGCACCTGGTGGCGGTGTGCCAGCCCTGCGTCCAGACCCTGGTGGCGGCCGCGGTGATGGCCCAGCAGGACAATCCGGCGACCCCGCACTCCATGACCCTGATGGCCGGCCCCATCGACTGCCGGATCAATCCCACCAAGGTCAACGAGCTGGCCGCCTCCAAGCCCATCTCCTGGTTCAAGCGCAACCTCATCGGCACCGTGCCGAAGGGCTTCGCCGGCGCCGGGCGGCGGGTCTATCCGGGCTTCATGCAGCTCACCGCCTTCGTCAGCATGAACCTGATGCGGCACGTGAAGGCGCATCTCGACCTCTACAACGCCCTCTCCGAAGGCGACCTGGAGAAGGCCGAGACCACCAAGACCTTCTACGATGAATATTTCGCCGTCCTCGTCCTGGATGCGGATTTCTATCTGGAGACGGTGCAGTACGTCTTCCAGGACTACCTGCTGCCCAAGGGCGAGTTGACCTATCGCGGCGAGCCCATCGATTTCAGGGCCATCCGCCGCACCGCCTTGCTCACCGTCGAGGGCGAGCGGGACGATATCTGCTCCATCGGCCAGACCCTCGCGGCGCAGGACATCTGCAGCGGCCTCAGGCCGCACAAGAAGCGCCATCACATGCAGGCGGGGGGGGGCCCCTACGGCGTGTTCTCCGGCCGCAAGTGGGCGGGGCAGGTCTATCCGCTGGTGCGCAACCACATCCTCGCCAGCGATTGAGAAGCACCCGAAGCGCGGCCGACCCGTGCAGCCGAATCACGGCTGCACGGGTCGCCGCTTCGCCACCCGGGGATGGCCGGTTCGAATCATCGCCGGCGGGCGGTTCCCGGCCGAATCGCACCTCCGCCGGGGAACCGTCCTGCAGCTGACGCGCATCGGCGCCTAAGGGGCGTGCGGACCGCGCCGGATGGAACCGCCTGAGCGATTCGATCGACGCCGCCTCCCGGCCTCGCCGCCGCAGGTCCAGGGCTCACCGGCCCACGGAGCGCGGACTCACCCGGCAGGCCCGGCCGATCAACGCCCCGTTTGCTCATGTAGATCGGAGCACTCCGGCCGCAGCGCCGCTGGCCGGCAAGGCGCGCTCGGGCCCGCGGCCGTGGCTCCGCCCGCAGCGACTCCTTGACCTGATTCGATGAGCCGGCTGCGGCTCGAATCGCCCGCGGCCTTGCCCGGCCGGCGCCGGGGGTCTACCGCAGGAGCGCCACCGCCGTCCTGCGGAGAAGCCCGTGACGCCCGCCCCCTCCCCCGCCTCGCAGCGACTCAGGGATCATCCCGCCTTCCTCTTGTTCTGGATCAGCCGCGTCGCCTCGGCGCTGGCCTTCCAGATGCTCGCCGTGGCGGTGGGCTGGCTGATCTATGCGCTCACCGGCAGCGCGGTGGCGCTGGGTCTGGTCGGGCTGGTGCAGTTTCTGCCGATCCTGTGCCTCACCCTGTTCGTCGGCCAGGCGGCGGACACCTTCGACCGGCGCCGCATCGTCCTTGCCTGCCAGGTGCTGTCGGCCCTCACCCTGGCCCTGCTGGCGCTCGGCATCGGCAGCGGGGCGGCGGGGATCGCGGCGATCTACGGCGCGGTCGCGATGATCGGCGCCTGCCGGGCCTTCGAGCATCCCACCATGTCCGCGCTGCTGCCGCGCCTCGTGCCCGGCGAGATCCTGCCGCGCGGGCTGGCGGTGGCCTCGTCGGCGATGCAGATGGCCACCATCGCCGGGCCGGCGGTGGGCGGCTTCGCCTACGTCCTCGGCCCCACCGTGCCGCTGGCCGGCGCCGCGGCCTGCTACGCCGTGGCGGCGCTCTGCACCGCCTTCATCCGCCACGCCCACGTGCCGGTTCCGCGCTCGGCCATGAGCCTCGAGGGGCTGCTCTCGGGCCTCGCCTTCGTCCGCCGCAGCCCGCTGGTGCTGGGGGCCATCTCGCTGGATCTGTTCGCCGTGCTGCTCGGCGGGGTCACCGCGCTGCTGCCGATCTTCGCCGGCGACATCCTGCATGTGGGGGCGGAAGGCCTCGGGGCGCTGCGGGCCGCGCCGGCCGTGGGCGCGACGCTGATGGCCCTGGTGCTGGCGCGGGTCCCGCTCGCCCGCCATGTCGGGCCGATCATGTTCGCCTCGGTTGTCCTGTTCGGGCTGGCGACGGTGGTCTTCTCCCTGTCGCGGAGCTTCGGCCTGTCGCTGTCCGCGCTGTTCGTGCTCGGGGCGGCGGACAATGTGAGCGTCGTCATCCGCTCCTCGCTGGTGCAGCTCTCCACCCCGGATGACATGCGCGGGCGGGTGAGCGCGGTGAACTCGCTGTTCGTCGGCACCTCCAACCAGCTCGGCGAGTTCGAATCCGGCATGGCCGCGGCGCTGCTGGGGGTGGTCTGGGCGGGGGTCGTGGGCGGCGTCGGCACGCTGCTGGTCGCCCTGATTTGGATCCGCCTTTTCCCCGCCCTCGCCCGCGTCGATGCCATGCCGCGACCGCGCTGAGAGTGGCGTGAAGGCCGGCAAATGCTTGGTTTGCCGGCTCCCGAGCCGGCCTGCGTGTTGACGCACGCCGCAGCCTTAACCATGGTGCCGGCGCGCCCCGCCGCAGTGGGGGGCGCCCCTGCCGGGCATCCGGTTGCCGCCACGAGGCGGCATCGACCGCGCCCGGCCATCCCTGCGGACGCGCCTTCGTGACGGGCGCGGCCGGGTGACGAGGAGTTGAGCAAGATGAGCCAATGGCCGGTCCATGCGACCATCGACGGCCCCATCGTGATGATCGGTTTCGGATCGATCGGCCGGGGCACGCTGCCGCTGATCGAGCGCCATTTCAGCTTCGATCGCGAGCGGATGGTGGTGATCGACCCGGTGGACACCCACCGCACCCTGCTCGATTCGCGCGGCATCCGCTTCATCCAGGCCGAGGTGACGGCGGAAAACTACCGCGAGCTGCTCACGCCGCTGCTCACCAACGGCCCGGGCCAGGGCTTCTGCGTCAATCTGTCGGTGGACGTCTCGTCGGTGGCGATGATGGAGCTCACCCGCGAGATCGGCGCCCTCTACGTCGACACCGTGATCGAGCCGTGGAAGGGCTTCTACTTCGACGAGAACGTGGATAACGCCGCGCGCACCAACTACGCGCTGCGCGAGAGCCTGCTCGCCGCCCGCCGGCGCAATCCCGGCGGCACCACCGCGGTCTCCACCTGCGGCGCCAATCCGGGCATGGTCTCCTGGTTCGTGAAGGAGGCGCTGCTCAACATCGCCGCCGACACCGGGCTCGACCGCCCCGAGCCGGCCAGCCGCGAGGAGTGGGCCCAGCTCGCCCGGGCACTGGGCGTCAAGGGCATCCACATCGCCGAGCGCGACACCCAGCGCGCCCGCGAGCCCAAGATCATGGGCCAGTTCTGGAACACCTGGTCGGTGGAAGGCTTCGTTTCCGAAGGCCTGCAGCCGGCCGAGCTCGGCTGGGGCACCCACGAGAAGAGCCTGCCGGCGGACGCGCGCACCCATTCCGAGGGCTGCGGCGCCGCCATCTACCTGCTCTCCCCCGGCGCCGCCACCCGGGTCCGCTCCTGGACCCCGACGCCGCAGGCGCAGTACGGCTTCCTCGTCACCCACAACGAGGCGATCTCCATCGCCGACTACCTGACGGTGAAGGACGGCGAGGAGGTGGTCTACCGCCCCACCTGCCACTACGCCTACCACCCCTGCAACGACGCCGTGCTGTCGCTGTACGAGATGTTCGGCAATGGCGGCCACTTCCAGGGCACCTGGAAGATCCTCGACGAGCACGAGATCGTCGACGGCGCCGACGAGCTGGGCGTGCTCATCTACGGTCATGCCCGGAACGCCTACTGGTACGGCTCGCAGCTCTCCATCGAGGAGACCCGCGAGCTCGCCCCATACCAGAATGCCACCGGCATGCAGGTGACCTCGGCCGTTCTGGCCGGCATGGTGTGGGCGCTGGAAAACCCGAAGGCCGGCATCGTCGAGTCCGACGAGATGGACTTCCGCCGCTGCCTCGAGGTGCAGAAGCCGTATCTCGGGCCGATGGTCGGGGTCTACACCGACTGGACCCCGCTGACCGGCCGCCAGCAGCTCTTCCCCGAGGACCTGGACCTCGAGGATCCCTGGCAGTTCAAGAACATCATCGTGCGGTGAGAGCATGCTGCGCCACTGGGCCGAGCTGAGCACCACCGCCCTTGCCGCTCTCGACAGGAGCCGGCTGGTGGCGGTGCTGCCGCTCGCGGCAGTGGAGCAGCATGGACCGCATCTGCCCCTCGGCACCGATCTGTTCATCGCCGAGGGGGATCTCGCCCGCATCGCCCCGCTGGTGCCGGGGGACCTCGACGTGCTGGTCCTGCCCATCCAGGCGGTGGGCAAGTCGGACGAGCACCTCGCCTTTCCCGGCACCCTCACCCTCACCCCGGCCACCGCGCTGGCGGCCTGGGTGGAACTGGGCGAGGGCCTTGCCCGCGCCGGCATCCGCCGGCTCGTGCTGATGAACAGCCATGGCGGCAACGTGCCGGTGATGGACCTGGTGGCCCGCACCCTGCGCCTGCGGCACGGCACGCTGGTGGCCAGCGCCTCCATGCACCGCTTCGGCTATCCGGACGGCCTGTTCAGCGAGTTCGAGCGCGCCCACGGCATCCATGGCGGCGAGGTGGAGACCTCGCTGATGCTCGCCTTCCGCCCGGAGCTGGTGGACATGGGCCAGGCCGCGGATTTCGCCTCCTATTCCATCGCCATGGAAGGCGAGTTCAAGCGGCTTCGGGCCAACCATCCGGTGGGATTTGCCTGGATGAGCGAGGATCTCCACTCCTCCGGCGCCATGGGCGATGCCCGCGCGGCGACAGCCGAAAAGGGCGCGGCGGCGGCCGATCACGGCGCCCGGGCCTTCGTGGAGTTGCTGCAGGACGTGGCAGCCTTCGACATTTCCGGATTTCGCCCGGTCTGAGGGCAGCGGCGGCTCGGTTTCGAACGCTTGGCCATGAGGAGAGGGGCTGCCCCCTCCCTGCCCTCCCCCGCAAGCGGAAGAGGGTTCTGCTGCGCCATCAGCCGGAATCCGGCGGGCCGCGGAAGAGGGCGAGATATCCCGATCGCGGCGCCATGACCGCGCCGCCTGGAATAAAAGGGGCGGGTGAGGCTGCCTCATGGGCCTGAGGTCACGCCCGCGCCGAGCTGGGCGGCGCCCATCCGCCATCGGCCAGGGACCGAGACCGGTGGCGTGACGCGGCCGTCACGCCACCGAATCGTTCGCCAGCGCGAGGCCCGGGACATTGACGCGCTGGCCTAAGTGGAGCCCGCCTGGCGCCGGCCGGAGGCAGGAGGTCACACCGCGCGACGCCGGAGCAATGCCCATATGGGGCCGAAGACCAATGCCGATGGCATGGACTCCGCCGTCAGGCCGCCGAATCCTCCGCCAGGTAAAGCCCGTCACATTGACCCGCTGGCCTGAGCGGTAGCCCACTTGGCCCCGGCCGGAGGCCGATGTCAGGAGGTCACCCCGCGCGACGCCGAAGCGAGGCCCACATGGGGCCGCAGACCGATGCCGATGGCATGCACACCGCCGTCAGGCCGCAGGCTCGGCCGCCAGCGCCCGGATCCGTTCGCGGTGGAGGGCCAGCCAGTGCAGCGACATCACCGTAATGCCGTTGGTCAGCCGCCCGGCGGCCAGCGCCTCCAGCGCGGTGGACACCGGCACCACGAACGGGAAGGTGGCCTCGCCCTCGTCCGGAGCCCCGGCCCGCTCCGGCACCGCGGTCGAATCGACGATGCCGAGATAGAGCGACACCAGCTCGTCGGTCACCCCCGGCGCCGGAAAATAGCGCACCATGGGGATCAGCCGGCTGGGCACCACGCCGATCTCCTCCCGGCACTCGCGGGCGGCGGCGGCGGCCAGATCCTCCCCGGCCTCGACGATACCGGCCACCACCTCCACCAGCTCGCCATTGCCGGTGCCCAGATGGGCGGGCAGGCGGAACTGGCGGATCATCACCACCTCGTCGCGCACCGGATCCAGCGGCAGCACGCCGACCACGCGGCCGGCGCGAACGATCTCGCGGTCCATCTCGTCGCGGGTGCCATCGGGATGGGTGAGGGTGAGGTGGAACCGCTCGTAGCGGCGGAACCCGGCGGCCAGAACCTGCGGCGCCTCGACCTCAACCTGCGCCGGCCGGTCCTGCGGCAGATCGTTTTCGACCCCGTCACCGCTCATTGCCGCACCACGCCCGGCTGCGCCGTCTCCAGGCTGAAGGCGGCGGCGAACAGGGCCCTCGTATAGGCCTCCTTCGGAGCCTCGAACACCTCGCGGGCCGGCCCCTGCTCCACCATCTTGCCGCCGCGCATCACCAGGATGTGGCTCGCCAGCGCCGAGACCACGCGCAGATCGTGCGAGATGAACATAAAGGTGAGGTCGCGCTTGCGCTGCAGCGCGCGCAGCAGCTCGACGATCTGGGCCTGGACGATCATGTCGAGGGCCGAGGTGGGCTCGTCGAGCACCACGAAGCTCGGCTCCAGCGCCATCGCCCGGGCGATGGAAATGCGCTGGCGCTGGCCGCCGGAGAATTCGTGGGGGTAGCGGTGCCGGCTCGCGGGATCCAGCCCCACGTCGGCGAGCGCCGCGACCACCCGGGCATCGCGGGCGGCGGCGGAGAGCTGCCTCTGGTGCACCAGCAGCCCTTCCCCAACGATCTCCGCCACCGACATGCGCGGCGACAGCGAACCATAGGGATCCTGGAACACCACCTGCATCTGCGCCCGCAGCGGCCGCATGGCCTTGAAGCCGAGCCCGTCCACCCGCCGGCCGAGAAAGGCCACTGGCCCGGTGCTGGAGATGAGCCGCAGCATTGCAAGGCCCAGGGTGGTCTTGCCGGAGCCCGATTCGCCCACCACCCCCAGCGTCTCGCCCTGGCGGATGGCCACCGACACCCCGTCCACCGCCTTCACGTGCCCCACCGTGCGGCGCAGGATGCCGCGCTTGATGGGGAAGTGCACCTTGAGGTCGGTGGTCTCCACCACGATGGGCGCATCGGCGGCGACGGGGGCGGGGTCGGGCTTCGGCTCGGCCTTCAGCAGCGCCTGCGTATAAGGGTGGCGGGGCTTGAGGAAGGTCGCCTCGGCCGCGCCCTGCTCGACGATCTCGCCCTTCTGCATCACGCAGACCCGGTCGGCGATCTTGCGCACGATCCCCAGATCATGGGTGATGAACAGCATGGCCATGCCGAGCCGGGCCTGCAGATCCTTGAGCAGCTTGAGGATCTGCGCCTGCACGGTGACGTCGAGGGCGGTGGTGGGCTCGTCGGCGATCAGGAGGTCAGGGGCGTTGGCGAGCGCCATGGCGATCATCACCCGCTGCCGCTGGCCGCCGGAGAGCTGGTGGGGATAGGCGCCCAGCCGCTCCTCGGGAGT
>CALMSN010000297.1 GCA_937872325.1 uncultured Xanthobacter sp. | reverse complement strand
AGTGCGGGACGATCAGCCTCGCTCCGGCCGCTTCGATCTGACGGCGCAAGGGGGCGTCGAGGCCGTCGTCGGTGATCAGCACGTCGATTTCATCGAGGCTGCACACGATCGCTCCCGAGGACGATCCGAACTTGGCGCTGTCGACCAGCAGGATCACCTGCTCGGCGCGGTCGATCAGGCGGCGTTCGGCGGCCACCAGCCCCACGTCGGCCTGCATCACGCCCTTGGGGCCGATCGCGGCCGCGCCCATGAACAGCTTCGGCGCGTGGAAGCGCGGCATGGACTGCTCGCCCGCCGGCGCAAGGATGATGTTCTGCTCGCGGAATACCGCACCCGAGGGCACCAGGATCCGCGTGCCCTCCTGCGGCAGCAACGCGTTCACGATATGCAGGGAGTTTGTCAGCACCTGAAGGTTCTGCCCGGCGAGGTGCGGGCACATCTGCAACGTGGTCGTGCCGCCGTCGAGCATGATGCCCTCCCCGGACTCGCACAGCGCTGCCGCCGCTCGGCCGATGGCCTGCTTCGCGGCGAGATGGCGGGTGATGGATTCATCGAACGGCATCCCCGCCAACGCCGTGGCTCGATGATCGTGAGGAGCATCCCTGGTGAGCCTGGCGCCGCCGTGCACACGCACGATGCTCCCGTCACTTTCCAGGTGCGCAAGATCACGCCGGATGGTCGCCGGCGAAGCATCCAGCCGCGACTCCAGATCGCGATAGCTGACGAAGCCGGTGCGGCGCGCCGCCTCGAGGATCAGTTGTTGGCGTTCGGAAGCATGCATGGGACGTGCTGTATCATAGCTCACGGACGCGCTCCGCTTCGATCTGCTCCAGCGACTTGCCCTGGTTGCGCGGCGCCCAGAGGGCGCCGATCAGACCGCTGGCGACCAGAAACCCTGGGAGGATCCAGGCCAGCCGGGTGAAGCCTACCGCCGACAAGGCCGGCACGAAAAAGCTGAAAACACCCAGGCTGATGCGCACGATGGCAAAACACATCCCCTGGGCGGTGGAGCGCAGGAGCGTCGGAAAGGCCTCGGCGCTCCAGAGCTGGAAGAAACTCTGCGCCCCGAAACCGCCCCCGAACTGCATGAGGAACACGTACAGAAGCGCCAGCGGCACGGTGAGCGGGAACAGCGCCAGCAGCGCCATGCCCACGACCTGGATGATGGCCGAGGCAATGAACAGCGCCCGCTGATTGACCCGATCAGCCAGGCGCATGAACACCAGGCCAATGCTCGCCATTCCGATGGTGAAAGACAATGCCTGGATGGCCACGGCCGTGGCCTGGGTCGTCGAGCCGACGGTGCGGTCGACGCTCCGCCAGGGAACGGCAGGATCCAGGACCACGTCGCCGCCCTCGACATCCTCCCAATAAAGCGCCTGGCACATCTCGGCCGGCATCGGTGGCTCCATCGGGATGTTGACGTGTTCCCAGAGCTTTTTCGGGCAGCGATGGCGCGGCTGCCAGATGTCGGCGTGCGGCGGCAGCAGCTCCCGCGCCTCGTTCCGCAGCTCGCTCCAGTAGTCGGCGGCGTTCTCGATCAGCGCCCGCTCGTGCAAGAGCAGGAGGCAGGAGCCGGGACCGAGCCTGGAGAAGTCGCTCATCCGGCTGATCCGCCGTGAGACGCCGCTTCGGCGGCTTTCGGCGATGACATCCGCGACGTTCTTGTAGTGGCTGGCGCCAACCCAATCGAAGACGTGGGTGATGCCCCCCAGCTCGTGCAGCCGGACTCCCATCGGCGAGAGCCGCAGCGCCTCGGCATCGACCGGGCGCGGCGGGCAGAGCAGGAAGGTGTCGAGCGGCGTGCCCTGACCCTTTTCCGCCACCGGGACCGTGAGATAACACGCCCCTTTTTGCCTGCGGCCGCAGCCGCGCTCCTTGACTTCAGGCATGGGGCGCCTCCTTGACCACGAGATCGGCCGGCACGTCGCCGGGAAGCCAGGTGCGCTTCTGGGCCATGGCGACGAGCATGCGCGCGGCCTCCGGCGCATAAGGCTGGTCGGCCCCGGCGGCATGCCGGGCGTGGATAATCCGCTGCCGGATCGCCTCCGGAAAAAACGCGTCTAACAAAACCTCTGGGCTGAGGATGTATGAGGAGTTTTGGGTCTCCTGCCAGCCGCCGAACGCACTCGATGCCGCAAGCATCGGCTAGGATCGGCAACGCCGCAAAAGGCATAAAATGCTCGGTCAGCCGACCCGAGAGGTTTTGTCGGAAGCTTTAAGTCCAGCCGCTGACCAGAGCACCTGGACGCTGGCCGGCGACGGCGTGCCCGGCAGGATTGCGCCGCGGTCATCCTCCCCGAGGCCGGCCGCCTCGATCCGCGCGCGGGCCTGGATTACCGCCGCCATCATCTCGCCGATCTGGTCCCGGTCGGTGGCCATGGCGCCGCCTCCGCTTCTGCCGCGCCCGGATCAGACCATCGGATTGCGCACGGCGCGGGCCCGCACGAAGGCTCGCGTCGCCACGTCCTCAGCCCCAGGCGCGCGCGAACGTGAATGGACGGGGGCGGCAAGCGGGTTCGCCCTAGGCGGCGGCCGTGGCTTAATTCACCGTCCCGTTCCCGACAGGCAGGAGAGAAGGATGAAGCGCCTCGCTTTCACTTTAAGTGTCCTGACCGCCCTCGCCGCATCCGCGCCGGCGTTTGCCGGCGGCACCGGCTGCCCCGGCATGACCAATGCCTCGGCCGGCACGCCGACCACCACCGCCAGCACCGTCCCCGGCCAGAAGGGCGGCTGAGCCGGCACGGGCCGGACCGCCCGCGTGGCCTTCCTGATGACGCCGTTGGCTGCGGCCGCGGCGTCATTGCCGGCTTGGCTCAGGCGCTCACGGTCCGATGCGGCGTCCGATCGTGCAGGAGACGCCTCAGGAGGTCTTGGAGCGAACCGATGACCGTCGCCCGTGACCCGCGCCGGCCCGGGCCCTCATCCGCAAAAGAAAAAGGCCGGTGGAGGATCTCCACCGGCCTTCGTCATTCCTTATGCCGACAGGCCCCGATCGCAGATCGGGACGCGACGCTCATACCATCCGACCCGGTCTTCGACCGGTGCCGGGCGGGCAACGCGCAAGCCGCGCCAGGGACCTGATCAAGGCCCCCGGGCGCAGCCCACGGTCCTTGACGTCACCCGGCCCGCGATGCGCGAAGCCGCGCCTCACATGTGGATGGCGCGCTTCTCCACGGCCATCGCCGCCTCCTTCACCGCCTCGGAGCGGGTGGGGTGGGCGTGGCAGGTGCGGGCGAGATCCTCGGACGAGCCGCCGAACTCCATCAGCACCGCCGCCTCGTGGATCATCTCGCCGGCCTCGGGGCCGATGATGTGGGCGCCCAGCACCTTGTCGGTGGCGGCGTCGGCGAGGATCTTCACGAAGCCGTCCGTGGTGTTGTTCACCTTGGTGCGGCCGTTGGCGGTGAAGGGGAACTTGCCCACCTTGTAGGCGATGCCGGCGTCCTTCAGCTCTTCCTCGGTCTTGCCCACCGAGGCGACCTCCGGGAAGGTGTAGACCACGCCGGGGATCACGTCGTAGTTGACGTGGCCCGCCTTGCCGGCCAGCAGCTCGGCCAGCGCCACGCCCTCATCCTCGGCCTTGTGGGCAAGCATGGGGCCGACGATCACGTCGCCGATGGCATAGATGCCGGGCACGCTGGTGGCGAAGTGGTGATCGGTGACCACCCGGCCGCGCGGATCCTTGGCGACCCCCGCCTCCTCCAGCCCGAGGCCGGCGGTGTAGGGAATGCGGCCGATGGCGACCAGCACCACGTCGGCCTCGATCACCTCCGCGGCTCCGCCGGCGGCGGGCTCCACCGAGACCTTGAGCGTCTCGCCCGAGGTGTCGATGCCGGTGACCTTGGTCCCGAGCTTGAACGCGAAGCCCTGCTTGTCGAGGATCCGCTGGAAGTTCTTCGCCACCTCGCCGTCCATGCCGGGCAGGATGCGGTCGAGGAACTCCACCACCGTCACCTGGGCGCCGAGGCGGCGCCACACCGAGCCGAGCTCGAGGCCGATGACGCCGGCGCCCACCACCACCAGCTTGCCCGGCACCTTCTCCAGCGCCAGCGCGCCGGTGGAGGAGACGATGCGCTTCTCGTCGATGGTGACGCCCGGCAGCGGCGCGACGTCGGAGCCGGTGGCGATCAGGATCGCCTTGGTTTCGAGCACCTCGACCTTGCCGTCGGCATTCAGGGTGACTTCCACCTTGCCGGGGCCGAGGATCTTGCCGGCCCCGAAGAAGGCGTCGATCTTGTTCTTCTTCAGGAGGAACTCGACGCCCTTGACGTTGCCGTCGACGCCCTTGTCCTTGAACGCCAGCATGGCCGGCAGATCAAGCACGGGCGTGCCGACGCCGATGCCCATCTCGCCGAACTTGTGGCCGGCCTCCTCGAACAGCTCGGAGGCATAGAGCAGCGCCTTGGAGGGGATGCAGCCCACATTGAGGCAGGTGCCGCCATGGGTGCCGCGCTTCTCCACCACGGCCACCTTGAGGCCGAGCTGCGCCGCGCGGATGGCCGCGACATAGCCGCCGGGGCCGGTGCCGATGACAATGAGATCGTAGGACATGGATCGTTACCCTCGAAAGAAATGGCGGTGACCTCAGAGCGCCCGGACGACGTTCAGCACGGCGAAGGCAGGTCCTGCCGGGTGCCGCATCACTCTTTGCAGCCCGGCCCGGCGGGAACCCAGCTCACGACGATCACCGCGAAGACCAACCCCAGCGCGATGGCCGCGGCGAACAGGCCCCTGGCGATCTCGGGGAAGGTGGGAAGAAGGTGTCGGGCCAGATGTGAGCAACTGCGAACGCCCGCGCCCCGAACCACCCGCTGAACGCCGCACACCCCGCGCCGGCATAGGGGGTGAGGAGGATGACCAGGCGCTTTCCAGTGCCGGGTCATCCCCCTCGGGTCCTCACAGGTCCAGCACGAGGCGGGCCGGATCCTCCAGGGTGTCCTTCACCCGCACCAGGAAGGTCACGGCCTCGCGGCCGTCGACGATGCGGTGATCGTAGGACAGCGCCAGGTACATCATCGGACGCACCACGATCTGGCCCTTCACCACGATCGGCCGCTCCTCGATGCGGTGCATGCCGAGGATGCCCGACTGCGGCGCGTTGAGGATCGGGGTCGACATCAGCGAGCCGTAGATGCCGCCGTTGGTGATGGTGAAGGTGCCGCCCTGCATCTCGTCGATGCCGAGCTTGCCGTCGCGCGCCTTCTTGCCGAAGCCGGCGATCTGCTTCTCGATGTCGGCCACCGAGAGCTGGTCGGCGTCACGCACCACCGGCACCACCAGGCCCTTCTCGGTGCCCACCGCGATACCGATATTGTAGTAGTTCTTGTAGACGAGGTCGGTGCCGTCGATCTCGGCGTTCACCGCCGGAAGATCCTTCAGGGCGGCGATGACCGCCTTGGTGAAGAAGCCCATGAAGCCGAGCTTGGTGCCGTGCTTCTTCTCGAAGGCATCCTTGAACTGGCTGCGCAGGTTCATCACCGCGCTCATGTCCACGTCGTTGAACGTGGTGAGCATGGCGGCGGTGTTCTGCGCGTCCTTCAGGCGACGGGCGATGGTCTGCCTGAGCTTGGTCATCTTGACGCGCTCTTCGCGCACCGCGTCGACCGGGGCCGAGGGGGCGCGGACGGCGACCGGCGCCGGGGCGGCGGCGCCCGAGGCGATGGCGGAAAGCATGTCGCCCTTGGTCACCCGCCCGTCCTTGCCGGAACCGGCGACCCCGGCGGGGGAGACCCCGCTCTCGGCGGCGATGCGGGCCACGGCCGGGCCGTTGGCGTCGGCAGCCACCGGGGCGGCCGGAGCGGACGCCGGAGCCGCCGCAGGCGCGGCGGCGGCAGGGGCCGGGGCGGCGGCAACGACGCCGGAGCCTTCACCCAGGGTGCCCAGAAGGGCGCCGACGCCGACGGTGTCGCCATCCTTGGCGACGATCTCGGCCAGCACGCCGGAGGCCGGCGCGGGCACCTCGACGGTGACCTTGTCGGTCTCGAGCTCCACCAGCGGCTCGTCCGCCTTCACGGCGTCGCCCGGCTTCTTGAACCACTTGCCGATGGTCGCCTCGGTCACGGATTCGCCGAGGGTGGGGACGCGGATCTCGGTAGCCATGGGCGTCGTCTTCTTTCTTGCAACGGAATGGCGATGGAAGGGGAAAAGGCCGGGCCCGAGCGGCCCGGCCGGAAGGACGGGCTCAGCCCAGGGCTTCGTCGAGGAAGGCCTTGAGCTGGGCGAGGTGCTTCGACATCAGGCCGGTGGCGGTGGCCGCGGAGGCCGGCCGGCCGGCATAGCGCGGACGCCGGGCGACGCCGCCCACCTGCTCCAGCACCCATTCCAGGTAGGGCTGCGCGAAGGACCACGAGCCCTGGTTCTTCGGCTCTTCCTGGCACCAGACCACCTCGGCGCCCTTGAAGCGCGAGAGCTCCTGAACCAGGGCCTTGAGCGGGAACGGATAGAGCTGCTCCACGCGCAGCAGGTAGACGTCGTTGACGCCCCGCTTCTCGCGCTCCTCCAGCAGGTCGTAATAGACCTTGCCGGCGCTCAGCACGACGCGACGGATCTTGTCGTCCGGCACCAGCTGGATGGCGCTGTCGGCGGGATGGGTCTGGGCGTCGTCCCACAGCACGCGGTGGAACGAGGTGCCGGTCACCATCTGCGACAGCGACGACACCGCCCGCTTGTGGCGCAGCAGCGACTTCGGGGTCATCAGGATCAGCGGCTTGCGGAACTCCCGCTTCAACTGCCGGCGCAGGATGTGGAAGTAGTTGGCCGGGGTGGTGACGTTGGCCACCTGCATGTTGTCCTCGGCGCAGAGCTGGAGGTAGCGCTCCAGGCGGGCGGAGGAATGCTCCGGCCCCTGGCCCTCATAGCCGTGCGGCAGCAGGCAGACGAGGCCGCTCATGCGCAGCCACTTGCGCTCGCCCGAGGACAGGAACTGGTCGAACACCACCTGCGCGCCGTTGGCGAAGTCGCCGAACTGCGCCTCCCACAGCACCAGGGTGTTGGGCTCCGACAGGGTGTAGCCGTACTCGAAGCCGAGAACCGCCTCCTCCGAGAGCATCGAGTTGATGACCTCGTACTTGGCCTGCTTCTCGCTCAGGTGGTTGTAGGGCTTGTAGCGGGCCTCGGTCTCCTGGTCGAGCAGCACCGAATGGCGCTGGGAGAAGGTGCCGCGCTCCACGTCCTGGCCGGACAGGCGGACCGGGTGGCCCTCCTCCAGCAGCGAGCAGAAGGCCAGCGCCTCGCCGGTCGCCCAGTCGATGCCGGCGCCTTCGGCGATCGCCTTGCGGCGATTGTCGAGGAAGCGCTGGATGGTGCGGTGGACCTTGAAGCCCTCCGGCACGGTGGTGATCTTCTCGCCGATGGCCTTCAGGAGGTCCTCGGCCACGCCGGTGTTGCCACGGCGCGGATCATCATCCTCGTGGGTGGCCTTGAAGCCGGCCCAGCGGCCGTCGAGCCAGTCCGCCTTGTTCGGCTTGTAGGCCTGGCCGGCCTCGTACTCGGCCTCCAGGCGCTCGCGCCAGGCGTTGCGCATGGTGTCCACCTCGCCGGCGGTGACCACGTTCTGGCCCTCGAGCTCCTTGGCGTACAGCTCCAGCACGGAGGGGTGCGCGCGGATCACCTTGTACATCTTCGGCTGGGTGAACGCCGGCTCGTCGCCCTCGTTGTGGCCGAAGCGGCGGTAGCAGAACATGTCGATGACCACCGGCTTGTGGAAGCGCTGGCGGAACTCGATGGCCACCTTCGCGCAATAGACCACCGCTTCCGGATCGTCGCCGTTGCAGTGGAAGATCGGCGCCTCGATCATCTTCGCCACGTCGGACGGATAGGGCGAGGAGCGCGAGTAGCGCGGATTGGTGGTGAAGCCGATCTGGTTGTTGATGATGAAGTGGATCGAGCCGCCGGTACGATGGCCCTTCAGGCCCGACAGGCCGAGGCACTCGGCCACCACGCCCTGGCCGGCGAAGGCGGCGTCGCCGTGCAGGATCAGCGGCAGCACCCTGACCCGCTCGGTATCGCCCAGCTGGTCCTGCTTGGCGCGCACCTTGCCCAGCACCACCGGATCGACGATCTCGAGGTGCGAGGGGTTGGCGGTCAGCGACAGGTGGACCTTGTTGTTGTCGAACTCGCGGTCGGACGAGGCGCCGAGGTGATACTTCACGTCGCCCGAGCCCTCCACGTCGTCGGGGGCCCAGGAGCCGCCCTTGAACTCGTGGAACAGCGCCCGGTGCGGCTTGGCCATCACCTGGGTCAGCACGTTGAGGCGGCCGCGGTGGGCCATGCCGAAGACGACTTCCTTGACCCCGAGATTGCCGCCGCGCTTGATGATCTGCTCAAGCGCCGGGATCAGGCTCTCGCCGCCGTCGAGGCCGAAGCGCTTGGTGCCGGTGAACTTCACGTCGAGGAACTTCTCGAAGCCCTCGGCCTCCACCAGCTTGTTGAGGATGGCGCGCTTGCCTTCGCGGGTGAAGCTCACCTCCTTGTCCGGGCCCTCGATGCGCTCCTGGATCCAGGCCTTCTCCTCGGGCGAGGAGATGTGCATGAACTCGACACCGATGTCGGTGCAATAGGTGCGGCGCAGGATGGTGACCATCTGGCGGACGGTCGCGAACTCCATGCCCAGCACGTGGTCGATGAAGATCTTGCGGTCGAGGTCGGCCTCGTAGAAGCCGTAGCTCGCCGGCTCCAGCTCCGGCGCCTCGCGCGGGGGAGTGAGGCCGAGCGGATCGAGGTTGGCGTGCAGGTGGCCGCGCATGCGATAGGCGCGGATCATCATCAGCGCCTTGACCGAATCGCGGGTGGCCTGCTGCACGTCGGTCGCGGACATCTCCACGCCGGCTTTCTGCGCCTTGGCCTTCAGCTTGTCGGAAACGCCCTTCTCAACCTCGATCCACTGGCCGTCCATGGCGGAGACCAGCTCGCCGTTGGCGTGCGGCGGCCAGTGCGGCTTCTTCCACGAGGCGCCGCGGGCGGCGTCGGCCACCTGGCGCGGGTCGTCCTTGAGGGCAGCGAAGAAGGTCTGCCACTGGGCGTCGACCGAGCTCGGATCGGCCTCGTAACGGGCGTAGAGGTCCTCGATCCAGGCAGCATTGGCGCCATAGAGGAAGGAGGTGTTCAGGAATTGTTCGTTCTGGTCCGCGCGCGACATGGGCTTCTTCCCGGATGGCCTCAGGCCTTGCCCTCCTTGTGCGCATTTCGCACGGAAAACCAAGCCCAAAAGCCGATAACCTGCCACGATTTGCGGCATCCGCCCGAAAACGGAAGCCGGTTCACCCCCGCCAGGCCCGTGGCGGCCATCGGCGGCGGTGCAATTCAACCGCCCGCCTCTGCGCGGCCCGGAACGGGCGCCGGAAGCGGGAAAACGTCCTGCGGTTCGCCGCAGGGGCGGCGGCGCCGCGACGGCGAAACCCTTGCCCGCCGACGCAGCCGGACGGCGCGATGGGCGGACGGATCGCCGGACACGATAGGAGACGCCGACCCCCGCCGGCAAAGGCGGGGGTCGGCGGCGGGCATCAGCCCTTCAGCACGTCCACCAGGGTCTTGCCGAGGCGGGCCGGAGACGGCGACACCTTGATGCCGGCCGCTTCCATCGCCGCGATCTTGTCCTCGGCGCCGCCCTTGCCGCCGGAGATGATGGCACCGGCGTGGCCCATGCGACGGCCGGGAGGGGCCGTGCGGCCGGCGATGAAGCCGACCATCGGCTTCTTGCGGCCCTTCTTCGCCTCGTCGGCGATGAACTGGGCGGCGTCCTCTTCGGCAGTGCCGCCGATCTCGCCGATCATGATGATCGACTTGGTCTCGTCGTCGGCGAGGAACATCTCCAGCACGTCGATGAACTCGGTGCCCTTCACCGGGTCGCCGCCGATGCCGACCGCCGAGGTCTGGCCGAGGCCTTCCTGGGTGGTCTGGAACACGGCTTCGTAGGTCAGGGTGCCGGAGCGCGAGACCACGCCCACCGAGCCGGTCTTGAAGATGTTGGCCGGCATGATGCCGATCTTCGATTCGCCGGCGGTGACGATGCCCGGGCAGTTGGGGCCGACCAGGCGCGACTTGGAGCCGGCGAGCGCCCGCTTCACCTTCACCATGTCGAGCACCGGGATGCCCTCGGTGATGCAGACGATGAGCGGGATCTCCGCGTCGATGGCCTCGAGGATGGCGTCAGCGGCGCCCGGAGGCGGCACGTAGATCACCGAGGCGTCGGCGCCGGTGGCCTCCCTGGCTTCCAGCACGGTGTCGAACACCGGCAGGCCGAGGTGGGTGGTGCCGCCCTTGCCCGGCGAGGTGCCGCCGACCATCTTGGTGCCGTAGGCGATGGCCTGCTGGGCGTGGAAGGTCCCGTTCTTGCCGGTGAAGCCCTGGGTGATGACCTTGGTGTTGGCGTCGATCAGCACGGACATCACGCAGCATCCTTCTTCACGGCCGCCACGATCTTCTGCGCGGCATCGTCCAGGTCGTCGGCGGGGATCACGTTGAGGCCGCTCTCCCGGATGATCTTCTTGCCTTCTTCGACATTGGTGCCTTCGAGGCGCACCACCAGCGGCACCTGCAGGCCCACCGCCTTCACCGCCGCCAGCACGCCGTTGGCGATGACGTCGCACTTCATGATGCCGCCGAAGATGTTGACCAGGATGCCCTTCACGTTCGGATCGGCAGTGATGATCTTGAACGCCGCGGTGACCTTCTCTTCGTTGGCGCCGCCGCCCACGTCGAGGAAGTTGGCCGGGCTCTCGCCGTAGAGCTGGATGATGTCGAGGGTCGCCATGGCGAGACCCGCGCCGTTGACCATGCAGCCGATGGTGCCGTCGAGGGCAATGTAGGCGAGGTCGTGCTTGGAGGCCTCGATCTCCTTCTCGTCCTCTTCCGTCAGGTCGCGCAGCTCGGCGAGCTCGGGATGGCGGAACAGCGAGTTGGAATCGAACGTCACCTTGGCGTCGAGCACCTTGAGCTGGGCGTCCTTGGTGACGATCAGCGGGTTGATCTCGAGCATCGCCATGTCGGTGCCGGTGAAGGCGTCATAGAGCACGCCCACCAGCTTGCCGGCCTGCTTGGCGAGGTCGCCGCTGAGGCCGAGCGCCTTGGCCACCTTGCGGCCGTGGAAGCCTTCGATGCCGCTCACCGGGTCCACCGAGAAGGTGATGATCTTCTCAGGGCTGGAGTGGGCGACCTCCTCGATGTCCATGCCGCCTTCGGTGGAGACCACGAAGGCCACCCGCGAGGTCTCGCGGTCCACCAGCAGGGAGAGGTAGAATTCCTTCTCGATGTCCGAGCCGTCCTCGATGTAGAGGCGGTTCACCTGCTTGCCGACGGGGCCGGTCTGCACGGTGACGAGGGTGCGGCCGAGCATCTGGTCGACGAAGGCCTTCACCTCGTCCACCGACTTGGCAAGGCGCACGCCGCCCTTCTCGCCGGCTTCGGCTTCCTTGAACTTGCCCTTGCCGCGGCCGCCGGCATGGATCTGGGACTTTACGACCCAGAGCGGGCCGCCCAGCTCCTTGGCAGCCGCTTCCGCGTCCACCGCCTTCAGCACCGGTACGCCACGCGACACCGGCGCCCCGTACGACTTCAGGAGCGCCTTGGCTTGGTACTCGTGAATATTCATCTGCCTCGTCCCTTGAGGGTTGCGAAGCCCCTCCCGCAGGCGGTTCCCCCGCGCCACGGCCACAAGGACCGCAGGCAGGCTCAAGCGCCATTCCGGCCCCCGGCCCCGCGACTGCCGGCAGCCGCGCCCGAAGACGCGAAGCCGGCCACGGAACCGCCCCGGAGGAGCGGAGCATCGTCTCCTTCACCTCGCCGGCACGGGGCCGGCACGAAGACGGCGCCCACCGGGAGCGCCGCCGATCATGAGATCACTTCCCGAGTTCGGGGGCGATCTTCAGACACGCCTCCACCAGTCCTTCGACGGCGGAAACCGATTTTTCGAACATTGCCCGCTCGCCGCGGTCGAGCTCGACCTCGACGATTCGCTCCACGCCGCGGGCGCCGATCACTGCCGGCACCCCCACATAGAGCCCGCTGAGACCGTATTCTCCGGCGAGGCAGGCCGCCACAGGCAAAAGCCGCTTGCGGTCGCGAAGATAGCTTTCGGCCATGGCGATGGCCGAGGCCGCCGGGGCATAGAAAGCCGACCCGGTCTTGAGCAGGTTGACGATTTCCGCCCCGCCGTCGCGGGTGCGCTGCACAATGGCGGCGATGCGCTCCTCGCTGGTCCAGCCCATGCGGATGAGATCGGGCACCGGAATGCCGCCGACCGTGGAATAGCGCACCAGCGGCACCATGGTGTCGCCGTGGCCGCCGAGCACGAAGGCGGTGACGTCCTCCACCGAGACGCCGAACTCCTCGGACAGGAAATAGCGGAACCGGGCGCCGTCCAGCACCCCGGCCATGCCCACCACCTTCTGCGCCGGCAGGCCGCTCGCCCGCTGCAGCGCCCACACCATCGCGTCCAGCGGATTGGTGATGCAGATGACGAAGGCCTCGGGGGCATATTTGCGGATGCCCGCGCCCACCTGCTCCATCACCTTGAGGTTGATAGCGAGGAGGTCGTCGCGGCTCATGCCCGGCTTGCGCGGCACCCCGGCGGTGACGATCACCACGTCGGCGCCGGCGATGGCATCATAGGTATTGGCGCCGGTGATGGAGGCATCGAAGCCGGCCACCGGGGCCAGCTCGGCGAGGTCCAGCGCCTTACCTTGCGGCACGCCTTCCATCACGTCGAACAGGACGATGTCGCCCAACGCCTTCAGTCCGGCAAGAAGGGCGAGCGTGCCGCCGATCTGGCCGGCCCCGATGAGGGCGATCTTGTTGCGGGCCATCCCATTCGTCCCCGGAAACGGCGCCTGCACGACCAGCGCAGGCACCGCGCGGCGCTTGACTACTCCCATCCGCAAAGGGGTTCAAGCCGGCGACGATGCACAAATAGTGGCATGTCCGAAATTGCGTCAGCGGTCCGTGCTTTCAAAGCGACGGCTGATCCCGCCGCCCCATAGTCGTGGGGCTCCAAGCGGGCCGGACGCGGATGAATTGGCGAAGGAAAATACCGGCCTACCTTTGCAATCGAACGCGGCGGACGGCCGAATCGCTTCATCTATGCTGATGGAAATGCCGGCCGCCCGGCCGATGCCGCACCGGTTACCACGATTCAGCGCGACGTCTTCAGCCATCGCCCCACATGACGTTGCGTCAAATCTTCACCGCAGCCTGCGGCGACCGGCCACCTTGCAACGCGGCAAGACCACGTTCCATCCGATCGGATGCCGGCTTCGGAGCGGCTTTTTCCGCGAGCCGGTGCCATCACACCCCCTGGAAAATCTGCCCTCCCCCCGCCCTGGCCGTCACCGCGGCCAACGCCTTCAAATATGGGGTATGCGCACAACATCTCAAAAATGCAGTCGCGGGGGGAGAGCAGCCAGCCGGGTCGCAAAAACGCTGCGACTCGGCGGCAAGGCTGGGGCGGCTTAGCCGCCGGAACCGGGATTGAGCGAGGTCAGCGACACCAGGGCCGGCTTGGCGCCCGGCGCCGGCGGCCGGTTCGGATCGTGCTCCTTCAGCACCTTGAAGACGCGCTCCGCCATGGGATTGGAGCGGATGAAATCCGCATAGGCCTGGGCCAGCATCTGCTGCGCAGCCTTGAAGATGTCCTCGTCGCCCATGCCGTCGAAGTCGGCGGAGACGAGGTACTGGCCCATCCGCCGCAGGATGTGCAGGCGGAGCACCTGCAGCACCTCCGGCTGATATTCCACCTGCAGCGTCTCGAAGAACTCCTCGGCGCTGTGCAGCGACTTCAGCTTCTCGACAACGGACATGCTCTTGCCTCCACGCTTGGGGCCCGGCCGGGTCAGGCCGCCTCCTCGGACGCGGCGCCGCGGGTCCGGTGCATCTCCCCCTGAAGATGGGAGAGCCGCGCCTCCAGGAACTCGATCCGGTCGAGCAGCGAGGCGATCGCCTCGCCCACCGGGTCCGGCATCAGGTGATGCTCCAGGTCGATCCGCCCGTCGCCGATCCGCCGCCGGTCGGATAGCGGCTTCACCACCCGGCCGGGAATGCCCACCACCGTCATCCCCGGCGGGACATCTTCGATCACCACGGAATTGGCGCCGATCCGGCATCCCGCCCCGACCGTGATCGGCCCGAGGATCTTCGCTCCCGCCCCCACCAGCACGCCGTCGCGCAGGGTGGGATGGCGCTTGCCGGCGGTCCACGACGTGCCGCCCAGGGTGACGCCGTGATAAAGGGTGACGTCGTCGCCCACCTCGGCGGTCTCGCCCACCACCACGCAGGCGCCGTGGTCGATGAAGAAGCGCCGGCCGATGGTCGCCCCCGGGTGAATGTCCACGTTGCTCAGGAAACGGCCGAACCAGGACAGGAAGCGGGCCGGGAACTTGATCCCCCGCCGCCAGAGCCGGCCGGCGACGCGGTGCCAGACCACCGCATGCACGCCGGGATAGGTCAGGATGATCTCGAGGGTGTTGCGGGCGGCCGGATCGCGCGACCTGACGCAGGCGATGTCCTCGCGGATCAGCGTCCAGATGGAGAGGGGGGCCGCCTCCCGCAGCGGCCCGGCTGAGGTCCCGCCGGTGGCAGGGGCCGCAGGACCTTTCACGAGCGTCGATTTGCGCCGTCCCATGATCATTGATCAGGCCCCCAGCACGGCCGCGTGGCGGCGGCGTAGCGCCTCCTCGGTGAAGCTTTCCGCATAGAAGCGCCGCAGCACCTCCGGGGAGACGCCCTGCTTGGTGCGGACCGCGAAGTCGCGCACCCGGGCCAGGATCGCCCGCCCGCGCTTCTCGTCTACGGCGAGGCCCTCGTCGGCCAGCGCCTTGGACACCGCGGCGAACCCGGAATGCTTGCCCAGCACCACCTTGTGGCAGCGGCCGAGCAACTCCGGGTTCAGCGCTTCGTAGGTGCCGCGGTCCTTCATGAGGCCGGCGACGTGAATGCCGGATTCATGGGTGAAGACATCCTCGCCGACGATGGCCTTGGTCCGCGGCATGGGGCGGACCGCCGCCGCCATCACCTTCTCGGCCAGCGGCCGCAAGGCGCGGGGGTCGAGGCCGGTCTGCGCCCGCTGGGTCTGCTGCAGGGCGATCGCCACCTCCTCCAGCGCCGCATTGCCGGCCCGCTCGCCGAGCCCGGTCACGGTGACGCTCACATGCCGGGCGCCGCCGCTGACCGCCGCCAGGGTGTTGGCGGTGGCAAGGCCCAGATCGTCATGGGCGTGGAACTCCAGCTCCAGGTCGGTGGCGTTGGCCACCCGCCGCACCAGGGCGTAGGTGGAGAAGGGATCGAGCACGCCCAGCGTGTCGGCAAGCCGAAGGCGGAACGCGCCCGCCTCGCGCGCGGCCTCGGCCACCTTCACGAGGAAGTCCGGGTCGGCCCGCGAGGCGTCCTCACAGCCCACCGCCACCGTGAAGTTGAGCTTGCGGGCCAGGGTGACCACATGGCGCAGCGACGCCAGCGCCCACTCGCGGTCGCGGTTCAGCTTGCCCCGGAGCTGGCGGTCGGAGGTGGGGATCGACAGGTTGACCGCGCTGACCCCGGCGGCCACCGCGCTCATCAAATCGTCCTCGCTCATCCGGCACCAGGCGACCACCCGCAGCGGCAGGCCCAGCGAGGCGATGGAGCGCAGGGTCTCGATCTCCTCGTCGCCCATGGCCGGGGTGCCGGCCTCGATCTCCGGCACTCCGGCGGCGGCCAGCGCCTCGGCGATCTCGATCTTCTCCCGCCGGCTGAAGGCGACGCCCGGCGCCTGCTCGCCGTCGCGCAGGGTGGTGTCGTTGATGAAGACGGTGCGCGCCGGCCGCCCGCAGGACGCCGCCGGTCCCGGATCGCCGGCAGCGCGCGCCATCCGCCCCATCGCGCCAGATCCCGTCTTCGCAAGCATCGGCTGTCCTTCCCAACGACCGGCCCCGGAGGCGCCCCGGCGCCGGCGGCGATGCCGGCCGCCCTCCCCCCTGGGGACGCGACCGGCCGGCGAACACGACCCAACCCCTCGCGCCCGCCGCCGGCCCGGCCCAGACCGGTGAGGCGGGCTGACCCGGCGGCGTCACGCAGCATGGGCGGCGAACCTCGGAACCGGCATCGCAAGCCCTGTGCCATCAGACATAGCGTTGGAGTAGTTGCAGAATTTTCGGATCGAGGGGTGTCGCAAACGCGACAGCCGGCCTAGACCGCCGGCCGATGGAAGGTTCGCGACAGCCCACCGGCTTTCCTGGCCTGCGTAAAATCCCGGAGGCCATGGCGGATCAGCGACTTGTAGATTTTGAGCGAACCTCTGGGCGAAAGCTCGTCGCGAGATTTTGGTCCACCTGCCGGGTGCCAACCGCAGCCGATGCGGTCAGCCTCGGCGAGGATGGGCAATGCCGCAGGCTGCCAGAAAGGCCGGGCCAGCCGCGCCCCTGGAGGTTTTGCTAGAAGCTCCTAAAGCCCACCACAAAACCTCTGGCTGGAGGATGGGTGAGGACTTTTGGATTTCCTGCCAAACGCCGACCGCAGCCGATCCAGTCGGCCTCGGCGAGGACCGGCAACGCCGCAGGCGGCCAAAAAGCCCGGCAAGCCGCGCCGCTGCAGGGTTTGCGAGAGGCTCCTAAAGCCTCTGACAAAACATCTGGGCGCAGGATCGTCGCGAGATTTCGGGCCGCCTGCCAAACACCGACCGCGGCCGATGCCGCCAGCATCGGCGAGGTTCAGCAACGCTGCAGGCGTCCGAAAGACCCGGCGCGCCGACGCCATCAGGTTTCGTCACAAGCTCTTAACGGCACCCGCGCCCGGCGCCTTGAAAACCGAACGCCTGAGCCCCCCCGACGGAGCATCGTTGCTCCGGCAGGAGAAAACCCGGCGCGGTTTTCGACGGGCCGGGCGCGGCAACGGCCGATCGCCCGGCTTTCCAGGCCGGCGCTCAGGCCGGGGCGATCACCACCTTCACGTCGGCGGGCTTGGCCCAGTAGGGGGCCGAGGTGACCAGGATGTGCGCCCCGGCGGCGGCATAGGCGGCGGCGTTGAGCGCGTTCACCCCGCCGGCGGCGGCGACCTGCGCCCTCGACCCGGCCGCCGCCACCGCGGCGGCGACGGCGGCGATCATCTCCGGCGTCATTTTCTCGCACTGCAGGACGGCGGGCCCGGCGGGCAGGATGCGGTGGAC
>CALMSN010000296.1 GCA_937872325.1 uncultured Xanthobacter sp. | reverse complement strand
CCGGCCACGGGCGCTCCGCTTCCCGCGGGGCGCCCGCCTTCCACCCTCGCAATTATGCGGAGCAGAACCCCCGCCGAAACCGGCGGCAACACAGACCTCACAGGCCAGCGCTCCGCATAATCCCGCTCTCCGCATAATCGACGTTATGTGGAGCTCCACATAAGATCGAGATCGGCGCCGCCTGGTCCAAGCGCTCCAGCGAAGGCCGCGACTATCTGGGCCTCAAGCTCGACGACCCGAGCTTCAACGCCCCGATCTACGCCAACCTCTTCGACGACGAGGACGCCGACACCTTCTCGCTGATCTGGTCCCGCCCCAGCGGGCGCCGCGGCGAGTGAGCCGCACAAGGCCCCGGCCGGTTCCGGCCGGGGCCTTCCCGCCACCGGGTTCACCGGTCAGTCGTTGCCGTCCGGCCGCACCAGTTCGACGTGGCTGACCCCCAGCGCCTGAGCCAGCTCGTAGAGGGTGATGACCGTCGGATTGCGCCGGCCACGCTCGAGGCCGCTGATATACTGCTGGCTGAAACCGGAGCGCGCCTCGACATCCTCCTGCGTCAGGCCTTTTTCCTGACGCAGGCGAGCGAAGTTCCGGCCGACCAGCTTGCGCATATCCATGCGCAGACGGATCGCAATTTACACACTTTGAGCTTATCAACTATAATATGTAATCAAGCGGCCCTAGCGGGTTAGACGGCGGCAATGCCGATGCCGATCGATCACCGAGCGGCCCGGGGATGCTCCCGGCTCGCGGGCTCGCTTCACCATCCGCCGTCGTCTAGAAGGGACGAAGGCTGCGCCAGGCATGGAAACGGGGGGTGACATGACCGACGCGTTTGCAGACACCGCTCCGTCCGCTTCCGAGCTCACCGACTACGACCGAGCGCACATCAAGCTCTATGCGCGCCTTTTGGACGCCACGGCGGATGGCGCCGGCTGGGAGGAGATCGCCTCGGTGCTGTTCGGCATCGACGCGGCTCGGGAGTCCGAACGTGCCCGTCATGTCCATGACAGCCATCTGGCCCGGGCCCGATGGGTGGCCTCCAGCGGCTACAAGGACCTCCTCCACCGCCCTGTCTGACGTTGCAGCCCGTTTGCAGGGGTGATGCGGCTGCGGCATCACGCGATGCTCCCTGGCAGACTTCCCCCAGTATTCTCAATCCCAGATTGTCCTCACTCGACACGCACGCTGGATGCGGAGACGAGTGATGAAGCCCGATACATCGCGCTGGCGAGAGGATGCCAGCTACGTCTATTTCGACACGCTGTCGGTGGAGGGCCTCGCCTGGGAATGCCTGCGCCGGGACGAGACCTACCAGGAACACTACCAGTCCCTCGTGAAGGCCGGCTCGGACGCCGACCCGCTCCCCCGGGAGGTGGAGCAACGCTGGGGGCTGCGATTTCGCCGCGCGGCCATCTCTCTCCGCTGTGGAACAGAACGTCCCGTGGTCGCCGGTTGTCGATCCGGCCATCGTGCTTCTCGCCCAACAGCCCGCGTTTCTTCCGGGCGCGCCCAGCGTGTCGTTCGGCGGCATGGTTGCGCCGCGCGATAGCACCGAGGGACGATACTGGGTCCATGGTTCGGCACCTCATGCCGCGCAGGTGCTGCTGCTGACCGGGACTCGCCCCGACGCGCCGCTGGCGGCATTGATCCCGCTGGACGCGGACACCATTGGACGGGTGGAGGCCTTGACCCGCTTCTGGCGCGCTGTCGAGGGTCGGCCGGCGATCCCCGACACCCGCATCACCGCGCAGCAGCGTGGCCGGCTGCGCACCATGATGCTGGCGGCCGATGGTCGGGCGAACGGCGCCAGCTATCGCGACATCGCCATCTTCCTTTACAGCCACAAGCGCGTGGCATCCGAGCCCTGGAAAACCTCGGCGCTGCGCGACAAGGTCATCGGCCTCGTCAAAGGCGGCCTCGCCATGATCGGCGGCGGCTATCTCAGGCTCCTGCGTCATCGCAGAAGACCATAGCCGCATCGTCGGCATCCTGAGGGTGGGGATTTTCGCCCCCCTCAACTTCCCCATCCCCCTCGACGGCTGCCCTTCGCCACCGTGATCGCCATCCGCCGCTGATGACCAGCGGCCCGAGATCGCCCACGGAGGTTCGATCCATGCGACCCGACGCTGTCCCGCTGCCGCCACGCTACTTGCGCACCAAGGAAGCCGCCGTCTTCCTCAGCCTCTCGCCCCGCACGCTCGAGAAGCACCGCACCTACGGAACCGGACCCGGCTATCGCAAGCTCGGCGGACGCGTCGTCTATGCCATCGAGGACCTGCAGGCCTGGGTCGCCCGTGGCGCCGTCACCTCCACCTCCGATCCGCGCGGCTGCGTGCTGCCGGCCAAGCGCCACGCCCTGCCCGGCGTTGTCGAGCCCCACCGTTTCGCACGCTGATCGGAACCCTTCTCCATGGCGGCGCGGCATCGCTCCCAGCCGGAGCGCGGACAGCTCGATCTGTTCCGCGCGCTTCCCGGCGCGTTCGCGCCACGGGATGCGCAGGATCTCATGGCCTATCCCTTCTTCTCCCTCTCCAAGACCCATCGTATCGCGCCCATCGATTTTGCCGCCGGCGATGTCTCCATCCGGGTCGAGGCCGTGCCTGACCACGGCATGGCGACCATCTGGGACGCCGACATCCTGATCTGGGCGGCGAGCCAGATCGTGGAGGCCCGCGACGCTGGCCTGCGCACGTCGCGCTTCATGGTCGCCACCCCCTATGAGATCCTCAGGTTCGTGGGGCGCGGCACCTCGCTGCGGGACTACCAGCGCCTGAAGGCGGCGCTCGACCGGCTGCAATCCACAACCGTGTCCACCTCGATCCGCCAGCGGGCCGAGGGACGGCGCCATCGCTTCTCCTGGATCAACGAGTGGAAGGAGCGCACCGACCGGGATGGCAGACCCGCGGGAATCGAGCTCATCGTTCCTGACTGGTTCTATTGCGCCATTCTCGAAGATGCCCTCGTTCTCACCATCGACCGGGCCTATTTCGACCTGACGGGCGGGCTCGACCGCTGGCTCTACCGGCTGGTGGGCAAGCACGGCGGCCGCCAGAACAACGGCTGGCGCTTCGACTTCCGCCACCTGCGCCTCAAGTCCGGTAGCCTCTCGCCGTTCAAGCGCTTCGCCTTCGAGCTGCGGGACATCATCCGCCGCCAGCCGCTGCCCGGCTACACCCTGTTTCTGGAGTGTGACGCGGGTGCGCGCACGCTGCTCGCCTTCGAGCCGGCCTGTGGACAACCTGTGAATCCCTTCGTGCCATCGGGAACCCGGTGCCACGTGCCATCAGGAACCGGCCCCTCGTGCTTTCAGGAACCGAAACAGGGGTTAACCCTAAGCCCGAAAACGCAAAATCGCGCTCTTAACTTAGACTCTAACATAGAGTCTAACTTTAAAAGGCGCGCGGGCGATGTGGATAACCGCGCTCAGCCGGCCCAAAAAGCTGCCCATCTGCGCACCTCTAAGGATGAGGGTCTTCCGTCTTTCCGTAAAGACGGATTTCAGGCGCCAGAACCTCTTCCCGTAGCCGATCTGCCTCCCGCGAACGCATCGGGAGGCCGTCGATGATCGTCGCGCTGCTCAATCAGAAGGGCGGAGTCGGCAAGACGACGCTTGCCCTGCACCTTGCCGGCGCCTGGGCGAGCCGCGGCCGGCGCGTGACCCTCATCGATGCGGACCCTCAGGGCTCGGCCCTCGACTGGTCGCAGCAGCGCAGCCGCGAGGGCTTGCCGCGCCTGTTCGGCGTCGTCGGCCTCGCCCGTGACACGCTGCACCGGGAGGCCCCCGAGCTGGCGCGGGATGCCGACCATGTGGTCATCGACGGGCCGCCCCGCGTCGCCGGCCTCATGCGCTCGGCGCTCCTCGCCGCCGACCTCGTGCTGATCCCGGCGCAGCCATCGCCGCTCGATGGCTGGGCCTCCGCGGAGATGCTCGCGCTCCTCAATGAGGCGCGCATTTACCGACCGGCGCTTGCTGCGCGGTTCGTGCTGAACCGCTGCGGTGCCCGCACCGTGCTCGCCCGTGAGACGGCCGAGACGCTGGCGGATCACGATCCGCCCGTGCTCGCGACCACCATTGGCCAGCGCGTCGCCTTCGCCATGTCGGCACAGTCCGGGCGGCTCGTCAGCGAGCTGGACGAACGTGGCCCGGCTGCGCGCGAGATCACGGCGCTGGCGGCGGAGATCGTCGGTCTCGCCGGTTATGGACGCCTACCATGAGCGCACCGCCGACCCGCAAGGGCTTCGCCGCGCGGCCGGCTGATCCGGAGCAGTGGATCAAGGCTGCGGAGGCGAAGACGTCAAATGACGTCACCGGCGGCTTTACCGCGCGGCTCACCATCGACGTCACGCCCGACCTGCGCGGGCGCATCAAGATCGCCGCCTTCGGTCGCGGCCAGACCGTCGCGGACATGCTCCGCGATCTCCTCGCCCGAGAATTTCCCCCGACATCAGGAGAGGCCTCATGATGAGCCCGCCGGTGCCATCCTCTGTTCCCAAACCCATCGCCCCATCACCCGCCGCGCCGACCCCAGACCCGCTCACCCATGTGGAGCTGACCTGGATCGAGAAGCGGATCGAGAACTGGATCCGCTTCGGCCGGCCTGCGCAGGCACAAACTCTCGACCGTAGCCGCCGCATCGTATCGTTTGCGCCGAACTCCATCTTCGCCTTCGTCCGCTGGGCTGCAAACGACTTCGGCACCGTGGTGTCGCGCATCGACATCGTGCGCGCCGTCGCACCCGGCGAGGCCTACCAGACGCTGCCCTTCGTGCGTCCCGGCGGAGAGATCCTGCTGCGCGCCGACGGCTGGCCGAAGGTCGAGAAAGTGCTCCAGCACGTGGATGCCGTCGAGGCCATCGGCGTCAACGGCGCGGATGTCGCCCCCGACCACTGGCGGCACGTCCACAACCGCCTGATCGCCGGCCACATGCCCCGCGCCTACACGACTGAGCGCCATCACGCGTGGCTCAAGCGGCGGGAGTGCGAAGAATGACCCGCTTCGGCTATGTCATGGTGACGTATTTCTCGGTGATGGGGGCGGCGGCGGCCGCCTTTGTTCCGACACCGCTCAAGCTGGTGTGGAACGTCTCCGCCAGCGCGCCCGTCGGGCTCTACGAAATCGAGCCCGCGCGCAGGCTCGATGTCATGGACCTCCTCGCCATCACGCCGCCGGCAGCGCTCGCCCGCTTCCTGGTGGAGCGCGCCTATGTGGGCGCCGGCGTCCCATTGATGAAGCGCGTGGCGGCGCTTCCCGGGCAGGAGGTCTGCCGCAAAGACGGCACCATCACCGTCGATGGCGTGGCTTACGGTGAGGCGCTGGAGCGCGACCGCATGGGACGTCCCCTGCCGGTCTGGCGCGGATGCCGTCGCATCGCCCACGGCGAGCTCTTCCTCATGAACTTCGATGTGCCCGACAGTCTCGATGGGCGGTATTTCGGGCCACTGCCCGCCAGCACCGTGATCGGCCGCGCCGTGCCGCTCTACACCGATGAGGCCGGCGATGGGCACTTCGTCTGGCGTGCGCCGACGCGCTGAGGGCGACCGACCATCTTCACCTTCATCACACGTCGAGAGGCCGTCATGCCGCGGACGAGACTGTTTTTGCGCGCCTGTGATGGCGCGTGCGGACCGATGCGCGTGCTCATTTGCCCTCGTGCGCTGGTCCTTCTTCTCCTTTCCGGAGTGCTCTGCGGCTGGTCAATGACAGCCATGGCGGCGGAAACACGAGGGCCACAAAACCCGCCGTCGTCAAGCGATCGCTACGCCGACTTCATCGCGGAAGCGGTGGAGCGTTTCGACATTCCCGCAGCCTGGATCCGGGCCGTCATGCGCGCCGAAAGCGACGGCGACGCGCGCTCTACCTCGCCAAAAGGCGCCATGGGGCTGATGCAGATCATGCCGCAGACCTGGGCTGAACTGCGTGTCCACTATGGCCTCGGCGACGACCCCTACGACCCGCACGACAACATCATGGCGGGTGCGGCCTACCTGCGGGAGTTGTTCGATCGCTACGGCAATCCTGGCTTCCTCGCCGCCTACAATGCGGGGCCGGGCCGCTACGAGGCCTCTCGGAAGGGACGCCCGCTGCCCCCGGAGACGCGCGCTTACGTCGACAAGTTGGCGCCGGACATCGCGCGCGGCGAAGCCGAACCTTCCGCGCCGAAATCACCCTCTCCGCCGGCGGTCGAGACACCCTCCTGGGCTCAAGCTCCGATCTTCGCCGTGCAGCCAGTGCGCACGTCAGCGGCAGATCCAATGTCAACGGATCATGCTCAGCCGACACCTGACGTGCGCGATATCTCGGCCATCGTTCCGCAGTCTGCTGGCCTGTTCGTCGCCCGTGGCGGCTCTGGAGGCGTGCAATGACCACGACCGGGCTCATTCGCAGATTGGCGGGGCCTCTCGTGTTCAGGCGAGGGGCGGGATGGGAGACGCAGGACACAACCGTCCGATTGCCGCCCGTAATCGGCAGGACGGTTCCCCGCCGAAGAGCGCGCCACCAACAGCTTCGCCGCCCGGTAAAATCTCCCGCGTTACGCAACGCAGGAGGCGGGTGATGGACTTCTTTTGCGGGCTGGACGTGGCCATCGAGGAGACGGCGGTGTGCGTCGTCGATGATCGCGGTGAAGTACATCTGACGGTGAAGGTGGCGACCGAGCCGGAGGCGTTGCTGGCGGTGCTGAAGCCCTTCGTTGGGCGATTGAAGCGTGTCGGCCACGAGGCCGGCTCGCTGTCGCCCTGGCTCCATCCCGAGCTCAAGAAGCTCGGCCTGCCGGCGATCTGCCTGGAGACGCAGCATGTGCGGGCCGCGATGTCGGCCCAGCGCAACAAGACCGACGCAGCGGACGCCCTCGGGATCGCCCACATCATGCGCACAGGCTGGTTCCGCCAGGCGCACGTGAAGACGGAAAGCTGCTACCGGATGCGCCTGCTGCTGACGCATCGACGCAACCTGAAGCGCAAGTTCCTCGATCTCGAGAACGCCATCCGCCACTCGCTGAAGAGCTTCGGGATCAAGCTCGGTGGCACCTCGCGCGGCAAGTTCGACCAGGCGGTGCGGGAGGCGGTGGCCGACGATCCGCTGTCCTGCGAGCTCATGGACGCCATGCTGTCGGCGCGCGCCGCGCTGTGGAAGGAGTATTGCCGGCTGCACGATCTCGTCGTGAAGCTGGTGGCGCAAAGCGAGCTGTGCCGGCGCTTCATGGCGATCCCAGGCGTCGGGCCGGTGACGGCGCTCAGCTTCATGACGGCGATCGACGACCCGTCCCGCTTCCGCCGCTCGCGCGACGTTGCCGCCTATTTCGGGCTGACGTCCAGGCGATGGCAGTCGGGCACATCGATCGACGTGCAGGGGCGTATCTCAAAGGCTGGGGACTCTGATGTGCGCCGCGCGCTCTACGAGGCGGCATCGGGACTGCTGACCCGCTTCAAGGGCAAGGACAAGGTGAAGGCCTGGGGCCAGGAGATCGCCAAGCGCTCCTGCCATCGCAAGGCGTGCGTCGCCGTGGCCCGCAAACTGGCCGTCATCATGCACGCCATGTGGAGCGACGGCACCTTCTATCTCGGCGATCCGGCAGCGAGCACTGCCGACGCCGCGCAGCGGGCGCACACCAAGGATCGCAAGCTCCTGGGAGCCCACCGATGAGCAACTTGCTGACACGAGACATGCAGCGCGCCCGCAACTGACGGACGCCATTCTGAACATGGAGATCCGCCCTCGGCGGATGAGGACCGATGCAGACCAGGACCGACGGAACGCACGTTATCTTGCCTGCGGCTGTGCCGATCGGAAGACGGCCGGACCGCGCTCGATTGCCTGTGACGATGCTCCGTCAATCCGATGGAAAAGTGCGCCGCGACGGTTCGAGCGCTGCCGACGTGCAGCCGGAACACCCCGTCGCAGAGCGCGGAGGAGTGCAAGGCGCATCGGAACTCGAAGCCCGCGAGCGGAGGCGTGCCGTGGCGAACAGCATAGTATATTCTCGCATCGGGAAGGATGAACGACGATGTCCGCAAGAGCAGTGGAAATACGACCGATTAGGAGGGCGAGATAAAAGGGCGCAAGGTGCGCTGAGGTCGGGCGGTTGTTTTTGCTTGGGAATTTTGAGCCAAACGCACATTGCGCTGCTGCTCGACAATGTGCATCGAGTACTCAAGTCACTGATCCTGTTGGCCTTCCCCCACCTTGCAGGGGCGCGTCATGACCGATGACCGGGAATTCCGCGTCCGGCCCGGCCGCATCCGCTCGTCCCGTGCCCAGAGGGCCCGTCCCTTCATCGCCCAGGCCCTCGCCGCGGCCCAGAAGGCCGGTGGCCACGTCTCCCGATCCGGCCGCCTCACCTCCGGCACCCGCTCGCACTTCGGCCGCGGGCGGACGGCGAGCATCCAGGCCAACCGCCTGCTCACGGGTCGCTCGCGCGTCGTCGTCATCAAGACCCGCGTGGTGCGCCACACCGCCCGCGCCACACCGCTGATCGCGCATCTCTCCTACCTGCGCCGGGAGGGCGCGACCCAGGACGGGGAGAAGGCCCGCCTGTTCGGGCCGGGCGCCGAGGAGGAAGATGGCCGCGCCTTTGCGGAGCGATGCGCTGACGACCGGCACCATTTCCGCTTGATCGTGTCGCCCGAGGACGCGGCGGATATGGCCGACCTGAGGTCCTTCGCCCGCGACCTCGTGGGCCAGATGGAGACGGACCTCGGCACGAAGCTGGATTGGGTCGGCGTCGACCACTGGAACACGGACAACCCCCACCTGCACATCCTGGTGCGTGGCCAGACCGACGACGGCCAGGACCTCGTCATCTCCCGCGATTACATCAAGGAGGGCATGCGCGCCCGCGCACAGGATCTGGTCACCCAGGAGCTGGGGCCGCACACCGACCTCGACATCCGCCGCGCCATCGAGCGGCAAGTGGAGGCGGAGAGGTGGACGCAGCTCGACCGTCAACTGGTCCGGGACCAGCACGAGACCGGCGTGATCGACGTCGCGCCCCATGCCGATCGCCAGCCGGACGCGTTCCATGCCCTGAAGGTCGGACGACTGCGCAAGCTCGAAACCATCGGACTCGCCGATCAGGTCGGCCCCGGCCAGTGGGTGATCGACGAGAAGGCCGAGGCCACGCTCCGCGCGCTGGGCGAGCGCGGCGACATCATCAAGCGTATGCACCGGGCTCTGACCTCGCAGGGCATCGAGCGCGGTACCGCAAGCTATGTGCTTTCTGGTGAGCACCTCGATGCACCCATCATCGGCCGCCTGGTCGACCGCGGCCTCGACGACGAGCTGAAGGGCACGGCCTATGCCGTGGTCGACGGCGTCGACGGGCGCACCCACCACATCAGGCTGCCCGACCTCGATGCGGCAGGCGATGGCGCTCCCGGCTCCATCGTCGAGCTGAGGAGGTTCGAGGATGCCCACGGCCAACAACGGGCCGCGCTCGCGGTCCGCTCGGACCTCGACATCGAGCGACAGGTCACGGCGGCGGGCGCGACCTGGCTCGACCGGCAGGCGCTCGCCCGCGAGCCCGCCTCCCTCTCCGACAACGGCTTCGGCGGCGATGTGCGGGATGCCATGGACCGCCGTGCCGTACATCTGGTCGCCGAAGGCCTCGCCCAGCGTCAGGGCCAACACATCGTCTTCGCTCGCGACCTCATCGAGACGTTGCGCCGGCAGGAGATAAGCGCACTGGGCGAGCGGCTCGCCGCCGGGAACGGGCAGCCTTTCAAACGTGCCGGGACTGGTGAGTACGTCACCGGCACCTATCGCCAGCGCTTCGCCCTGGCCTCAGGCCGCTTCGCCATGATCGACGACGGCCTCGGCTTCCAGCTCGTGCCCTGGACGCCCTCGCTCGAGAAGCAGCTCGGCAAGCACGTCTCCGGTGTCGCCCGGTCCGATGGTGGCATCGACTGGTCCTTCGGCCGCAAGCGCGGCCTCGGCCTCTGACCTCAAGCGCAAAAGGACCGCCGGATGTCCGCGACCAAGATCCTCTGGGGCCAGATCCTCGCAGTCTTCTCCATCGTGCTCGCCACCACCTGGGGGGCGACGGAATATGTCGCCTGGCGGCTGGGCTTCCAGGACCAACTCGGCTCACCCTGGTTCGTGCTGGGGTACTGGCCCGTCTATCACCCGCCGGCCTTCTTCTGGTGGTGGTATTTCTACGATGCCTATGCGCCGGAGATTTTCACAGAAGGCGCCTTCATCGCGGCCTCGGGCGGGTTCCTGTCCATTGCGATCGCCATCGGCCTGTCGGTCTGGCGGGCCCGGGAGGCGAAGCGGGTCGAGACCTACGGTTCCGCCCGCTGGGCCGAGCCGGACGAGATCCGTTCAGCCGGTCTTCTCGGATCCGACGGGGTAGTGCTCGGCCGCCATGGAGGGGACTATCTGCGCCATGACGGGCCCGAGCACGTCCTGTGCTTCGCGCCCACCCGGTCGGGCAAGGGCGTGGGCCTCGTCGTCCCATCGCTCCTCACCTGGCCAGGCTCTGCCATCGTCCACGACATCAAGGGCGAGAACTGGCAGCTCACCGCCGGCTTCCGGGCACGGCACGGGCGCGTGTTGCTGTTCGACCCCACCAATGTGAAATCGGCCGCTTACAATCCGCTGCTGGAGGTTCGTCGCGGGGAGTGGGAGGTCCGCGACGTCCAGAACATCGCCGATATCCTGGTGGACCCCGAGGGCTCACTGGAAAAGCGCAACCACTGGGAAAAGACCAGCCACGCTCTGCTCGTCGGCGCCATTCTCCATGTGCTCTATGCCGAGCGCGACAAGACCCTCGCCGGCGTCGCCGTCTTCCTCTCCGACCCCAGGCGCCCCATCGAGGCGACGCTCGCCGCCATGATGACGACGCCGCACCTCGGCGAGGCGGGTCCCCATCCGGTGATCGCCAGCGCGGCACGGGAGCTTCTCAACAAGTCCGAGAATGAGCGCTCCGGCGTGCTCTCCACCGCCATGTCCTTCCTCGGGCTCTACCGCGATCCCGTGGTCGCCGAGGTGACCCGGCGCTGCGACTGGCGCATCACCGACCTCGTAGCACGCCGGCAGCCGACCACCCTTTATCTCGTCGTGCCGCCCTCGGACATCAACCGCACCAAGCCGCTCATTCGCCTGATCCTCAACCAGGTCGGGCGCCGCCTCACCGAGGACCTTCAGGCCAAAGCCGGTCGCCACAGGCTCCTCCTGATGCTGGACGAGTTTCCGGCGCTGGGGCGGCTCGACTTCTTCGAGAGCGCCCTCGCGTTCATGGCGGGCTACGAGCTCAAGAGCTTCCTGATCGCTCAGTCGCTGAACCAGATCGAGAAGGCCTATGGCCCGAACAACTCCATCCTCGACAACTGCCATGTGCGGGTGAGCTTTGCCACCAATGACGAGCGCACCGCCAAGCGCGTCTCCGACGCCCTCGGCACCGCCACCGAGATGAAGGCCATGAAGAACTATGCCGGCCACCGGCTGTCGCCCTGGCTCGGTCACCTCATGGTGTCGCGCTCGGAGACGGCACGCCCGCTCCTCACGCCGGGCGAGGTGATGCAGCTTCCGCCCTCCGACGAGATCGTCATGGTCGCAGGCACGCCCCCGATCCGGGCAAAGAAGGCGCGGTACTATGAGGATGAGCGGTTCAAGGAGCGGATCCTCCCGCCGCCGGAGTTTTCGGAACCAAGGGAGCGGAGGGCCGACGACTGGACGATCCTGCCGCTGCCGGTGCCCTCGCAACTGAGCCTCATGGTTGAGGGGACTGACGATGATGACACCACCGGGTCAGAGCGTCGGCGCCAGCCGGAGCTGGCGCGGGTGGCGCCGGTCGAGACCCCTGCGCAACCCCGAAACGAGTTCGAGATCGATCTCGCGGACGAGGGTGAGGACGACGTCGCCCGAAACAGCCGCATGACGCGCGTCATGCAGGGGGTGGCACGTCAGGTCTCGCTCGACCCCCGCGACGGCATGGAGCTGTGACGGCGATGGCCCCACGCAAGAAGAAGGCGCAGATCACTGTCTATCTCGATCCGGACACCATGGCGTTGCTCGCAGATTACGCTGCGCGCCGGGACCAGCCTCAGTCGCTGGTCGCCGAGGCTGCCATCGCGTCGTTCCTGTCCCCGGACGCCACCGAACGACGCGAGGCCGCGATCGCCAAGCGCCTGGATCTACTGGACAGACGGATGACGCGGATGGAGCGCGACGTCGGCATCTCGGTCGAGACGTTGGCCGTGTTCATCCGTTTCTGGCTCACCACGACGCCGGCCCTGCCCGAACCCGCGGCCCAGGCAGCCAGGGCAAAAGCGGGGGAGCGGTATGAAGCGTTTGTCGCGGCACTGGGACGGCGGCTCGCGAAGGGACCGAAGCTCATTCAAGAGGTCACGGAGGACAAGGCCGCTCCCACACCGCGACTATGAGCACAGTGCGCCAGAAGCTGGCCGCATGGTTCTACATATTCCTGCCCCTTTGCTATCCCGCCACTACGCGGAATCCGCCAAAGCCATACGGTATTATGTTACAGGAGCTGACCTGAGCCCCTTTTCTCCTCCGGCTTAGGAGAGAGTCCTAGGTTTCATTTTTGGCCTCAGGCGGCCTGGATTTCCAGTGCGATTGTTGCGGCGAACTCGGCAGGGGATCGATGGCCGAGGGCGGAATGGGGCCTGTTCATATTGTAGTCCTCCTTCCATGCGGCGATGGCGGCACGGGCCTGCGCCAGGCTCGAGAACAGGGTCTCGTTCAGGCATTCGTCCCGGAAGCGGCCGTTGAAGCTCTCGACGAAGCCGTTCTGCATGGGCTTGCCGGGAGCGATGTAGTGCCATTCGACGCCGGTCTGCTGGCACCATTTGAGAATTGCCATCGAAGTCAGCTCCGTGCCGTTGTCGGAAACGATGGTTGCAGGCCTGCCTCGAATGGCGAGCAGCGCGTCGAGCTCGCGCGTCACCCGAAGGCCCGAGAGCGAGGTGTCGGCCACCAGCGCCAGACACTCCCGGCTGAAGTCGTCGACGACGGCCAGCACCCGGAAGCGCCGACCGTCCGTGAAGGCATCCGACACGAAATCGAGGCTCCAGCGGACGTTGACCCGATCCGGCACCAGGATGGGACGCCTCGTGCCGAGCGCTCGCTTGCGTCCCCCACGCCGGCGAACCTGAAGCTTCTCTTCCCGATACAGCCGGCGCAGCTTCTTCTGGTTCATGACGATGCCCTGGCGCCTCAGCATGATGTGGATGCGCCTATAGCCGAAGCGGCGGCGTTCGCCGGCCACGGCCCGCATGGCCTCCCTCAGGGGTGCATCGTCGGGACGCACACTTCGGTAGCGCACGCTGGTGCGATCGACGCCCAGCGCCTGGCACGCCCGACGCTGGCTCACCCCGTGCGCCGCACAGGCATGAGCCACGGCTTTGCGCCTCGCATCGGGCGTCACCATTTTTTGAGCTGACATCCCTCAGGATCGCGTTGTCGAGCATTTGCTCGGCCAGCAGCTTCTTCAGCCGCGTATTCTCCTCCTCAAGCGCCTTCAGCCGCCGGGCATCGGACACGTCCATGCCGCCGTACTTGGCCTTGAACTTGTAAAAGGTCGCCGAGGAGATGCCGTGCTTGCGGCAGACGTCAGCGGTCTTCGCGCCCGCCTCCTGCTCCTTCAGCATCCCGATGATCTGTTCCTCTGTGAACCGTGAGGCTCGCATCGTCCGTCTCCGTGATCGACGGACTCTACCCAAATCTGGAGGAGGTTCTGGGGCTCAGGTCAGAGCCAAGCTTGGAAAGCCCTCCTATGGCGCGCGCTTGGTCTCTCGTGTGTAATCTTCGAATGTTGAGAATGATCGGTGCCCTTTCACCGAGTTTGACTTGGCGACTCGAGTCTTCCTGATCCGCTCCTGGAGATACACGCAGACCTCGGCGAACCTCTCCATCGCCGTGTCCCGCCAGGAGGAGCGGAACCTGGACTCGATATTCTTCGAAATCACGGCATGGTTGAATTTCGTCGCCCGCGAGGTGTCGGCCGAGGCGAATTGATTGTATTGCCTGATCAGATATTGGACATATCGGCTTGCTTCCTGATCGGCACCGATTGTCCCGGCCGCGGTCTGGAACCTAGGAGCTTTTCCCGAACCCTTGAAATTCAGGGTTCCGGCCACGATTGCGCCAAGGCTACCGATGACCACATTGCCCGTATTGTTTCTGGTCTCAATACGCGACATCGCATTAAGCAGAACCTTGGCAAAGAAACCATCCGTTTCCTGCTTGGGGCGGCCGAGATGTTCTTCCTGGATCGTCTTGATCTCCTCCAAAGTGTCGACCGAATAGAGTCCGGGCTCCGCGTCAATGATCTTATGGTGCCGGCGGCATAGCAGGATCAAATTCGCGAAGGCGTGCCGTGCGTCCTCTGTCTGCGTGCTATCAAACCGAGGGCCACCTGAGCTTTGAGCCCGAATATGGCAGACCTCGCCGGTCACTGTTCCCGTCGCTTCGAATATTCGGGATGAGCATCCCGGAAATGTGCACATGTTTCCCGACATTGCGAACAGTCGTCGGATCGTCTTCTCTGATGGTCCCGGCAATATGCTCTCCCATTCATGCTGTGTTCAAGACGCCGACGCGTTGTCCGCGTCGATGGCGCGTCGCGCAAAAATGTCGGGAAACAGCCTCAGCACGATACGGCCGGTGAGACTTGCCGGATCGTCCTGAGGGGCTGCCAACGCCGTTCTAAGTTTGGTCTGGACACTCCTAGTGCTGAGTGCCTCTTGTCGTCCGCAAAGCTCGGCGAACCGCCGGACAACGCGGGCGAAACGATACCGGGGCTCGACACCGAGGAACGTGTTCAGCAACTCGACGATGTTCTTCTGCTGAGATCCCACTGGCCGGCCGTCCAGCAACGAAAGAAGGCAGTTGATCAGATCGTCAGTGTCCTTAAGCTCACGGCTATCTATATCCGGGGACGTCAGTTGGGCGGCGAGTTCGGCAAGAAGCACCCCGCGCTCGGGCCATTGGGTTCCATGCCCGCCGGTCGCCGCGCGCCATCTCACGAGAAAATCCTCGTTCCAGTGTGGCACTGGCGCGACCGCGAATGCCCGGCCGCTAGATAGCCAGTTTAGCTCCGACAGCTTGACGAGCCTGGAAAGCCATCCGTCGCCGCCTTTCCAAAACACTCGAAGGATTACCTCGCCTATCTGTCGCGACAAACTGACGGTCTCGTCATCCATCGAAAACAGAGTCTTATTGTGCGAGTAGAAAATATCCTCGAACGAACTTAGAAGGCGCCCCTCAGTCAACGGAGGCTGGAAATTCCACGTCAGCCACAATAGCCGATAGGCTAGTTCATCGTAGAAATCTTCGCGCTGAACGATGATTGGAATCTGGGTGGCCGCGAGTTGCACCTCCACGACAAGTGGTACACCGCCATAAATGGCTCGAATGTCGGGACGACGTTTCCCGTCCTTCATGATTAAATATTCATCGATGACCACGCTGTCGGGCGCGGTGCGGATATCCAGACGCAGCAGTTCTCCGACAACGGTTTTTATCGCGACGTGGAGCGGGCTCTCCTGCGCACCCTGAAACTGCCTGCGACTGACTTCGTCCACTCCCAATGGGGTGCCAGTCCACCACGGACAATCCTCAGGGGCGCCGGGATGATGCTTCCAGTATGGCTGGCCGGTACGCCCTTCCCTCGGCGCATAGACCGCATATCCGCATTGCCCGCACACATATCGGGACTTTCGATCCAAACGTGCCCGGGTCGCCGATCTCCGGATGACCTGATAGTCGTCCGGATGCAGGCTCAAGAGCTGATCACTCGAGATCGTTTGCATCGAGTCCAGATCGACGACATTTCTAAGCGTTCTCTTCGGTTCGATCTTCCCCATCGCACGGGACCATCTCATTCAAGTTCATGATTTATAAGTGCAATAATCATACGTTAGATGCCAGCCAACCTTCACGTCCACGCCTCGCCCAGGCGAATTGGTTGTGACGTTGCCCCTCCTGGCTAATCCAGATTGAAGTTCGTTCTGGCCCATTGAGAGGACCAGACCATGAGGCGCAGCCGGTTCACGGAAGAGCAGATCATTTCGATCCTGAAGGAGCACGAGGCCGGAGTGCCTGTCTCCGATCTGTGCCGCAAGCACGGGGTCAGTGACGCCAGCATCTACAAGTGGAAGGCCCGGTTCGGCGGCATGGAGGTGTCGGAAGCCAAGCGGCTGCGGGCGCTGGAGGACGAAAATGCGAAGCTGAAGCGCATGCTCGCCGATGCCATGCTGGATAATGTCGCGCTGAAGGATCTCCTGGGAAAGAAGTGGTGACGCCCGCTGCCGAGCGCAAAGCTGTCGCCCATCTCATGGGGCACCACGGGATGAGCGAACGGCGGGCGTGTAAAGCCACCGGCTTCTGCCGCATGACCATGCGATACCGGGCAAAGCGGGGCGATGACGGCGCCCTGCGTGAGCGCATGAAGGCCATCGCCCACGAACGGCGTCGCTTCGGCTATCGGCGCCTGCACGTGCTGCTCAAGCGGGAGGGTTTCACGGTCAACCACAAGCGCCTGTTCCGGCTCTATCGCGAGGAGCGTCTCAAGGTGCGGCGCCGTGGTGGCCGCAAGCGGGCCATCGGGGCGCGGGCCCCCATGGCGATCCCGATGCGGCCGAACGCGCGCTGGTCGCTCGACTTCGTGTCGGACCAGCTCACCTGTGGCCGTCGCTTCCGCATCCTCACCGTCGTCGACGACTGCACCCGGGAATGCCTCACCCTGCTGGCGGATACGTCGCTGTCCGGCGTGCGGGTGGCCCGGGAGCTGGATCGCCTCGTGACCGAGCGCGGCCGGCCGGGGATGATCGTCAGCGACAATGGCAGCGAGTTCACATCCAATGCCATCCTCGCCTGGGCGGACGCGGCACAGGTCGGGTGGCATTACATCGCGCCGGGCAAGCCGATGCAGAACGCCTTCATCGAGAGCTTCAACGGCCGCCTGCGGGATGAGCTTCTCAACGAGACGCTGTTCTCGACGCTCGGCGAGGCCAGAGCGACCCTGGGCAGGTGGCGGTCCGACTACAATGGATCACGCCCGCACTCCGCCCTCGGCTGGCAGACCCCCTCCGCCTTCGCCGCCACCTTCCACCCGCGACGGGATCTGCCGCTGCGCCAGGCCAAAAGCTCCGCGCCAGATCCCGTCGCTCACCCGGACGACAAGGCCAAATCCAACCGCCAGAACGAACGTGACGCTGGATAAAACTTGGGGGCAACGTCAGTTGCTATAAACTTGGAGAATGCGCGAGCCAGGCTCCCTGCAATGTTACGCGAAGCGTTCCGGCTATTGGAGACAATGGGCAGCATTTAGCAACCCGGATGACTTACCAGAATCCCTGCGAGCGGACATGTGCGACAGGTCAATTCCGACCCCCGGCTAGAAACTGGCGGGGGGCATTTTGAACCGCTCCACGTGAATGCCGATTAGGCTCCAACAGCAGCATGCTGCGCTCTCGTCGTCTGCGATGTCCTCTGCTCCGAGTCTTCGGTCCTCAGGTACAATAGCAGCATCCCGCCGTTCTTAAGTATCTGCACGCCAGACCGCGACGGCCGCATTGGCTTGTTGAAACCTCCCAATTTCCGGCTCTTTTAATCATCCCCGGCATGGGCGGGGATGAGATGGCGACTTCACCTCACAGTTCGGAAGGCCTGACACGCGGCGAACGCATGTTGCGCACCGCGCTTGGCCCGATGATCACCCGCCTTCTTGAAGACCCGGCCGTCGTCGAGGTCATGCTCAATCCGGACGGGCGCCTGTGGGTCGACCGGCTGTCCGAGGGGCTTCGCGATACAGGCGAGCGATTAGCCGCCGCCGATGGCGAACGCATCGTCCGCCTCGTTGCGCACCATATCGGCGCCGAGGTCCATGCCGGCGCCCCGCGGGTGTCAGCCGAACTGCCGGGAACGGGAGAGCGGTTCGAAGGCCTGCTCCCGCCCGTCGTGGCCTCCCCGACCTTCGCCATCCGCAAACCGGCCGCCGCCGTCTTCACGCTCGACGACTATGTCGCCGCCGGCATCATGTCTGCGCCGCAGGCCGAAGCCCTGCGCCATGGCGTCGCCTCCCGCGCCAACATCCTGGTCGCCGGCGGCACCTCCACCGGCAAGACCACGCTCACCAACGCGCTGCTCGCCGAGGTGACCAAGACCTCCGAACGCGTCGTCCTCATCGAGGACACACGAGAACTCCAATGCGCAGCCCCCAACCTTGTAGCGATGCGCACCAAGGACGGCGTCGCCTCGCTCTCGGACCTCGTCCGCTCATCGCTGCGCCTGCGGCCGGATCGCATCCCCATCGGCGAGGTCCGAGGTGCCGAAGCCCTTGACCTCCTGAAGGCCTGGGGCACAGGCCACCCTGGGGGCATCGGCACCATCCACGCCGGCAGCGCCATCGGGGCCTTGAGGCGTCTCGAGCAACTCATCCAGGAAGCCGTCGTCACCGTACCTCGGGCCCTGATCGCCGAGACCATCGACCTCATCGCCGTGCTGTCGGGCCGCGGCTCCGCGCCCCGCCTTTCCGAGCTCTCTCACGTCGAAGGTCTCGGGCCCGACGGCGACTACCGCGTCATCCCCATCACCGCTCCATCCGAAGAAGGAACCTCCCTGTGACTTTCACGCTCCCTCCATTCTACCGCCGATTGCTGCAGGCCGTGGCCGGTGCCACCGCCTGCGTGTGTGTTGTCTCCGCGGCCCACGCCTCCGGCTCCTCCATGCCGTGGGAAACGCCGCTGCAGTCGATCCTGGATTCGATCCAGGGGCCAGTCGCCAAGATCATCGCGGTGATCGTCATTATCTCCACCGGCCTCGCGCTCGCCTTCGGCGACACCTCTGGCGGATTCCGGCGGCTGATCCAGATCGTATTCGGCCTCTCCATCGCCTTCGCCGCTTCGAGCTTCTTCCTCTCCTTCTTCTCCTTCAGCGGCGGAGCGCTGGTCTGATGCCGGGCGATATTGGCGGGGTGCCGGGCTTCTCCGTCCCGGTCCATCGGGCCTTGAGCGAGCCGATCCTGCTCGGCGGCGCGCCGCGGGCAATCGCCATCTTCAACGGTACCCTCGCCGGTGCTGTCGGGCTGGGGCTGAGGCTCTGGCTTGTGGGGCTCGCGGTCGGGGCCGTGGGCCATCTCGCCGCCGTCTGGGCCGCCAAGCGCGATCCGCTCTTCGTCGATGTGGTGCGCCGCCATCTGCGCATCCCCGGTCATCTGTCGGTCTGAGGGGCGCATCATGATGAACCTCGCGGAATACCGGCGTCACGCCAGCCGGCTCGCCGACTACCTGCCCTGGGCGGCACTGGTCGGCTCTGGCGTCGTCCTCAACAAGGATGGCAGCGTCCAGCGGACGGCACGCTTCCGTGGGCCGGACCTTGATTCCGCGGTGCCGGCCGAACTGGTGGCGGCGGCGGGTCGCCTCAACAGCGCCTTTCGCCGCCTCGGCTCCGGCTGGGCACTCTTTGTGGAGGCCCAGCGACACCCGGCGGGTGCCTATCCGGCGAGTGTCTTTCCCGATCCCGCCTCCGCGCTGGTCGAAGCCGAGCGCAAGGCCGACTTCGCGGAAGCCGGCAGCCATTTCGAATCCAGCTATTTCCTCACCTTCACCTGGCTGCCGCCGGCGGAGGACGCTGCACGGGCGGAGAGCTGGCTCTATGAAGGCCGCGCGCGTGGTGGCGTCGATCCCTATGAGGCGCTCGGCGCCTTCGTCGACCGCACGGACCGAGTCCTGCGGCTCGTCGAGGCCTTCATGCCCGAGTGCCGCTGGCTCGACGATGCCGAGACCCTCACATATCTGCACGGTTGCGTCTCGACCAAGCGCCAGCGGGTCCGCGTTCCCGAGACGCCCATGTATCTCGACGCCCTGCTGGCAGACCAGCCGCTCACCGGCGGGCTCGAGCCGATGCTGGGGTCCGAGCATCTACGCGTCCTCACCATCGTCGGCTTCCCGACGGCGACGACGCCGGGGATCCTCGACGACCTCAACCGGCTCGCCTTTCCCTATCGCTGGTCCACCCGCGCCATTCTCCTCGACAAAACCGACGCCACCCGGCTCCTCACCAGGATCCGCCGGCAGTGGTTCGCCAAGCGCAAGTCCATCGCCGCCATCCTGAAGGAGGTGATGACCAACGAGGCCTCGGTACTGGTGGATTCAGATGCCGCCAACAAGGCGGTGGATGCCGACCTCGCTTTGCAGGAGCTCGGCGCCGACCATGCCGGCATCGCCTATCTTACCGCGACGGTGACCGTCTGGGACGCCGATCCCCGCATCGCTGACGAGAAGCTCCGGCTGGTGGAGAAGGCAATCCAGGGCCGGGACTTCACGGCCATGGTCGAGACGATCAATGCCGTGGATGCCTGGCTCGGCAGCTTGCCGGGGCACGTCTACGCCAATGTCCGCCAACCGCCCATTTCCACCCTCAACCTCGCCCATATGATCCCGCTGTCGGCGGTGTGGGCGGGCGAGGCACAGGACGCGCATTTCGGCGGGCCGCCGTTGTTCTACGGCAAGACCGAGGGGGCGACCCCGTTCCGTTTTTCCCTCCACGTTGGCGATGTGGGCCACACCCTCGTGATCGGGCCGACGGGCGCCGGCAAGTCGGTGCTGCTGGCGCTGATGGCATTGCAGTTCCGGCGCTACGCTGGATCCCAGGTGTTCGCTTTCGACTTCGGCGGCAGCATCCGGGCGGCCGCCCTCGCCATGGGCGGCGACTGGCACGACCTCGGCGGGAGCCTGTCCGATGGGAGCGAGGACAGCGTCGCGCTCCAGCCTCTTTCCCGTGTGGATGATCTCGCCGAACGCTCATGGGCCGCCGACTGGATCACGGCGATCCTCTCCCGCGAGGGCGTTTCCATCGCCCCGGAGGTGAAGGAGCACATCTGGTCGACCCTCACCTCCCTTGCCTCCGCTCCCGTCGAGGAACGGACCCTCACCGGCCTCGCCGTCCTGCTCCAGTCCAACGATCTCAAACAGGCGCTACGCCCCTATTGTATCGGTGGCGCCCATGGCCGGCTGCTCGATGCCGAGGCGGAGCACCTGGGGCAGGCCTTCGTCCAGGCCTTCGAGACCGAAGGGCTGATCGGCACCACCGCGGCACCGGCCGTGCTGTCCTATCTGTTCCACCGCATCGAGGACCGGCTCAACGGGTCTCCGACCCTCATCATCATCGATGAGGGATGGCTCGCCCTTGATGACCAGGGCTTTGCCGGCCAGCTCCGCGAGTGGCTTAAGACGCTGCGGAAGAAGAACGCCAGCGTCGTCTTCGCCACGCAGTCCCTCTCCGACATCGACGGCTCGGCCATCGCCCCGGCCATCATCGAGAGCTGCCAGACGCGGCTGCTGCTCCCCAACGAGCGGGCCGTCGAGCCCCAGATCACCGCCATCTACCGGCGCTTCGGCCTCAACGACCGGCAGATCGAGATCCTCGCACGGGCCACCCCGAAGCGGGACTATTACTGCCAGTCCCGACGCGGCAGCCGCCTGTTCGAGCTCGGGCTGTCGCAGGTGGCGCTCGCCTTGTGCGCCGCCGGGTCCAAGACCGATCAGGCTGCGCTCTCGCTGATCCTCGCCGAGCATGGGCGCGATGGTTTCCTCGCCGCCTGGCTACGGCATCGGGGCCTCGGCTGGGCCGCCGACCTCATCCCCACCCTCGACCTTCTGGAGACACGCTCATGATCCGCCTGATGCTGCGGGCGGCGCTCGTCGCTGCGCCGCTCCTCATGTGCCCTCTCGCGCCGGCCGCGGCACAGGCCGTGGTCTTTGACCCCTCCAACTATGCCCAGAACGTCCTCCAGGCGGCGCGGGCCTTGCAGCAGGTCACCAACCAGATCACCTCGCTTCAGAATGAAGCACAGATGCTGATCAACCAGGCCCGCAACCTCGCAAGCCTGCCGTATTCCTCCCTCAGCGCGCTCCAGCAATCCGCCCAGCAGACCCAGCAGTTGCTCGGGCAGGCGCAGAAGATCGCTTATGACGTCGGCGCCATCGACCGGGCGTTCCAAGGTCAGTACGGCTCGGTTTCCCTGAGCACCTCGGACGCTGCTCTTGTCACCCAGGCTAAGACCCGCTGGGAGACCACGGTCGCCGGTCTTCAGGATGCGCTGCGGGTGCAGGCGGGCGTCGTCGGCAATCTCGACATTGGCCGGACCCAGGCCTCAACACTGGTCGGCCAGAGCCAGGCGGCGACCGGCGCGTTGCAGGCCATGCAGGCAGGGAACCAGCTCCAGGCGCTCCAGGCGCAGCAGCTCTCCGATCTCACCGCGGTGGTGGTCGCCAATGGCCGGGCGCAGGCGCTGTCCGAAGCTGAGCGTGCCACGGCGGTGTCTGAGGGGCAGGAGCACTACCGGCGCTTCTCCACCCGGTCGAGCTACCAGTCCTCCGCCGTCACCATGTTCCGCGGCAATTGAGGGGCGGCCATGGATCAGGGCACTGCACTCAGGACCCTCGTCGTCGCCGGCCTTGTGGGCGCGGTGATCGCAGCCCTCGCCATCGCCTCAGGCAGGCCTCACGAGCCGACTGTCACTATCAGCAGCGTGAAGGCAGGGAACGTCTCCTCGGCCGACCTCAAGAGCTGCGCCACGCTGGAGATGGCCAATCCCATCGATCCGCGCTGCGCCGCGCTCTGGGAGGCGAACCGCCGCCGCTTCTTCGGCAAGCCCGTGGAAGGAGCAACGCCATGAACGACGTGGGCGTCATCGACACCTTCCTCAACACCTTCACCAGCTACATCGATTCCGGCTTCGGCCTGATCAAGGGCGAGGTGACGGGCCTCTCCTCCATCCTGATCGCACTCGACATCACGCTCGCCGGCCTGTTCTGGGCCTGGGGCGCCGACGAGGACGTGATGCGCCGGCTGGTGCGCAAAACCCTCGCCATCGGCTTCTTCGCCTGGATCATCGGCAACTTCAACTCGCTCTCGAAGATCGTGTTCGAGAGCTTCGCCGGGCTCGGCCTCAAGGCCGGCGGCTCCGCCATCAGCACGGCGGAATTCCTGCGGCCGGGGCGACTTGCGGAAGTGGGGCTCACCGCCGCCCAGCCGCTGCTCGACGCCGCAAGCCAGCTCGCCGGGCCGGTGGCGATCTTCGTCAATGCCGTGCAGATCGCCGTGCTGCTGGTCTCCTGGCTGCTGATCCTGATCGCCTTCTTCATCCTGGCGGTGCAGCTCTTCGTCACCCTCATCGAGTTCAAGCTGACGACGCTCGCCGGCTTTGTGCTCATCCCCTTCGCTTTCTTCGGCAAGACCGCGTTCCTCGCCGAGAAGGTGCTCGGCAACATCGTGGCGTCGGGCGTGAAGGTGATGGTGCTCGCTGTCATCATCGGCATCGGCTCGGGGCTCTTCTCCCAGTTCACCACCTCCTACGGCGATGCCCAGCCCACCATCAGCCAGGCGCTAGCCGCGGTGCTGGCCGCGCTCGCGCTCCTCGGGCTCGGCATCTTCGGGCCGGGAATCGCCACGGGACTGATCACGGGCGCGCCGCAGCTCGGCGCCGGAGCCGCCGTGGGTACGGGCCTTGCCGCCGGCGGCATGGCACTCGCCGGAGCCGGCGCCGCGGGCCTTGCCGTGCGTGGAGCCGGTGCCGTGTTCTCGGGAGCCGCCGCTGCGGCGCGTGCGGGCGCGAGCCTCGCCGGGGGTGCTGCATCCGCCTACAGCGCGGGAGCCGCTGGCCAGTCCGGCCTTTCCGGTGTCGGGAGCGGTTTGGGTGGCGTGGCGAGAGCAGCCGGCGCGGCCGCGACATCTCCCTTGCAGCGCTCGGCGCGCACATCGGGCGAAGCGGCGGCCAGCAGCTCCGGCCCAGCCCCGTCGAGCAACCCGGCCTCCTCCGGCGATGCCCCCGATTGGGCCCGGCGCATGCGCCGCTCCCAGCAGGTCGCCCACGGCATCCAGACCGCGACCCATGCCGTCCGATCCGGCGACAGCCATGGCGGCGGGTCGTCCATCTCCCTCTCCGAAAGCGATCGCCCATGACCCCCTTCAAGCGCCCGTCGGTCCATTACGGCCGCTCCCCCGAGCCTGAGACGCCGTATCAGCGCGCGGCCCAGGTCTGGGATGACCGCATCGGCTCGGCCCGGGTCCAGGCGAAGAACTGGCGCCTCATGGCCTTCGGCTGCCTCGCCCTGTCGGCCGGCCTCTCCTGCGCCCTGGCGTGGCAGGCCCTGAGCGGCTCGGTGGTTCCGTGGGTGGTTCAGGTGGACAAGCTCGGTCAGGCGCAGGCGGTCGCGCCGGCCGCCTCGGACTATCGCCCCTCCGATCCCCAGATCGCCTTCCACCTCGCCCGCTTCATTGAAGAGGTCCGCAGCATCTCTGCCGATCCCGTGATCGTCCGCCAGAACTGGCTCAGGGCCTACGCCTACACGACCCTGGCCGGAGCAATCGCCCTCAACGACTATGCCCGCGCCAATGATCCTTTCGCCCGGGTCGGCAAGCAGCAGGTGGCGGTGGAGGTCTCCAGCGTGATCCGGGCCTCGCCGGACTCCTTCCGCATCGCCTGGACCGAGCGCCGCTTCCAGGACGGCAGCCTCGCCGACACCTCCCGCTGGAGCGCCATCCTCACCGTCGCGGTGCAGGCGCCGCGGGATGCGGATCGGCTCCGGGCCAATCCGCTGGGGATCTACGTCAACGCCATCAACTGGTCGAAGGAACTCGCACAATGATGCCTGCCATCCGCACATCCGGGAGGCCGGCTTTCCGCGTCCTCTCCTTTCCGTCTTTCCGGAAGTCCGGCTTGCCGCTTCTCCTGCTTTGCACATCGGCCCTGGCGGGCTGCGCCACCTTCGAGAAGCCCCCGGAGATCGAATATGACGATGCCCCGCCCGCCGTCTTCAAGGCTGAGCCGCCGGGGCCGGTGCGCATCGTTGAGCTGCCGAAGCCCTTGCCGCTGCCCGGCCAGCTGAAGCCGGTGGGCAAGGACGGCAAGGCCGAGCCCGAGTCCGCGGACCCGACGGCCCGAGTGAACCAGGCCAATGCTGCCGCGCGCGTTCAGCCGGTGCGCAACGGCTTCATCAACTCCATGCAGGTCTATCCCTTCGTGGATGGCGCGCTCTATCAGGTCTATGCCTCGCCGGGGCAGATCACCGACATTGCGCTCCAGGCCGGCGAGCAGCTCGTCGGCTCCGGTCCCGTCGCCGCCGGCGACACCGTGCGCTGGATCATCGGCGACACCGAGAGCGGCGCCGGCGCAGCCAAGCAGATCCACATCCTCGTCAAGCCGACCCGGGCCGAGTTAATGACCAATCTCGTCATCAACACCGACCGGCGCACCTATCACATGGAGCTGCGCGCGACGCCCTCGACCTACATGGCGTCGGTGTCCTGGCAATATCCGCAGGACCAGCTCATCGCGCTACGCCGTCAGAACAGCCAGGCCGAAGCCGCGCAGCCGGTGTCGGGCGGCATCGATCTCGCCCGCGTCAACTTCCGCTACGAGGTGTCAGGCGACCGCGCGCCGTGGCGGCCGCTGCGCGCCTTCGATGACGGCAAGCAGGTGTTCATCGAATTCCCCCGCGGCATCGGACAGGGCGAGATGCCGCCCTTGTTCGTGGTCGGACCGGAGGGCGACACCTCCGAGCTGGTGAACTATCGCGTGCGCGGCAACTACATGATCGTCGATCGGATGTTCGCCGCCGCCGAACTGCGTTTCGGCGCGGGCAAAAGCCAGAAGCGCGTGCGCGTCTCCCGAACCGACGGGAGGTCGGCATCGTGAGTGACGAACTCGATCCCGGAAAGGAAGAAGGTCGGAAGCCCGGTTCGGCGCCCCAGCCCCAACCAATTGACGATGATGGCTCTCGGCCGCTGACCGGCGAACCGGCCGCGACAATGCGGCTCCGTGCGGAGCCGCCGCGTGTGACACGCCTATCCCGCAAGGTGCTGGCCAGTCTGGGTCTCGCTGCGAGCCTCGGTGTTGGCGGCGCGCTCATCTATGCGCTTCAGACCCGTCATAATGGCCAGGGTCAGGAGCTGTATTCGACCGACAATCGCTCGACCCCGGAC
>CALMSN010000295.1 GCA_937872325.1 uncultured Xanthobacter sp. | reverse complement strand
GCGCGACTGGGCGAGGAGCTCCCCGACCGCGGCCGCCCCGGTGCCCGACACCGACTGGTAGCTGGACACGACCACTCGGTCGAGCCCGGCCGCGTTGGCGATCGGCTTCAGCGCCACGACCAGCTGGGCGGTGGAGCAGTTGGGGTTGGCGATGATGTTCTTCTTCTTGAAGCCCACGACGGCGTCGGCATTCACCTCCGGCACGATCAGCGGCACGTCAGGATCGGTGCGCCACTGGGAGGAATTGTCGATGACGACGCAGCCGGCGGCGGCGATCTTCGGCGCCCACTCCTTGGAGATGGCGCCGCCCGCCGACATCAGGCAGATGTCGGTGTCGGAGAAATCGTAGGTGTCGAGGGCTTTCACTTTCAGGGTCTTGTCGCCGAAGGAGACCTCGACGCCCAGAGAGCGGCGCGAGGCGATGGCGACCACCTCGTCGGCGGGAAAGCCCCGCTCGGCGAGGATCGCGAGAATCTCACGGCCCACGTTGCCCGTGGCGCCGACGATCGCGACCTTGTAACCCATGGTGCTCCTCGGAATCTGCCGGCGGGCTCCACCTGTCCCGGCCGGAACCGCAGCTTTTAGGCCGATTGCGCCCGGCATGCAAATTGCCGCGCGAGCGTCGCGCGCAAGATGCCGCCCGCTCCGGGCGTGCGGGAAACAGCCGCAGGCTGGGGCGGCAGTGTTGCCGTCGCGACACGAGGCTCCTGCGGCGTGCATCTTGGAGCCGTCCGGCGGGGCGGTTTTCTTGCGCGGCCGACAAGAGTGCCTTAAATCCGGACATGATACGGTCGCCGTGCCGTCTCCAGGAGGTCTCCATGCGTCTCGTGCCGCTTCTCACCCTCGCCGCCGCCGTCTCGGTGGCTGCCGTCGGCGCGGCCGAAGCGCAGCAGCACCAGCGTCGGCCCCTGAAGCTGGAGGCGAGCAAGCGCTCCTTCCTGGATCCCGGCACGGTGGTGAAGCCCGGCTCGCGGCCGTACCTGAACTACGCCTTCCCGCCGGGCTACAACTACCCGACCTTCAGCGGCAGCGCCGCCGGCCCCGGCCCCATCACCGGCCTGCGCAATCCGCTGCCGGGCCCGTTCGAGCTGCCCGGCTTCTGATCCTCGGCGTTCACTTTTTCGCAAGTCCTGCCATTCGGTTGCCTGGCCTGCATATGCAGCGCCGGGCGCTTCCGGCTGCGCGGCCGCACCGGCCGGCCAGCCGCCATGCCTTGGGCGAATCATGATCACCTGAAATCACATATTATGTTGTGATTTATGTTTTCACCGCTCGCGCAATGACAAATAGGATGGGAGCGGGCATAAGGGTCTGAGCCCCGGGGGCGTCGCAGCGGCGCCGGGGCCTCATGTCCATGTGTCCAGGTTCATGCATAGCTCCCAGACCTCGCCGCGTGCCTTCGAAAGCTCCGCCCCGCGCCGCCTGTGGTCCCGCCGGCCGGCCAGCGTCATTCCGGGCTTTCGCCTCTCCTTCGGGCTGACGGTCACCTACCTCACGCTCATCGTCCTGCTGCCCATCGCCGCCTTGGTGCTGAAGACCGCGGACCTGGGGCTGGCGGGCTATTGGGCGATCATGAGCTCGCCGCGCACCCTCGCCGCGTTCCGCGTCACCTTCACCACCGCAGCGGTGGCCACGGTGTTCAACGCGGTCTACGGGCTGGCGCTGGCCTGGGTTCTGGTGCGCTACGATTTTCCCGGCAAGCGGCTGCTGGACGCGCTGGTGGACGTGCCCTTCGCCCTGCCCACCGCGGTGGCGGGCCTTGCCCTCACCACCCTGTTCGCCACCAATGGCTGGTTCGGCGCGCCGCTTGCCGCCTGGGACATCAAGGTGGCCTACGCCCCGGCGGGCATCGCCTGCGCCATGGCGTTCACGTCCATCCCGTTCGTGGTGCGCACGGTGCAGCCGGTGCTGGAGGACCTGGAGCCGGAGCTGGAGGAGGCCGCCGCCACCCTGGGCGCCAGCGACGGGCGGATCTTCCGCTCGGTGATCTTCCCGGCCCTCTTCCCGGCGTTCCTGGCGGGGTCGTCGCTGGCCTTCGCCCGCTCGCTGGGCGAGTTCGGGGCGGTGGTGTTCATCGCCGGCAACCTGCCGTTCCGCACCGAGATCGTGGCCCTGCTCGCCTTCATCCGGATCGAGGAATACGACTATCCGGCCGCCGCGGCCATCGCGGTGACCCTGCTTGCCGTCGCCTTCGTGATGCTGGTGACGGTGAACCTCATTCAGGCTTGGCACCAGCGCTATGCGCTGGGCGGCAACTGAGGCGGCCATGGCGAGCCCGGTCAACCGCAACCGCATCCGGGTCGGCGACGGCACCCTGGTGCGCCGGACCATCCTGACCCTGGTGCTGCTGGCGACCTTCGTCGCGCTCCTGGCGCCGCTGGCGGTGATCTTCGCCGAGGCGTTCCGCCAGGGTCTGCCGGCCTATCTGGCAGCGCTGGCGCGGCCCGATACCCGGCACGCCATGTTCCTGACCGTGCTGGTGGCGGCGATCTGCCTGCCGGTCAATCTCGCCTTCGGCATCGCCGCCGCCTGGACCGTCGCCAAGTTCAGCTTCCCCGGCCGCAACCTGCTGCTGGCGCTGGTGGAGCTGCCCTTCTCCATCTCCCCGATCATCGCCGGCGTCGCCTATCTGTTCGTCTATGGCGGCCAGGGGCTGCTGGGGCCGTGGCTGCAGGCGCACGACATCAAGATCATGTTCGCGTGGCCGGGCATCGTGCTGGCGAGCCTGTTCGTCACCGCCCCCTTCGTGGTCCGCGAGCTGGTGCCGCTGATGATGGCCCAGGGCCGCGAGGAGGAGGAGGCGTCGGTGAGCCTGGGCGCCTCGGGGCTGCAGACCCTGTGGTTCGTGACCCTGCCCAATGTGCGCTACGCCCTGCTCTACGGCGCGGTGCTGGCCAATGCCCGGGTGATGGGCGAGTTCGGCGCCGTCTCCATCGTCTCGGGCAACATTCGCGGCCAGACCTCGACCCTGCCGCTGCAGATCGAGCTCCTCTACCAGGACAGCCAGGTGCTCGGCGCCTTCGCCGCCGCCACCGTGCTGGCCGGGGTGGCGCTGGTGACGCTGGCGGTCAAGTACGCCATGGAGCGGATCCAGATCGCCCATGAAGGGGCGCAGGCGCGGCCCACCGGGCATTGATGCCGCTGGCCGCGGATGCCGCCTACTCCGCGCAGCCCTCACCCGCGGCCCGTGAAACAGGCTCCCGGGCCGCGGGCATGGCGCCCGGGACGTTCTATCGGGTTCGGATCAGCGCTGGGGGCGGGGCAGGGAGAGCGGCGCGCGGGCGGCGGCCTCGGCACGGGCCTCGGCAGCCTGGCGCGCCTCCCGGGCCTTCTGGCGCTTGGCCCAGCGGGCTTCCTTGCGGTACTCGCCCTGGCGCATCCAGGTGACCATGCTGCCCAGCACGATCCCGGCGATCACCGAGGCGAAGATGATGGCGTAGAGCGGCACCATCATGGTGAGGCCGGGGGAATCCGGCGAGAACGGATCGAAGGACAGCGGAACAGGCCGCCGGTTGGCAACCGCCAGCGCCACCGCGATCGCCGCGATGGGAAGACCGATCAGGAAGGAAAGAACCCGTCGCACGCCCGCACCTGCCTCCGGATCTGGACCCGCTCATATTGAACCCATGAGCGCTTCAATATGGTGGCAAATCCGTCTCTATTGATGATTGAGAGAGCGATTTGCCGATCATACGCAGCCGCCGGGCGGTTCGATAGGGTCGGGTCGCACTCTTGCCTTGCCTATTTACCGGCGTTGAGGCGCTCGCGCATTTCCTTGCCGGTCTTGAAGTAGGGCACGGTCTTTTCGCTGACGTCCACCTGCTTGCCGGTCCGCGGGTTGCGGCCGACGCGGGCATCGCGCTTCTTCACCGAGAAGGCGCCGAAGCCGCGCAGCTCCACCCGGTCGCCACGCTCCAGCGCGGAAGCCACCTGCTCCAGGATGGCGTTGATGATGTTTTCCACGTCTCGCTGGTAGAGATGGGGGTTGGCTTCGGCAATCTTCTGGACGAGCTCGGACTTGATCATGCTGGGTTCAGTCCTTCGCGATCGAACCCGCCGGCACCGGGGTGCGGAGGGCGATCAAAGTGCGTGGGAAGTTCCTGGAGGGAGAGAAGTCTGAACCCCGCAACAGATCCAGCATGTGCGTTCACCTACCCACGGAAGGGTGCCAGAGGGCCAGTAGACCGTCAAGCTGAGCCCGCTCCATCGTGCCCCGTGCCGCCTGCGACAGGAGGTCCGCCGCCACGGGCAGGCCGAGGGCCCCCGCCAGAGCGCCCGCAGCCCCGCGCAGCCAGCCGAAGTCGTTGGAGAAATCACGATTTTTCCAGGTGCGGATCCTGAGGTCCGCCGGCACGCCGCGCTCGCGGGCGAGCCAGTCACGAGCCGTGCGCTCGTCTCCGACCTCGTCCACAAGTTGCAGGTCGACGCCCTGGTGGCCGGTGAAGACCCGGCCGTCCGAGACCTCTGTGAGGCGGGCGTCCGAGAGCTTGCGCCGGTCGGCGACCAGGCCCTTGAACCAGCCGTAGCTGTCGGCCACCAGCGCCTCGACCGCCGCCCGGGCCTCCGGGGTGGTGGGACTGTAGGGATTGGGCGAGGCCTTGAGGGGCGAGGACTTCACATCCTCGATCTTGACCCCCACCGTCTTCATCAGCTCGGTGACGTCCGGATACTGGAAGATCACGCCGATGGAGCCGACGAGGCCGTTGCGGCGGGCGACGATGTGGTCGGCGCCCAGCGCCGCGATATAGGCGCCGGACGCGGCCACGCCCTCCACCACCGCCACCACCGGCTTCTGCTCGGCGAGCCGGCGCAGCGCGTTGAACAGCTGCTCGGAGCCGGTGACGGTGCCGCCGGGGCTGTCGATGGCGATGATGACCGCGCTGGCCGGCGAGCGGCCGATGGCCTCCAGCATCGCCACCCGCTCGGTGTCGTTGCGGATGATGCCGCCGATGTTCACCCGCGCCACGTGCGGGCCGGAGGGCAGCACGCCGCCGGTGCCGGCCACCGCGGCGACCACCGCGAGCCCGGCCACCACCGCCAGCACGCCGAGGGTTCGCCAGAAGGTGACCTTGCGCCGCAGCCGCCGGCGCTCGACGATCTCGTCGGCCTCGCGGCTGTAGGCGTCGTAGGGCAGGGGATCGCGGGCCATGTCCTCGCCTCCTTGGTCCGTGCCGCTCCGGGCCTTCACCGCGACGGGTGCCGGCCGGTGCCGCAGGAGTTACCCCCCGCCGGGGCGGCGGGCAGGCGGTGGGGATGGGGGGCGAAAGGTCAGGGGGCGGACCGCCTTCCCAGTCCGCCGGCAGCGGCAGCCCGCCGCGCCATTCGGCGATGCGGCGGCCGGTGGCCGGCGAGATATCCTGCGGCAGCTCGTGCAGCGGAAAGAAGGCGACGGCGATGATTTCCAGCCCCGGCGCCGGCGTCGGGCCGGCCTTCACGCCCATGGTGCGGAAGCAGACCACGTGGTCGCGCCCGCCCACCCTGGGGTTGAAGAACACGCCGTGCAGGTCGAGCGGGCCGGTGGCCTCGACATTGGCCTCCTCCTTCAGCTCGCGCAAAGCGGCGGCCGGGGCGCTCTCGCCGGTATCGACGCCGCCGCCGGGCAGGTGCCAGCCTGGCGTATAGCTGTGCTTCACCAGGAGCAGCCGGCCGTCGGTGTCGGTGGCGATCACCCGCACCCCGAGGGTGAGGCCGTGGCGGATCCGGCGCAGGAGGGGAAAGAGCGGCAGCATGGCGCCAGCATAGCCCCGCTTGCCCGGGGCCGCATCACGCCCCGATGTGGGCCGCCTCGATCTCTTCGGCCCGGCGGAAGGCCGGGCGGGCCATCAGCCGCTCCACATAGGCCGCCACCGCCGGGGTGGGCTGCACCACCTTCAGGAGGTGGATGCCGTACCACAGGTCCAGGCCGAGCATGGCGTCGGCGGCGCTGAAGCGCTCGCCCAGGAGGTACGGGCCGGGCTGGACCGCCCGGTCCACCACGTCCATCACCAGGTCGAAGCTGCCCCAGCCGGCGGTGGATTTGGGCAGGGCGAGGCCGGTCATCCGCTGCAGGAAGCTCGTCTCCATGCAGGCGGCCGAGAAGAACATCCAGGTCAGGTAGCGGCCGCGATCGGGATCGCCGATGGCGGGCGCGAGGCCGGCCGCGCCGGGGTGGTCGGCCACATAGGCGCAGATGGCCCCGCTCTCGTGGATCGGGACGTCGCCGTCCACCAGCGCCGGCACCTTCCCCATCGGGTTGATGGCGCGGAAGGCCGGCGCATCCTGGGCGCCGTTGCGGATATCCACCGGCACCAGCTCATAGGGCAGGCCGGATTCCTCGAGGAGAAACAGCACCCGGAAGGCGCGGGTCTGGGGCGCCCAGTACAGCTTGATCATGGGATGTCTCCTGTGGCCCGGCCGAGGGCCAACCTTGCGGATGGCACGCAAGCATGGATAATGAATGACGGCCTGGGGTGCCGCACCGCGCGGCTGAGATCATACCCATCGAACCTGTCTGGATCATGCCAGCGTAGGGAGATGCCGATGAGCCAGAGCTCGTCGCCGTTCGTTTTTTCCGATTTTTCCGCCGTCGCGGGTCCGCGTCCGCGCGTCGCCATCGCCGGCGCCGGGGTGGTGGGGCTCGGCATCGCCTGGCAGCTCGCCCTGGCCGGCTGCGCCGTCGACGTGTTCGATGCCGGCCTGCCGGGGCAGGGAGCGAGCCGCGCCGCCGCCGGCATGCTCGCCGCCTGCGCCGAGGTGGAGGCCGGGGAGGAGGACCTGCTCGCCCTCAACCGGCAGAGCCAGGCCCTGTGGCCGGGCTTCGCCGCGGCGCTGGAAGCCGCCGCCGGCCAGCCGGTGGATCTCGACACCGCGGGCACCCTCACCATCGCCCAGACCGCCGACGACGCGGCGCGGCTGCGCCATCTCCTCGCCCTGCAGACCCGGCTCGGCCTGCCGGTGGAGTGGCTCTCCCCCGCCGAGGCGCGGCGGCGCGAGCCGCATCTGGCGCGGCAGCTCTCCGGCGGCATCCTTTCGCCGGAAGACCATCAGGTGGACAACCGCAAGGTGGCCGCGGCGCTGGAGACGGCGGCGCTGGCCGCCGGCGTGCGCATCCACCCGCATGCGCCGGTCACCCGCGTCGCCAGCCGCGGCGGCCGGGTGGAAGGGTTGGTAACAGGCGGCACGCTCCATCCGGCCGACACCGTGATCCTCGCTGCCGGCGCCTGGAGCCGCGGCATCGACATTGCCCCCGCCGCGCCGCTTCCTGTGCGCCCGGTGAAGGGGCAGATGCTGGCCCTGGCCATGGATCCGGCCGCGCCGCTGCTGACCCATGTGCTGTGGGGGCCGGGCATCTACCTGGTGCCGCGGCGCGACGGCCGGCTGATTCTGGGCGCCACCACGGAGGAGAAGGGCTTCGACACCAGCCTCACCGCCGGCGGCCAGCTCGCTCTGCTCACCCATGCCTGGCGGGTGCTGCCCGGCATCGAGGAACTGCCGATCCTGGAGCAGTGGGTGGGCTTCCGCCCGGGCAGCCGCGACGATGCCCCCATCCTCGGCCCGAGCCCTGAGGTCGAGGGGCTGCTCTATGCCACCGGCCATCACCGCAACGGCATCCTGCTGCTGCCGGCGACGGTGGCGGCGCTCACTGCCTTGGTGCTGGACGGCCGGATGGACGACGCCCTCGGCCGGGTCGCCGCGCCCTTCGGCGCCGCCCGCTTCGCCGCCTCGGCGGCAGCGGAGTAGGCCATGGGCAGCGCGGCCGAGGTGACGGTGAACGGGGTGGCGGAAGAGCTGAAGGCGGGAACCGTCGCCGATCTGCTCGACTTGAAGGGCATCGATCCCGCCCGCCGCGGCATCGCGGTGGCGGTGAACGGGCGGGTGGTGCCGCGCCGCGCCTTCGCCGACACTCGCCTTGCCGCCGGCGACGCGGTGGAGATCATCCAGGCCCGGCAGGGCGGCTAGAGCCGCCCGAAACCGCAACAACAGCAAGAAGAGGAAGCAACACATGGGCGCCATCTCCGAGACCGGCCGCGATCCGCTCATCATCGCCGGGCGCAGCTTCGCCTCGCGCCTGTTCCTCGGCACCGCGGGCTACCCCAACCAAAAAGTGTTCCTCGACGCCCTCGCCGCATCGGGATCCGAGATGGCCACGGCCTCGATCCGCCGCATCAGCCTCGCCGGCGATGACGAGAGTCTGGCCGAGCTGCTCCACGGGCGGGTCCACATCCTGCCCAACACCGCTGGCTGCCAGACCGCGCGCGACGCCGTGCTCACCGCCGAGCTCGCCCGCGAGGCGCTCGACACCAACTGGGTGAAGCTGGAGGTGATCGGCGACCGCGAGCTGCTCTATCCCGACGTGGAGGAGCTGCTGAAGGCCACCGAGACCCTGGTGGGCCTGGGCTTCGTGGTGCTGCCCTATTGCAACGACGATCCCGTCCCCTGCCAGAAGCTGGCCGATCTCGGCGCCGCCACGGTGATGCCGCTGGGCTCGATGATCGGCACCGGGCTCGGCATCGCCAATCCGCACATGATCGAGCTGATCTGCGCCCGCTCGCCGGTGCCGGTGGTGCTGGATGCCGGCATCGGCACCGCCTCCGACGCCGCGCTGGCCATGGAGCTGGGCTGTTCTGCCGTGCTGCTCAACACCGCGGTGTCGAAGGCGCACGATCCGGTGCGGATGGCCGCCGCCTTCCGCCATGCGGTGGAGGGCGGGCGGCTCGCCCGGCTCTCCGGCCGCATCCCCAGGAAGCTGCACGCCGAGGCGTCGAGCCCGCAATTCGGGCTGGTGGGCTCGTGAGCCCTCGCCTCTGCCGCCGGCGGTGACGGGGCCGTCGTGCCGCGCCTGCCCGATCCGCCGCTGCTCCTCATCACCGATCGCACCCGCGCGCGGGGCGACCTCATGGCCGTGGTGGCGGCCGCCTGCGCCGGCGGCTGCCGCTGGGTGAGCCTGCGCGAGAAGGACCTGCCGGAGGCGGAGCAACTGGCCCTGTTCGCCCGGCTCCGCGCGGTGACGCGTCCCTTCGGCGCCATCGTGACGTTGCACGGCCCGGCGGCGCTTGCCCGGGCGGCGGGGGCGGACGGCGTCCACCTCTCCGGGGGCGACGATGCGCGGGCGGCGCGGGCGCTGCTCGGGCGGGAGGCTCTGGTGGGGCTCTCCACCCACGGACCGGGCGAGGGGCGGGAGATGGCGGATGCCCTCGACTACATCACCGCAAGCCCGGTCTTCGCCACCGCCTCGAAGCCCGGCTATGGCCCGGCCCTGGGGCTGGCGGGGGTGTCCGCGTTCGTGGCGGCGATGCCGGTTCCGGTAGTAGCGCTGGGCGGCATCGATGCGGGAAATGCCGCCGCCTGTCGCGCCACCGGGGCGGCCGGCCTCGCCGTCATGGGCGGGGTGATGGGCGCGCCGGATGCGGGTGCGGCGGTCCGCGGCCTGCTGGGGGCTGCCGAACGCCGCGAGGGGGGAACGCCGCTCCGGGCTTCACCCAAGCCCAGTTCAGAGGCCCGGTTTGGTCAGGACGCTCAGGCACGGCTGCCGTTGCTCGCTGCACAGGACGGCGCGATTTTGGACTTTGTCCCATGTGGCCAAAAGCACGATGCAGGGATTGCGGTCACTGCCGCACGCTGCGGGCTGGGCCTCTGCGGGCGCTATGGCGCGCTGGGCGATGCCGATGACGAGCGCGGCCGCGATGATGGTCAGCATGGCCTGGGTGTAGCGGCTGGACATTGCGGGATCTCCGACAACCTGAGATTGAGGCGCGGATCCTCTCACCCCTCCGAGCCGCAGGAAAGCCCGGGTCCGCTGCCTACTCCGCCCATTCCATGTCGCCAGTGAAGATGATGGTGAGCCAGCGGTCCGGACTGTCCGGCCCGATGGCGGCGCCGATGGCGTCGCGCATGGCGTCCCAGGCGGCGATGGCGCGGGGCGGCGCGTCCTGCGGCACGATGAAGTAGAGCTCGATCTGCTGCGCCCGCCCCACCTTGGCGACATAGGCGCGGAACGAGACGAAGCCGTGGGTCGCCACCGCTTGCCGGGCGACCGCGTCCACGTGCGCTTTCAGGTCCGACGGGGTGACGAGCAGGATGTCGGCCAGCGCCTGCTTCACCGTGCCCACCGGCAGCGGGATGATCACGAGGCACACCACCGCCAGCACCGCCGGATCCACATAGGGCGACAGCCAGCCATAGGAGGTGTCCTGGATGGCGAGGCCGATGACGAACGCCACCAGCAGCGCCAGGGTGATGCCGCCGGACATGATCCACGAGCGCACGTCGAGGGCGATGAAGTCCGAGCGGATCCGCCGGTTGGCGCGCATCTCCAGGACTGCCGCCAGCGCGCAGGCGATCACCGTCACCACCGCGTAGACGATGGCGAAGCCGAACTCCAGCTCCCGCCCGCCTTCCAGCAACAGGCTGACCGCATTGAAGAAGGCGTAGGCCGAGACGCCGATCAGCAGGACCCCGTTGAGCCCGAGCACCATCGGCTCGAGGTGCCAGAAGCCCACGGTGAACCGCTCCTGCAGGCGCCGCGAGGCGGCCGCGGCGTCGGTATAGGTGCGGATCAGGTTCACCACGGCGAGGGCGAGCAGGCTCATGCTCGCATCGATCATCGAGTAGATGCCGTCGAACAGGATCGAGAACGAGCCGGACAGGAGCCCGAACGCGATGCCGAAGGCCGAGATGGCGATGGTGATGGAGATGGAGACGCGCAGCACGCCGCGCTCGTCGCCGAGGTCGAAGACCTTCTTCAGGGACTGCATGATCACTCCGGCCGGCAGGAAGACCCGCCGCTGACTTCTGCCGGGTGTTTCAGCATCCCGGACACCGCCCGGCAAGGTCGCCGCCGCCGTTTCCGCCGGCGGAACGGGTGAGGGCCCATGGCCGGTCCATGAGGGTTCAGCACCGGCCAAGCAAAAGGGGCCGGCGTCGCCGCCGGCCCCTGGTGTTTTTGCGTTCGGGGAAGCGCGGGGCTTCCGGCCGCTCAGTCTTCCTTGCTGTCGGCCTCGTCCGCGGCGCGCTGCTTCAGCGCCGCGCCCAGGATGTCGCCCAGCGAGGCGCCGGAATCCTGCGAGCCGAACTGGGCCACCGCCTCACGCTCCTCGGCGATCTCCATCGCCTTGATGGAGACCTGCACCTTGCGCGCCTTGCGGTCGAACAGGGTGACGCGGGCATCCAGCTTGTCGCCCACCGAGAAGCGCTCGGGGCGCTGGTCGTTGCGGTCGCGGGCGAGCTCGGAGCGCTTGATGAAGGCCGACAGGTCGGTGCCCACCAGCTTCACCTCGATGCCGCCGTCCTTCACGTCGCTGACTTCGCAGGTGACGACGGCGCCCTTCTTCACTTCGCCCGCATCGGCGAAGGGATCGCCGGCAAGCTGCTTGATGCCGAGGGAGATGCGCTCCTTGTCGACGTCCACGTCAAGCACCACGGCCTTCACCATGTCGCCCTTGCGGTACTCGTCGATCACCTGCTCGCCCGGACGGTTCCAGTCGAGGTCGGAGAGGTGCACCATGCCGTCGACGTCGCCGTCGAGGCCCAGGAACAGGCCGAACTCGGTCTTGTTCTTGACCTCGCCCTCGACCACCGCGCCGGGGGCATACTTCTCGGCGAACGCCTCCCAGGGGTTCTGCAGCGTCTGCTTCAGGCCGAGAGAGATACGGCGCTTGGCCGAGTCCACTTCCAGCACCTGCACTTCGACTTCCTGCGAGGTCGAAACGATCTTGCCGGGGTGGACGTTCTTCTTGGTCCAGCTCATCTCGGAGACGTGGATGAGGCCCTCGATGCCCGGCTCCAGCTCCACGAAGGCGCCGTAGTCGGTGATGTTGGTGACGCGACCCTTGAAGCGGGCCTCCACCGGATACTTGGCCTCGATGCCCTCCCACGGATCGCCGAGCAGCTGCTTCATGCCGAGCGAGATGCGGTGGGTCTCGTGGTTGATCTTGATGATCTTGACCTTCACCGTCTGGCCGATGCTCAGCACTTCGGTGGGGTGGTTCACGCGGCGCCAGGCGATGTCGGTGACGTGCAGCAGGCCGTCGATGCCGCCGAGGTCAACGAACGCGCCGTAGTCGGTGATGTTCTTGACCACGCCGTCGATGGCCTGGCCTTCCTCGAGGTTCTGCACCAGCTCGTGGCGCTGCTCGGCGCGGGTCTCTTCCAGCACGGTGCGGCGGGAGACCACGATGTTGCCGCGGCGGCGATCCATCTTGAGGATCTGGAACGGCTGCTGGTTGTGCATCAGCGGGCCGACGTCGCGGATCGGGCGGATGTCCACCTGGGAGCGCGGCAGGAAGGCCACGGCGCCGTCGAGATCGACGGTGAAGCCGCCCTTCACCTGGTTGAAGATGACCCCGTGCACCTTCTCGTTGGCGGTGAACGCCTTCTCGAGCTTGACCCAGCTCTCCTCGCGGCGCGCCTTGTCGCGCGAGAGGACGGCCTCGCCCATGGCGTTCTCGACGCGCTCGAGATAGACCTCGACCTCGTCGCCCACCTTCAGGGTGGTGTCGCGGCCCGGGCCGGCGAACTCGCGCAGGGCGACGCGGCCTTCGGTCTTCAGGCCGATGTCGATGATCGCCAGATCCTTCTCGATGGCGACCACGATGCCCTTGACCACAGCGCCTTCCTGCAGGTCGGACCGGCCATAGGTCTCGTCGAGGAGGGCGGCAAAATCTTCACGGGTGGTTTCTACGGCGGACATTCACGCTCCAGGCTTCTTTGCGCCGGCGTCTCGTGTTGCGAGACCCCGTACCGAACGGTGTCCGGCGGCCTCGATGAAGAGGACGGACGGACGGCCGCCGACGGATCGGCGGGCCGGCGCAATGGCCGAACGGTACGGGTGTATTGAATTTCGGCCCCTGGAGGGCCTGACGTGCGGGGCTTGACCCAGGGGGCTCGGCGAAGCGCGCTCAGCAAAAGCCAGGGCGGGCTGCCTCCGACGAAAAGGGGCGCGTATCCCGCGAACCCCCGGCCCACCCGGGCGGCTCCCGCCTTGTGGGAGCGCTGCCTCGAATGCCGGTCAGATAATGGAAAAGCCGCCCGATTGCAAGGCGCGGTGCGGCATGGCGCCGCCGGACGGCGTGCGCCGGCCTATTCGGCGACGATCTTCACCTTGTCGCCGTACTTGAGCTTCGGCGCGGCCTCGAAGCCGTTGAGGATCATGAACCGCTCCATCTGCCGGTCGGGGACCTGCATCCGGGCGGCGATCTTCTCGGCCGAGTCGGTGAGCCCGACGCTCACCACCTTGATCCGCAGCGGCTTCACCGTCTCCGCCTCGCCGGTGGAGACGCGGCGGAAGGTCTCGGCGGCGGCCCGGAACTGCTTGTCGATGTCCGGGGTCAGCTCGCGGGCGGCGAAGATGAGGCGGTAGACGTCCGAGCCGAAGCGGATCGCGAACATGCGGAACGACCACTGGTCCCCGCGGGCGATCGCGGTGGCGGCGGAGAAGCCGTTCACGGTCAGGCTCTCCACCGTGTTCACCTCGACCCCCTCGATCCAGCCGGAAGAGAGGTATTGCGAGAGGGACTGGTCGGCGGCGACCCGCACCGCATCGAGGCGCAGCGCCTCGCGGCCGGACTGGTTCGCCCCCAGCACCGCCTGGGAGGTGTTCTCCAGCGAGAAGCCCTCCGGCGCCGAGAAGGTGAAGCCGAGCTTGGGGTGGAAGAACTTGCGCCCGCGCACGAATCCTTCCTTGGGATCGTCGCCGTAGACCATGCCGTTGATGGCCGAGAGATAGGCGTTGCGGTCGCGCTCGCCGGCGCCGGGGACGCCGTACTGCCGGGCATTGGCCACGGCGATGGAGATCCGCTCCGGGGTCGCCGGATGGGACGACAGGAAGTCCATGTCCGGCGTGGTGGAGGTGTTGCCGGCAAAGGCGGTGGAGCGCAGCTCGGAATATTTCCCCATGTCGGTGAGGAAGCGCGAGGCGCCGTAGGGGTCGAAGCCGGCGCGGGCGGCGATGCCGACGCCGATGGCGTCCGCCTCCAGCTCCTGCCCGCGGGAGAACGAGGCCAGTGTGCGCCGGCTCTTCTGCATGGCCAGCGCCCCGAGGTCGGGATCGTTGACCACGTCGGAGATGACCCGGCTCACCACCACCGCCTGCTTCACCTGGTCCTCGCGGATGGTGGCGTGGCGGGCGATGACGTGGGCCATCTCGTGGGCCAGCACCGAGGACAACTCGGAGGTGTCGTTGGCCAGCGCCAGCAGGCCGCGGGTCACGTAGAGCGACCCGTCGGGAAGGGCGAAGGCGTTGATGGCCGGCGAGTTGAGCACGGTCACCCGGTATTTCTGGTCCGGCCGCTCGGAGGCGGCGACGAGGCGCTCCACCACCTGCTGGATCAGCGCCTTCAGCTCCGGATCGGCATAGGAGCCGCCGTATCCCGCCACCAGCCGCTCATGCTCGCGCCGCTGCGCGGGGGTCATGTCGGCGAATTCGGAGGGCGACGACGTGGCGCCGAGCGGCACGCTCACCTGGTCGAGGTCGAAGGTGCCGCAGCCGGCAAGACCGAGGATGCCGGCGGCCAGCAGCGCCCCTAAGCGCAGGCGGCGCACGGCCGAACGCGCGGGGATGCCGCGCCTGCGCGCGCCCCGTCCACGATCCGATCCGTCCTCCGGCATCACGAAACCCAACTGCTCTTACCTCTCGTCCAGCCCGGGCAGATCATCAAGCTGCCCGGCTTTCGCAACCGATATGGCCGGTCCTCCGTCCAGCCGCACCACGCCCCGCACCCGGATCCACCGGCCGGCCAGGCGGGCCGGCGGGAGACCTTCTCCAAAAATTGTGGCGAAATCCTCCTTCGCAAGGATGACGGTGAAATCTTCCCGCCACCTTTCCCCAAAGTTCAGGAAAACGCGATCTCGCGTCGCACCCGCCGCGGTCACCCGCCCCTCCACCAGGCTGAACAGCCCGACGCGGCGCGACAGGCCGGCAACGTCGCGGGCGTCCGCCTTGGCGCCGGGCAGCGTCCAGATGCCGCGGCCGGCCTGCCGCGCCTCGGCCTCGGCGGCGGCGAGCGGGCAGCCCGGCGCCTGGGCCGGATCCGCATAGCCGGCGCCGGCCGCCAGCAGGGCCGCGGCGAGGTGAGACGGCGGGGCGCCGGGCCTGAGCAGCAGCGCATCGCCCACCAGCCGGCCATGGCGATCGGTGTGGAGCGCCGCCGGGCGGACCTCCGCGCCGGCCAGCACCGGCCCAGCCGCCGCTGCGGCGGCGGCCGGCAAGCCTTCGGTCACCGCGAGGCGGGTGGGCAGGATGAGGCCGCGGAACACCAAGCGGCGGCCATCGGCGAGGGCGAAGCTGCCGTCGCCCGCCCATTGCGCCGCCCCGCCCCGCGCGGCCGGGGCTTCGGGCGGCGGGCGGGGCCCCGGCCTCGCCCCGGGCTGAGGCGCGGCCGGCCGCTCCTGCGCGACCGCCACGCGCACTCCGCCGCCCATCCCGGCGGACAGGATGCCGACAGTGGCCACCACGGTGCGAAACAGGGTCATGCAGCACGGACTCACCAAGCGTAAGGCTGGTTTATCGGGTCCGGGCCGGGGGTTGAACCCGTCGTCGCCGCCGCGGTCATCACCCTTTCTTACGCCGCCTTTCGCTGCCGAGGCGCCGGAACGTCTTCCCTTCCGCCGGAATGGAGCGCTATTCCCGGCGATGGGACCGGATGCGCGGGAGGCGGGAATGACGACCACCAAGGTGGCCCTGGTGACGGCGGGCGGCTCGGGCATGGGCGCGGCGACGGCGCGGCGGCTCGCCGCCGATGGCTGGCAGGTCGGCATCCTGTCGTCGTCCGGCAAGGGCGAGGCGCTGGCGGCGGCCCTGGGCGGGGTCGGCGTCACCGGCTCGAATCAGTCGAGCGACGACCTCGCCCGGCTGGTGGATGCGGCGCTCGGCCGCTGGGGGCGGATCGATGCCATGGTCAATTCCGCCGGCCACGGCCCGCGCGGGCCGATCCTGGAGATTTCCGACGCCGACTGGCAGCGCGGGATGGATGTCTATCTTCTTCCCGTGGTGCGCGCGGTCCGCCTGGTGACCCCTGTCATGCTGGCGCAAGGGGGCGGTGCGATCGTCAACATCTCCTCCGCCTGGACGTTCGAGCCGACGGAGATGTTTCCGACCTCGGCGGTGTTCCGGGCGGGACTCGCGAGCTTCACCAAGATCTTCGCCGACACCTATGCGGCCAAGGGCGTGCGCATGAACAACATCCTGCCCGGCTGGATCGACAGCCTGCCCGCCACCGAGGAGCGCCGCAGCACGGTGCCCATGGGCCGCTACGGCACCTCGCAGGAGATCGCCGCGACCGCGGCGTTCCTGCTCTCCGAAGGGGCAGGCTACATTACAGGGCAGAATCTGCGGGTGGATGGCGGCCTGACCCGGTCGGTCTGACCCGGGTCTCGCCCGACGCGCACCCATCGCCACCCGGCACGGATGCCGGCCTTGGCACGCGGCCGAGGACCCGTGATCCTGCCGCATTGGCCCTAAAGCCCGCGCGGCGCTTGCGCGGATTCACGCGGTCCCGCTCGACGACCGGGGCCGATGGTATAAGAGTCCTCCGGCACGGCCTCCGGGAGCGGCGGACCGGGCTTTCCGGCTTCCTGCCGCCGCACCGATGCCGACCGCATCGACTGCGGCCGGCGCCCCGGCTGGAGAGCGAAACGTCCGCCGCCCCCTCGGGCCCGAGGTCTTGTCGGCGGCTCTAAGGCGTCCATCCCGGGCGCGGGGAGGGAACCTTGGCGGAAGCGACATCTTCGGGCGTCCATCTGGTGCAGATCGTCGCCGTGCTGGGGGCGGGGGTGGTGGCGGCGCCGCTGTTCAAGCGGGCCGGCTTCGGCGCCATCCTGGGCTACCTCGCGGCAGGCCTCGCCATCGGTCCCTTCGGCTTCGGCGTGGTGAGCGAGCCGGAAGTGGTGCTGCACTTCGCCGAGCTGGGCGTGGTGATGTTCCTGTTCGTCATCGGGCTGGAGATGCGGCCGTCGCGCTTGTGGGGTATGCGGCGGGAGATCTTCGGCCTCGGCCTCGCCCAGGTGGCGGCGTGCGGGGCGCTGCTCACCGGCCTCGGCCTTGCCGTCGGGCTGCCGGGGCCGGCGGCCTTCGTCGCCGCCATGGGCTTCGTGCTCTCCTCCACCGCCGCCATCATGCAGATCATGGACGAGCGCGGCGAGACCGCGACCCCGGGCGGCCAGCGGGCGGTCTCCATCCTGCTGCTGGAGGACCTCTCCATCGTGCCGCTGCTGGCGGCGGTGGCCTTCATGGCGCCGGCGGCGGGCAATCACGGGCCGGACTGGCGGTCCATCGGCTTCGCCATAGGCGCCCTGGCTTTGGTGGTGGCGGCCGGGCGCTGGCTGCTCAACCCGCTGTTCGCGCTGCTCTCCGCCGCCCGGGCGCGGGAGGTGATGACGGCCGCGGCGCTGGTGGTGGTGCTCGGCACCGCGCTGCTGATGCAGGAGAGCGGGCTCTCCATGGCCATGGGGGCGTTCCTCGCCGGGGTGCTGCTGTCGGGCTCCACCTTCCGCCACCAGCTCGAGGCCGACGTGGAGCCGTTCCGCGGCCTGCTGCTGGGGCTGTTCTTCATGGCGGTCGGCATGTCGCTCGACCTCACGGTGATCGGCGCCGAGTGGCGGATCATCATCCTTGCGGTCGCCGCCTACATGGCGGTGAAGGCGATCGGCATCTTCGCCGTGGCGCTGGCCTTCGGCGCCGGGCGTCGGGAGGCGGCCTCGCGCGCCGCCTTGTTCGCCCAGGGCGGCGAGTTCGCTTTCGTGCTCTATGCGGCGGCGCTGGGCAACGGCATCTTCGATGCCCGCACCAATGCGGTGATGACCACCACCGTCATCCTCTCCATGGCGCTCACCCCGCTCTGCGTGCTCGCCATGCGCCGGCTGCTGCCGGCGGCGGCGGTGGACCTCACCGGCATCGAGGCGCCGGACGGGCTGAAGGGCACGGTGCTGATGATCGGCTTCGGCCGGTTCGGCCAGGTGGTCAGCCAGTCCTTCCTCGCCCGCGGCCTCGACGTCACCCTCATCGACCACGACCCGGAGATGATTCGGGCGGCCGAGGAGTTCGGCTTCAAGGTCTATTACGGCGACGGCACCAACCTCGACGTGCTGCGGGCCTCGGGCGCCGGCACTGCGCGGATCGTGGCGGTCTGCATCAACGACCGCAAGGCGGCCAACAAGTGCGTCGAGCTGGTGAAGGCGGCGTTTCCCAATGCCGGGGTGCTGGCCCGCGCCTTCGATCGCGGCCATGCGCTGGAGCTCCTCAACGCCGACGTGGACTTCCAGCTGCGCGAGACCCTCGAATCGGCCTTCGCCTTCGGCCACCACGCGCTGCAATATCTCGGCTTCACGCAGGAGGAGGCGGACGAGACCCTGGCCGAGGTCCGCCGTCGCGATGCCGAGCGGCTCGCCTTGGAGCAGACCAGCGGCTTCTATGCCGGGCGGGATCTCGTGCTCTCCAACGCCCCGCGGCCGACGCCCTTCACCGTTCCGGCGCGCCACGCCAAGGCCCTCAACCCGGCGGCGGAGCAGCTCGCCGCGAGCGCCGGCCCCTCGCCCGGCGGGGGCGCCTGAGAGGGGTGAAAACCTCCCCTTAACACCGCGAGCCTATCTGTTGGGAAGGTCGCCGCCTTTGCCGACAGGACTGTCATGTCGCCTCCCCATCGCCCGCCTTATTCCTTTGGCTACAGCACGTTTCCCACTTCCCTCGACGGGCTCGCCCGGGTCGAGACCGGAGGAGAGACGCCGGCCCGCGGCGGCCACGACTGGATCGATCCGGATCTGGTGCCGAGCTGGCTGACGCCCTTCACGCTCGATGCCCGCACCCGCTTCACCCGCACGCCCGAGGCGCTGCTGCGCCGGCGCGACAGCAAGGCGACCCCCGACGAGCCGGCGCCGCCCGAGCCGGAGGCCGATGCGCCGAGCTGGTACTTCGTGATGGACCCCGCCGACATGGCCGGCGACCGCCTCGACGGCGATGCGGTGATGCTCGACGCCGACGGGGTCGAGATCCTGCCGCAGCCGCCGCTGCACCGGCCGCTGGAACCCTGGGGCCAGAGCTGGGGCCAGGCGGCGGAATTCCCGGGCGCCAGCTTCGATGCCGCCGCCGAGGCGAGCGCCGGCCGGGCTTTCTTCGACGATGCCGAGCGCTGGATCGCCAGCCTGTCCGATCCGGCGCCGGTCCCGCGCGACGAATTCGGGGGGGCGGATGCCGCGACGACAGGCGCGATGCCGCATCCCGCCGATGCCGACGCGACCTTCGGCGGGCCGCTGCCCGATGCCGCCCTCGGCTTCGGCGACGACGCGGCCGGCTTCACCCCGCCGGCTCCGCTCTTGCAGGATCCGGCCGGCCTCGCGGTGGCGGAGATGCCGGCGGCGCCTGAGACGACGTTCTGCGATTCGATGGCGGCCGATGTGATGATGACGACGGACCACGATGCGCTCGAGGCGGGCGTCCATGACGGGTCCGTGCCTGAGACCGCCTTCGACGACCCATCGGTTGCGCCGGCCGGGCTGCTTGACGCCGCCCCCGCTCACGTCGAGACCTGGGATCACCCCTCCGCCGGCATTCCGTTCTGCGAAGTGGCGCCCGCCACCTGGGATGCGGCGGGCGACGCCGCCATTGTGTTCGCCAACGACCAGACCGCCGCCGGAACCGACGCGTGGACGGTGGAGCCCGCCGGCATTCCTGCCCAGATCGCGCTCGATCCCGTCGCCGCGGTGGAGCCGCAGGGGGCCGACGAACCGGTTGCGCCGGAGCCGGCCGCCGATGCTCCCATCGCTGATGCCCCCGATGCCGTCGCGGCGGTGCCGGCTTATATCCGCCGGATGACCCGGCTCATCGTCGCGGGGACTGTGCACGGCATGCCGGCGCCGGCCGGCGACCAGGACCGTGCCGCGGGCGTCGCCCGGCCGGTGGATGCGGGCCGTCTCACCGCCCGCTTCATCGCCAATGTGTGGTCCGGCTATCCGCAGGTCTTCGGAGGCGCGCCGCTTCCGATCGCCGCCGCGTTGGCGGCCGGCTTGGTTCCTGCCGCGGCATCGGAGCCTGTGGCCGTGGCGCCCGCGACCATCTCCGTCGCCCCGGCCGAGGCCCTTCTTGAATCCACGGCCGAGGTCGAGGCCCAGGCTCACGCCCAGGTCGACCTCCAGGTCGAGGCCCAAGCCGACGCCCAGGTCGAAGCCCAGGTCCAGCCCGAGGTCGAGCTGGCGGCGCCGGTCGTCGTCCTGCCGCCGGTGGCGCAGGAGGTTGAGCCGGAGGTGGCGGAAGAGATCCTGCCCCCGCTCCTCCTCGATCTCCCCGCCCCGGTCGCGATGGCCGTGCCTGCGGCCGAGGAGGACGATGGCGCCTACCACCTTCCGCCCCTCGATCTCCTGCGCGAGCCGCCCCATGTGGAGCCGGACTTCGAGCTGTCGGAGGAGTTCCTCGACCGCAACTCGTCCATGCTGGGCCAGATCCTGCGCGACTTCGGCATCCGCGGCGAGGTGATCGACGCCAATCCCGGCCCGGTGGTCACCCTCTACGAGTTCGAGCCGGCGCCGGGCATCAAGTCGAGCCGGGTGATCGGGCTCGCCGCCGACATCGCCCGCTCCATGA
>CALMSN010000294.1 GCA_937872325.1 uncultured Xanthobacter sp. | reverse complement strand
ATCAGGCCTGGACCGATGGCCAGATCGACGCCAACGCCACCACAGAGGCGGCGCGCGCCGCCGCCTTCGATGCCATGCGTACCCGCTCCGCTCCGGCGGCGCAGATCCGCACCACCACGGCACCCACTCTCGCCGATCCCGCTGTGCGCGCCGCGGCGATGGGCGAGGCGCTGCTCTGCCGGATCGATCCGGCGCACAAGCCCTCCGAGCCGGCACGTGCGTTCATCGGCCTCTCCGTACCGGAAATGGCGCGAGAGAGCCTGCGCAACGCCGGCCGGCCGGTGACCGGCCTTGGTGCCAGCGAGGTGGTCACGCGCGCCTTGCACAGCACGTCGGATTTTGCCCTCGCGCTTTCCGACACGCAGGGCCGCGTGCTCGCCGCCGCCTACAAGGCGGCTGCATCCGGCCTCAAGCCGCTGGCGCGCGAGGTATCCCTGTCGGACTTCCGCGCCCGCACCTTCATTCGCACGTCGGGCATCTCCGATCTCGAGAAGGTCAACGAGTCCGGCGAGTTCAAACGCGGCACCTTCGACCATGCCGGCGAGAGCGTGAAGCTCGCGACGTACGGCAAGGTCTTCGGCATCTCCCGCCAGGCCCTCGTCAACGACGACATCGGCGCCCTGGCGGACATCCCCGCGAAGCTCGGCGCCGCCGCCGCGCGCTTCGAGGCCGATCAGCTCGGCGCGCTGCTGGTATCCAATGCCGGCGCGGGGCCGACGATGGCCGATGCCGTCGCGCTGTTCCACGCCACGCACGGCAACCTTGCCGGGGCCGGCGCGGCGCCGGCCGAGGCGACACTCAGCGCGGGGCGCCTCGCGATGCGCGCGCAGACGGATGATGCGGGCTTCCTCATTTCGGTTGTGCCCAAGTACCTGGTCGTCGGACCGGCGCTGGAAACCGCCGCCGAAAAGCTGCTCGCCACGACCCAGCCCACGCAGACCAGCGACGTGCAGCCCATCCGGCTCACGCTGGTGGTCGAGCCCCGCCTCGCCGGCAATGCCTGGTACATCGTCGACCCCACCGTGGACGGCCTGGTCTATGCCCACCTCGCGGGCGAGGGCGGCCCGCAGATCGAGAGCCGCGCCGGCTTCGACGTGGACGGTGTCGAGACGCGCGTGCGCCTCGACTTCGGCGCCGCGTTCATCGACTGGCGTGGCTGGTATCGCAACGCGGGAGCGGCCTGACCATGGCCAGCCTCTCTGACCTGCAGATCCGCCTTGATGCCCTCCGCGCCACGCGCGCGGAGGGTGCCCTCAAAATCCGCGAGGGCGAGCGCGAGGTGACGTTCCGCAGCGACGCCGAACTCGCCGGCGGCATTGCCGACCTCGAACGCCAGATCGCGGCCCTTACCACGGGCCGCGTCACCACCGTCCGCATCTTCTCCTCGAAAGGCGTCTGACCCATGCGCAACTTCGTGCAGCCCGGTGACACGGTCACCTTCACCGCGCCGGCCGGGGGCCTCGCCTCCGGCGACGGCGCCCTCATCGGCGCCCTGTTTGGCATCGCCGCCGCCGCTGCCGCTGCCGGCGCGGATGTGGAGCTGGTGACGCGCGGCGTCTTCGACCTCCCCAAGGCCACCGGCATCGACTTCACCGCCGGGGACAAGGCCTATTGGGACAGCGCCACCAAGGCCGTCACCGACGTGGCCGCCGGCCATACGCTCATCGGAGTGGCGACCCGCGCCACCGCCATTCCCGCCGCCACCGTCCGCGTCCGCCTCAACGGCGCGGCGATCTGAGGGAGCAGGTCATGGCTCGGCGCGCGCTCACCTTCAAGCAGACCGACGTGATCCGCCTCCTGAAGGCTGCGCGGGCCGCTGGCTATCCGAATCCGCGCGTGGAGATCGAGCTGGGCGGAAAGATGGTGCTGGTGGCCGAGAATCCCGCGCCACCACCCGCGCCCGCCATCCTCAACGCCGAGGCGTCGAATCCTTGGGACGAGGCGATCTGCTGACATGCCCCGGACCAACCCGCCCCACCTATCTCGCGACACGGACAGGCATGGCAACGTGCGCTGGTACGTGCGCATGTCCGGAAAGCCGAAGGTGCGCATCCGGGGAGAGTATGGAACTGCGGCGTTCTGGTCCGCCTACCGCGATGCCCTGGCCGGCATTCAGCCGGTCAGGGCTGGCGCACGGCAGGAGAAGGTTGCGCCCGCGACCGGCTCGCTGCGTGCGCTTTGCGAGCGCTATTTCAAGAGCGCCGAGTTCTGCGGTCTCGACGAGACAACGCGGCGCGTCCGGCGCTCGATCCTCGAGCGCCTGTGCCAGGAGACCACGCCTTCGGCCAAGCTCCACGGGGATCTTCCTTTCCGGGCCATGCAGCCGCGCCATGTCCGCGGCCTTCGCGACAGGAAGATGGAGACACCCGGCGCTGCCAATTCCATGGTGAAAGCGCTACGCCAGCTCTTCACCTTTGCCGTTGCCTGTGACCTCGCCGACTCCAATCCGGCGAAGGAGGTGCCTTACCTGCCGCCGGTGCGAGCGGACGGTATCCCCGCCTGGAACGCGGCCGACGTCGCGAAATTCGAGGCCGCGCATCCCGCCGGCTCCATGGCGCGGCTCGCGCTCATGCTCTTCACTGAGTTCGGACAGCGCATTTCTGACATTCACCGCCTTGGGCCGGAGATGGTGCAGGCGGGCAACATCACGTTCACGCAATGGAAGAATCGCCGGCGCAAGCCGGTAACCCTGACGCTACCGATCAGCGCCGAGCTTGAGGCGGTACTGAAGACAGTGCCGCCGGAGCGCCGGACGTTCCTCGTGAACGACTGGGGCCGGCCCTTCGCTTCCACCGCGGCATTCGGCAACAAATTCCGGGATTGGTGCAGCACCGCCGGCCTCGTCGGTCGCTCCGCACACGGGCTCCGGAAATACTTCTCGGCGCACCTCGCGGAAAGCGGCGCCAGCGACCGGGAAATCATGGCCTTCACCGGCCACCGCACATCGAAGGAGGTGGACCGCTACACCCGTTCGGCGAGCCAGAAGCGACTGGCGAAGTCCGCACAGCTCAAGCTGACTGCGAACGAGAATGTCCCACCGGTTTCGCCGGCCAACGAAAGTGGGACAAAAAGCCCAACTAAGTCTTTGTCGGAAAAGGCTTCCAAGGAAGCGATGGTGCCCAGGGACGGAGTCGAACCGCCGACACTGCGATTTTCAGTCGCATGCTCTACCAACTGAGCTACCTGGGCATGACCGGATCGGGCAGATCCGGAGCGGCGAGTGTATAAAGAGGATACCCGCTCCTGTCCATAGCCCGGCAAACCAGCCGCAAACGCGCCGCGCCGGCTGTGGATAAGCCGGCGCGAACACCCGTGCAGAAGCGGGCGCAGGCCGGGGATTCCCCCCGGGCCGGTTGCGTGAAGTTGCGGGCCTCCGGCCGGAGAGAACGCGACAGAGTGCGGATGCAAAGCTCCGGTACGAACCCGCCGGAATGGAACAGCGCGCCCATTGATTGCCGGACGGCAGCATATCGAGACCACGCCTGGGGGGGCGCTCATATTCCGGGTATTCGCCCGCTCCCCGCGCCGCATCCGGAAGCCGAGCTTCGATGCCGGATTCCCGCCGCCGGAACGCCGCGCACTACCGGGAGAAGGCGGCGGCGTAGGCCTCCGGCTTGAAGCCCACCAGCAGGGCGGATCCCAGATCCAGCACCGGGCGCTTGATCATCGAAGGCTGGGCGGCCATCAGGGCGATCGCGCGGTCACGATCGAGCCCCGCCTTGTCGGCTTCAGGCAGCTTGCGGAACGTGGTGCCGGATCGGTTGAGCAGTTGCTCCCAGCCCACCTCGTCGCACCAGCGGCTCAGGCGATCGGTGTCGATCCCCTGCGTCTTGTAGTCGTGGAAGCCGTAGGCGATGCCCGATGCGTCGAGCCACGCCCGAGCCTTCTTCATGGTGTCGCAGGCCTTGATGCCATAGAGGGTGATGGGGTGCGTCATGTCCTGCCTCCTTCGGCCCGGCGGCCGCGTTGCCGGCAGAATGCGCACGTTCCGCGCCAAAGCGCAGCCAATGGCGCACCCGGCGGTCTCTCAGCCGGCCGCGCGGTCGTCCGTCCCGCATCACCCCTGCCGGATCGAGGGAGCCGGACCGGGCCCCGGAGTGGCCGGTGGCCATGGCGGAGCCGGGCGCGAAGCCAAGACCGTCCCGGCAGGCGGGGATCCGTTCGCCCGCCCGAGATCCCGCCGCCGCATGGGCTTGACCTTCGGCCTGCGAGGCAGCCCCATGGCGCCTTCCGGCGGATCAGGAAAACCAGGGACGGATCGGCATGTCGAAGGCGACGCGGGCCACCAAGATGCTGGAGCAGGCCGGCATCACCTTCACCGTGCACACCTATGATTACGATCCCGACGCCGACCGCATCGGCATCCAGGCGGCGGAGGCGCTGGGCGAGGATCCGCAGCGGGTGCTGAAGAGCCTGATGGCGCTGGTGGACGGAAAGCCGGTGTGCGTGATCGTGCCGTCCGACCGCGAGGTCTCCATGAAGAAGCTGGCGGCGGCGTTGGGCGGCAAGTCGGCGCAGATGATGAAGCCGGCTGATGCCGAGCGGGTGTCCGGCTACAAGGTGGGCGGCATCAGTCCCTTCGGCCAAATGCGGGCGCCCCGCGCGGCGCTGGAGGCCGAGGCGCTGGCCCATCCGCGCGTCTACATCAATGGCGGCCAGCGCGGGCTCCAGGTGCGGCTCGACCCGCGCGACGCGGTGACGGTGCTCGGCGCATGCGTGGCGCCCCTCGTCGCCTGATCCCGGAGCCGCGCCCCCCGGGCCTCGCGGCGCATGCCGGGCCCGCGCAGCGCCGCGAGCGATCCAAGGTGCAGATGCGGCAGCCGCCCCGAGGGCTCGGCATCGATGCCGTAACGCGCCAGGGCGGGTCACGGCGCGGATGCGCCGGGCGGCCTCAATAGATGCCGATGGGGAACCAGCGCAGGTAGATGTCCGTATAGATGCCCTTCTCCCAGATGCGCTGCAGGGCATAGTCGATGGCGTGGCGCAGCTCGCCGTTGCCGCTCTTCACCGCCACCGCGAAGCCGTCGCCGAAGAAGCGGCTTTCGGTGAAGGGGCCGCCGACGAAGCCGCAGCAGCCGGCCGAATCCACGCCGTTGAGCCAGAGGGCGAGGGCGATGCCATCACCGAACACGAGGTCGACCTCGCCCTTGCGCAGCGCCTCCTGTGCCGCCCGCAGGTCGGGGTAGGTGCGGATCGCCGCCTCGTTGAAGAAGGAGCGCAGATAGGCCTCGTGGGCGGTGCGCCCGACCACGGCGATGCGCTTGTCGGCCACCTGCTCCGGGGTCGCGGCAAGGCGCGGGTCCGCCGCCGGCGCCGGCCCGCCGGGCGCCTTCCGGCCGACGAAGCGGGCGGGCGTGCCGAGATAGCGCTCGGTGAAATCGAGGCTGGCGCGGTTGGCGGGGGTAGCCGCCAGGCCGGCGATGATGGCCTCGCCGCGGCCCTGCTCCAGGCGCTCGGTCAGCGCCTCGAACGGCACCGCCTGCACCGTGCACGGCAAGGCGAGCTCCGTGCAGATGGCGCGGGCGAGATCCACGTTGAAGCCGGCCATCATCCCATCGGCGCCGGCGAAGTTGAACGGGGGATAGTCGTCCGAGGTGAGGAAGCGCAGCTCCTTCGGCAGGGTGGCCGCATCGGGCCGTTCCAGCCGCCGCTCGACGTTCCAGAAATTGGGCACGACGACGCCGGCCGGCACCGGCGTCCTGTTGGGCGGCGCCGCCGCAGCCGCGGGTCCCGGCGCTGCCGCGGCAAAAAGCGTCAGGGCGAAGAGGAGGGCCGGAAATCGGGCCGAGAGGCGGGCCCTGGTGCCGCACCGGAAGAAGACCACTGGTGAAGCCATGGCTTGGCGTCTAACCTGGGATTGCAGTGCGCGAGGCGCAGCGTGAGATTGCGCTGCGCCAACACGTAGCATGAAATTGCCCTGCGCACGGCGCAGCACGGAGCCGGCGGCATGGTGGGGGAGCCTTGCGGCGAGAGCAATGGCGGCATCAGCCGCGCCGTCGCTCGGGAGACGCCTGTCGCCGAAAATCCGCGAAGGACAGAGGGCGCCGCCCCGGTGACCGCCTCGCAGGCAAGCGCTGACACCCGCGACCGGAAACAGGCGGGCCAATTCCCGTCCCGCATGGTTCCAGCGTCTCACCCCCGTGCCGCGATGGTGCATGCCCGGCCGCCGCAGGCCCGTGCCCGGCCGGCAGTCGCGGTCCGCCACCGGGTCGATGAGACGCCCTGGCGCTCCGCGATCCTCCCCTGTCCGCGATCCGCCCATGCATGAGCCGGGCCTGAGGTTTCGCCCGGCGCGGGAGATGGACGGCCGCGCCGGAAGCGCTGCGCCGGATGCGGCGCCGCGTTTCGCCCCCTCGCCGGAGCTGAGGCCGCTGCTCGGCCGGCTGCCGGCCCCGCTCCTCGCGGCGGCCACCGTGCGGGCGCGGCGGATCGGCGCCGGCGCCGACGAGGTACTGGTGGCGCAAGGCCATCTCACCGCCGAGGAGGCCACCGCCGCGTTGGCGGATCACCTGCGCCTGCCGCTCGCCACGGCCGACGCGCCGCGCCCGATCGCCGATGCCGCCCAGGCCGCCGCGATCCTGCGCACCGGGGTGCGGGCCGAGGCCGACGCCGAGGCGCCGCCCCGCTTCACCTTCGCCGCGCGCGGCCGGGAGGTCCGCCGCCTGATGCGGGCGCTGAAGGCCGATCCCGGCCTTTCCGCCCGCGCCGGCCTCATTTCCCCGCCCGCCATGCGCCGGCAGATCCTCGCCGATGCAGGGCCGGCGCTGGCGGATGCCGCCGCCTTCGGCCTGATGCGGCAGGCGCCGGAGCGCTCGGCCGCCACCCTGCGCCCGGTCCGCCTCGGGGTGAAGGTCGCGCTGGCGGCCGGCCTGCCGCTGACGGCGGCCCTCGTCCTCGCCCCGGCGGCGACGGCGCTGGCGGTTCAGGCCCTGCTGTCGCTGGTGTTCCTGTCATGGATCGCGCTGCGGCTCGCGGGCTGCTTCTACGCGCCGCCGGACGCCCCGGCCCCCGCGCTCGACGATCGCGAGCTGCCGCTCTACGCCATCCTGGTGCCGCTCTATCGCGAGGCGGCGAGCCTGCCGGGGCTGGTGACCGCCCTCGGCGCGCTCGACTATCCGCCGGAAAAGCTGGACATCAAGCTGGTCGTGGAGGCCGACGACAGCCTCACCCGCGACGCCATCGCGGCCCTCGCCTTGCCGTCGCACATGGAGGAGGTGGCGGTGCCGGCCGTCGGCCCGCGCACCAAGCCGAAGGCGCTGAACATGGCGCTGCCCTTCGCCCGCGGCCGGTTCGTCGCCATCTTCGACGCCGAGGACCTGCCGGAGCCGGACCAGCTGCGCCGGGCGCTCGCCACCTTCCGCGCGGGCGGCCCTGAGCTTGCCTGCGTGCAGGCCCGCCTCGCCATCGACAATGGCGCGGAGAGTTGGATCAGCGGGCATTTCGCCGCCGAATATGCCGGCCAGTTCGATGTGCTGCTGCCGGTGCTCGCCGCCCTCGGCCTGCCGATCCTGCTGGGCGGCACCTCCAACCACTTCCGCCGCGACGTGCTGGAGGCGGTGGGTGGCTGGGACCCCTTCAACGTCACCGAGGATGCCGACCTCGGGGTGCGCCTCGCCCGGGTCGGCTACACCACCGCGGTGATCGCCGCCACCACCTACGAGGAAGCGCCTGTCCATATCGGCGCGTGGATTGGCCAGCGCACCCGCTGGCTGAAGGGCTGGGCGCAGACCATCCTGGTGCACGGACGCCGCCCGCGGGCGCTGCTTCGGGATCTGGGTCCCGGCGCCACGCTCGGCCTCGCCGTGCTCACCGCCGGGCCGTTCGCCGCGGCGCTGGTGCACCCGATCTGCCTCGCCTTGCTGCTGCACGACGGGGTGCGCGGCGTGCTGGGGCTGCCGCGCGAGAGCATGGCCGAGGTGCTGGCGGCCGCCCTCGCCACCACGACCCTGATCGCCGGCTATGCCGGCACCGCCTGGGCCTCGACGGTGGGCGTGCGCCGGCGCGGGCTGGCGCTGCGCTGGCGGATCATCTTCAGCATCCCGCTCTACTGGCTGCTGCTGTCACTCGCCGCTTGGCGGGCGCTGGTGGAGCTGATGCGCCGCCCCCACCACTGGCAGAAGACCGAGCACGGCGTCTCGCCCCGCCCACGCCGGATCCCGGCCTCGGGCGAGCCTGAAGGCGCCCCCGGCGCCTGACCCTCATTTCCGGCGCTGGGCCCCCCGTGGGAAAACCGCGCCGGGCTTGCCGATGGCGCCTAAGAGGCTCTCAAAGAACCTCCGGACGGGGCCGAGGCATTTTGCCCCGCCTGCCAGGCGCGGACCGCAGCCGACGCGGCCCGCAGCGAGGATCAGCAACGCCTGAGGTGGTCGAAAGACCCGGCGAGCCGATCGCACAGATTTTGTGGGAGGCTCCAAGCGACTGCTGGACAAGAGATTTTTTCAAAAGCCGGACGGGCAGAGGCGGTTCTCATGACGCCGGGTCTTTCCGGTGCGTCGAGAGCTCGGCCGGATACGCGGCATCGCGCATCGATCCTCTCATTCCGGAGCCTGGAAAATCCCGCGGCGGCCTCGGCAGCCGACGTGCGTTGCAGGCTTTTCGGGGCTCCGGAAGATCCGGCGGACCGATCCGCTCCACCGGACAGCCCGCCTCTCAGAAGTAGCGCTTCAGCTCCGCGGCCGCGTCCGCGGGCGGGCGCTTGAGGTTGAAGGGGGCGATGAAGGCGCCGGTCTTGTCCATCAGGTAGATGACCGCGGTGTGATCCATGGTGTAGTCGCGGCCGTCGCCGAGCGGCACCTTGCGGGAATAGACCCGGTATTCCTTCTTCACCACGTCCATCTGCTCCGGGCTGCCGGTGAGGCCCCGGATCTGCGGCACGAAGCTGGAGACGTAGGACTTCATCACGTCCGGGGTGTCACGCTCCGGGTCGACCGTGACGAAGAAGGCCTGCGCCTTGTCGGCGTCCGGGCCGAGGGCGGTGAAGATCTCCGAGATCTCGTAGAGCGCGGTCGGGCACACATCCGGGCAATGGGTGAAGCCGAAGAAGACGAGGCTGGGCTTGCCCTTCAGCAGCGCCTCGGTGACCCGGGCGCCATCCTGGTCCACGAGCTGGAACGGCCCGCCCACGGCGGCGGTGCCGGACCCGACGGTGGCCGGGCGACCCGGCAGCAGCACCGTGGCCGCCACCGCGGCGATGAAGCCGCCCAGCGCCAGGGCGGCGAACAGCAGGATGACACGGATGCGATGGCTCATCGGACCTTCCGTCCAGGGGACATGGAACGCCCGTTATCATGGCGCGGCTGCGGAAAGGCAATCGCGGCGCGATCACGCCTTGGAGTGAGGCCGGGATGCCCGTCCGGCGCGGCCGGACGGCCGGGCTCACAGGCAGGCGGCGATGCCGGCGCTGATGGTGTCGAAGAACACGCTGGCGCCGTTGCGCGCCCACAGCAGCGCCGCCCCGCCCACCAGCACGCCAGCCGCCACCAGCACCGCGCCATAGGCGAGGCGATGCGACAGGCTGAGCGAGTGTTGGGTCATCGGCGAGGTCCGGCTCCCGGCGCGGCCTGAAGGCGGCAGCTGCGGCATTCTACAGCGCAAATGCACGTCTTTGAACCGGCTTGCCGGCACGCTCAATGTGCAGAGGCAACCCGTGCAGTGCTTTTATATGCATTATTTTGATGGTATAATATAATTATACATCTTATTTAAGTATTTAATTGGAGACTGAGCATGACTTTGCGCCTCGGAGACGTGGTTCCCGATTTCACCGCCGAGACCACCGAAGGTCCCGTGAGCTTCCATGCCTGGCTCGGCGACAGCTGGGGCATCCTGTTCTCGCACCCGAAGAACTTCACCCCGGTCTGCACCACCGAGCTCGGCCAGGTGGCGCACCTGAAGGACGAGTTCGAGAAGCGCGGGGTCAAGGTGATCGGCCTGTCGGTGGATCAGGCGGAAAACCACCCGGCGTGGGTCCAGGATATCAAAGACGCCACCGGCGCCACCCTCAACTTCCCGCTCATCGCCGACTTCGACCGGAAGGTCTCGGACCTCTACGATCTCGTCCACCCCAATGCGAGCGACACCGCCACCGTGCGCTCGGTGTTCGTCATCGGCCCGGACAAGAAGCTGAAGCTGTCCATCACCTACCCCGCTTCCACCGGGCGGAACTTCCAGGAAATCCTGCGGGTTGTTGACTCCCTCCAGCTCACCGCCAACCACTCGGTGGCCACCCCGGTGGACTGGAAGAACGGCGACGACGTCATCATCGTCCCCGCGCTCTCCGACGAGGCCGCGAAGGCGCGGTTCCCCGACGGCTGGAAGACGGTGAAGCCCTATCTGCGCGTGGTGCGCCAGCCCGGCACCTGAGCCTACCCGCCCCCGGCGGACCTTGCGCTCGTGGGCGCGGGATGCCGGCTCCAAAGCATGAAAAAACCCCGGCCGGGGCGGACCCGGCCGGGGTTTTTTAAACGTCGCGCCCGCGGCTGCCGCCGCTCAGGCTGCACTCGGTTCAGGCGGTCATGATGTAGTCGCGCAGGGCGGCGTGCTCGCGCTCCATCTCCTCGACGCGGAACTTCACCACGTCGCCGATAGAGATGATGCCCACCAGCACCGCATCCTTGCCCTTGCCGCTCACCACCGGAACGTGGCGGAAACGGCCGCGGGTCATGGTTTCCATCAGGCCGGGCACGGTCTCTTCCGGGGTGCAGGTCACCACCGACTTGGTCATCACGCTGGCGAGGGGCGCCTCCAGGGCGGCGGTGCCGCGTTCGCCGATCAGGCGAACCACGTCGCGCTCCGAGATGATGCCTTCCACCGCGCCGCGCTCGTCCACCACCACGATGGCGCCGATGCGGTTGGTCGAGAGCTTGTTCACCGCATCGCCCAGCGTCACGGCGCCGGTGATGGTGACGATCTCGCGCCCCTTCTCCTTCAGGATTGCACTGACGGTCATAACCCCTCCCTCCTTTTATGGTTTTGCATCGACGGCTGTAGCCGCAACCGGCCGGCCGATGCAAAAACTTCGAACGGAAATATTCTCTCGCAACGTCCCGTGACGCAAGGGCGCAGAAGCGCCCGTCCCTCACGCCGTCCGGCGGCGCGGCACGGGGTCGAACAGCGGGAACAGCAGCAGCCCGGCCAGGAAGCCGCCCAGGTGCGCCTGCCAGGCGACCTCGGCATCCTCCGCCCCCGGCATGCTCACGCCGAGGCCGAACAGCAGGTTGAGGACGAACCAGGCGCCGACGAAGATCAGCACCCGGCCGTCGCGGAAATTCTCCACCAGCGAACCCGCGGGCTGGTGGTCGGCGGCCGGCGAGGCCCGGCCCGAAAGCGCCCCGCCCGGCTGGAACATGAACCGCACCGCCGCCGCCATGGTGCCGGAGATCGAGCCGGACGCCCCCACCAGCGGCATGATGCCGTCCGGATGGGACAGGAAGTGGGCCAGCGCCCCGCCCGCCGCGGTCACCGCGCAGAAGGCGGCGAAGCGCGCCGCCCCGAAACGGCGCGCGACCGGCGTGCCGAACGCCAGGAACCACACCAGGTTGACGATGAGATGCAGCCAGTTGGCGTGGAGCAGGGCGTAGGTGACGAACGTCCACACCTTCGGCCCCAGCCCGCCGGGCTCCAGCAGGCCCATCGGCGGCAGGTCGAAGCGGGCGGGAATAAAGGCAAAATAGGTGATCAGATCGACGTCGACATAGTCGCCCAGCAGCGAGCGCAAGGCCTGCACCCCGATCAGAATCGCCGCCATGACGGCGATGACGCCGGGCACGTTGAAGACCGGCTCGCGGGCGGGCACGGTGTCGAAGGGGGATGGATTGCGCACGCCGCAAGACATAGGCCGGACCCGGCAGCCCCACAAGTGCCGCGACCGCCTCCGGCCGCAGCCGCGCAGGCCGTCGCGCCGGTCAGCGCGGGGGGTGCGATGCACCGCGGCAACACTCACGTCCGACGTTAAGGTTAAGGGAAGGTTGACGGCGCAAAGACGGCAGACTTGCGGCATTATCATTTCATTAACCCGATTGCCGGGACGGATGGGCCGATTGCCGCAACGCAAAAGCCCGCGTCGACCCCCGGCTGAACCGCGGATGTCGAGAATGCGCGTGCGCTCGCTTCGGCCCTTCCTGCCCCGGCTCCTGCTGGCCATGCTGGGCGTGCTCACCGGCCTGTCCGCCGCCGCGGCCCAGGAGCGCTTCGCCAACCTCTCCCCCGCCCTCGCCCCGCGCCATCTCGCCGACGGCCGCCCCACCAGCGCCCCCATCGGCTACGTCCGCTTCTGCAGCGAGCGCCCGCAGGATTGCCTGATCTCCGGCGCGGCGCAGGGCATCGTTATCCTCGCCCCCCGCCGCGCCGCCGAGCTGGAGCGCATCAACCGCACCGTCAACGAGGCCATCGAGCCGATGACCGACCTCGACCATTTCGGCGAGACCGAGCGCTGGACCTATCCCTCCGACGGCAAGGGCGACTGCGAGGACTACGTTCTGGAGAAGCGCGCCCGCCTGCTCGCTCAGGGCTGGCCGGCCTCGGTCCTGCTCATCACCGTGGTGCGCGACCACCAGGGCGACGGCCATGCGGTGCTGACCGTGATCACCGACCGCGGCGACCTCATCCTCGACAACCAGGAAGAGGCGATCCTCTCCTGGAAGGAGACCGGCTACCGCTTCGTGAAGCGCCAGTCCCAGGCCAATCCCAACGATTGGGTGTCCCTCGGCGAGACCCGGGTGCCCCCGGTGGTGGTGGGCGGCGGCCGCTAGGTGCTTAGTCCCGTCATCTGGTGGTTGGATTGGGCGTGAATCGTTCTGGCTCTGAAGTTCATCGTTTACAGATGCATTCGCGGGGCGTGAGGGTCTTGAGGCGACGGGTGAAGTTGTAAGCGGCGACGAAGTTTTCGAGGTGGGCTCGGAGCTGGTCGTGGCCGTTACAGTGAACGCGTTTGAAGGTCGCCTCCTTGAGCGTGCGCTTCATCCGCTCGACCTGCCGGTTGGTCCGGAAATGCTCTGGCTTTGTCAGCCTGTGTTCCATGCCATGAGCCTGACAGGCCCGGTCAAACGGATGCCCGCGCCACATGTCGGTCGGACCGGAACTGTTCTTCCGCAGGTTTGCGGACTGGATGCCGTTTTCCGTCCGAACGATCTCGATCCTGTAGGGAACGGCAGCCACCAACGCGTCGAGGCTATCCTGCGCGCCTACCACGACGACCCGGAACGCTTCGTCGCCTACAACCTGGAGGACGCCCGTCTGGTCAGCGACATCCTCGAGCGCACCGGCCTGATCGAGCTGGCGGTGGAGCGCGGCCTGCTCACCGGCATGCCGCTCGATCGCGTCAGCGCCGCCATCGCCTCGGTCGACGCGCTCTACCTCGGCGCCCTGCGCGCCAACCAGCAAGGTCGCGTGTGATCCGTCCAGGTGCAGCGCGACGTGCTCGCCTTCCTTGATGGCATCGGTATTCGCGGTGATCAGCAACAGCCCGTTGTTGACGGCGTTGCGCCAATATGTACGGGAGAAACTCTTTGCGACCACCACGCGAATACCGGCAGCCAGCACGACCGTGACGGCCACTTCCATGGCCGAGCCGCAACCGAAGTTGTGACCCGCGATTACGATATCGCCGTCCTCGACGCTGGCGGCAAAGCCTGGGTCGAGGTCTTCCAGTAGGTAGCGGCGCAGCACGTTGGGGTCAAGGCTGTCTTTCTTGCGGCTCGACGCGATGATGTAGTCGGTATTGATATCGTCACCGAGCAACCGGGCCCGGCCCGGAATCACAGTGAAGCTGACAGATGGGGGGGATGTCGACATGACTAGTGAGTTTTCTTGCGCGGATCGACCAACTGGCCGGTCACAGCCGCCGTGGCACACGCACGCGGCGAGGCCAGGAAAATCTGCCCCTGCCGATTGCCCATGCGCCCTTTGAAATTGCGATTGGCCGTGGACAGCACGCGCATGCCATCGGTCGGGATGCTGCCGCAGGTACCACAGCACGTGCCACAACCGGGAGGTTCAAGCTCGGCGCCCAGCGCGCGAAATTCGTCAAGCATGCCGTTCTCTTCCATCTCGGCCTGGATCGAATCCGATGCCGGCGTCACCACCAGGCGCACGCCCGGCGCGACACCGCCGCCTTCGCGCAGCACCGACAGTGCCTCGCGATAGTCCTTGGTCCG
>CALMSN010000293.1 GCA_937872325.1 uncultured Xanthobacter sp. | reverse complement strand
GTAGGCCCAGGGCAGGATGCCGTCGCGGAATTCGGTGACCTGCAGGCCATCCTTCACCACGATCGCGTCCTTGCCGATCAGGTCGATGCGCGAGATGTGGCTGTCGAGGTTGATGCGCACGCACGGCCAGTTCAGCCGCGCCGCCACCTGCTCCACATGGGTGGACTTTCCGGTGCCGTGATACCCGGTGATCATGACCCGGCGGTTGCGGGCGAAGCCGGCGAGGATGGCGAGGGTGGTCGGCCGGTCGAAAATATAGTCGGGATCGAGCTCGGGCACGTGGGAGTCGGGCTCCGAGAAGGCCGGCACCTCCATGTCGAGGTCGATGCCGAAGGTCTGGCGCACCGACACCTTCAGGTCCGGGGTCGGGGCGATGGTCTCGGTACCGCTCATAACTCCTCCGTCGGCGCATGCCGCGCCCTGTTCCACGTCTTCCGGGCCCCGCAAGGGCCGGTCCTGCCGGCGGCGCGCGCCCCGGCCTCAGCAGAAGCCCGCCTGGCGCAGGCTGTTATAGGCCTGGATGACGCTGCGCAGCCGATCCTCCGACGAGCGGTCGCCGCCGTTGGCGTCGGGATGATGCAGCTTCACCAGCGCCTTGTAGCGCGCCTTGATCTCGGCGGCGCCAGCGGACATCTCCAGCCCCATCACCTCCAGCGCCCGCCGCTCGGTGGTGCGGATGGTGCGGCCGTCCACCTCCGGGCGCTCGGCGTGGAAGGCGCTGCCCATCTCGGCGCCGAAGCCGAAGGGGTCGCGCATGTCGGGCGCCTCGCGCCGCGTCCCGCCGTCGCCGCCCTTCATGTTCATCCGCCAGGTGGGGCGGTGGCCGGTGAGGGCGTCCTTCTGGTAGGCGCAGACGGCATCGTCGGTCATGCCGGCGAAATAATTGTAGGACTGGTTGTACTGCTTCACATGGTCGAAGCAGTAGTGCCAGTACTGGCCTTCCAGATGCCGGCCCTTGGGCGCCTTGTGGGTCCCCACGGCGTTGCAGCCGGGCCATTCGCAGCACGCCGCCGCGGCCTCGGGCTTCCTGTCGGAGCCGGGGCGCAGGCGAATGCGGTCGAAGAGCGGGGAATTCAGCTTCATAACCGGACGATTATGGCGGCCGTGATGCGGCGCGGCAAGGAACGAGGGCGGGGAAGGCGGCAAAATGCTGCGGGCGGGATCGCCGGCGCCCCGCTTCCGGCCGGGCGCTGGCATACCGGAGCCAACCACATATAATGCGCCGATCCGCGGCACGCCATGCGCCCGCCGCCCCGCGCATTTTCAGATATCGGCTGGATCATGTCCCAGACCTCCCTATCCGCCATCCGCGATACCCTCCAGGCCGGCCTCGATCCGCTGGCGCTGGAGGTCGTGGACGAGAGCCACAAGCACGCCGGCCATGCCGGAGTGATGCACGACGCCAAGGGCGCCCATCGCGGCGACGGCGGCATCACCCATCTGCGGGTGAAGGTGGTCGCGGCGGGGTTCGCCGGCAAAAGCCGGATCGAGCGCCACCGCATCGTCAACGGCCTGCTCAGCGGCGAGATCGCCCGCGACCTGCCCGCCCTCGCCACCGAGGCCAGGTCGCCGGGCGAGTGATGCCGGCCGTCCCGCCGCCCCCCGCCGCCGCATGAGCGCCCCCGCCTCCCCCGCACCGGCCGCGCCCGCACCCGACGGCGCGCTGGTGCTGTTCTCCGGTGGGCAGGATTCCGCCACCTGCCTCGCCTACGCCCTCGACCGCTTCGCCCGGGTGGAGACCATCGGCTTCGACTACGGCCAGCGCCACCGGGTCGAGCTGGAGGTGCGCGGGCTGCTGCGCGAGCGGTTTTCGGCTCTTGACGGGCGCTGGGCCGAGCGGCTCGGCCCCGATCATGTGGTGGGGCTCGACGCGCTGGGCCGCATCTCGGAGACCGCGCTCACCCGCGAGGTCGCCATCGAGATGGCGGAGGGCGCGCTGCCGAACACCTTCGTGCCGGGGCGCAACCTCATCTTCCTCACCTTCGCCGCGGCGCTGGCCTACCGGCGCGGGCTGAAGCACATCGTCGCCGGGGTCTGCGAGACCGACTTCTCCGGCTATCCCGACTGCCGCGACGACACCATCAAGGCGATGCAGGTGGCGCTCAACCTCGGCATGGAGGCGCGCTTCGTCATCGACACCCCGCTGATGTGGATCGACAAGGCGCAGACCTGGGCTTTGGCCGAGCGCCTCGGCGGGCCGGCGCTGGTGGAGGTGATCGTCGCCGACACCCACACCTGCTATCTCGGCGAGCGCGGCGCGCGCCACGACTGGGGCCACGGCTGCGGCACCTGCCCGGCCTGCCGGCTCCGGGCCGATGGCTTCGCCCGCTACCAGGCGGCGCGCCGCTGAGTTTTCCCGTTAAGGACCGGCGCCTATAGTCCCGGCAGGTTCGCCTCCGGAGGAGCTGCAATGATCGATATTTCCGCCCGCCGCCGGATCTTCGGGGTGCTGCTTGCCGCCGGGCTGGCGCTCGCGGGGCCAGCCTCCGCCGCCTCCTTCGACTGCGCCGTCGCCCATCATCCGGACGAGGCGGCCGTCTGCGCCAGCCGCGCCTTGAGCGAGCAGGACGTGCGGATGGACACCCTCTACGGCGTCCTGACCCGGCTCGTCGGCATGGGCGCGCGCGGCGACCTCGTGGATGCGCAGCGGGCCTTCCTCGCCCGCCGCTCCGCCTGCGCCGCCAATGCCGCCTGCCTGTCCGCGGCCTACGATGCGCGCATCGCCGCGCTCGAGGCCGCCCTCGCCCAGATCTACGCCCGCGGGCCGTTCTGAAAGCCTGCCTGGGGACCGCGATGCCAGCCGATTTCCAAACCGTCGACACCTGGATCTTCGATCTGGACAAGACGCTTTATCCCGCCCACGCCGACCTCTGGGGCCAGATCGACGCCCGGATGAAGGCCTACATCTCCGACATGCTCCGGGTGACCCCGGACGAGGCGTTCCGGATCCAGAAGGACTATTACCGGCGCTACGGCACCTCGCTGCGCGGGCTGATGATCGAGCACGCGCTGGAGCCGGCCGCCTTCCTCGCCCATGTCCACGACGTCGACCTCTCCGGCCTCGACGCCGCGCCCCGGCTCGCCGCCGCCATCGAGGCGCTGCCGGGGATCAAGATCGTCTACACCAACGGCTCCGAGCGGCACGCCCGCAACGTGCTGGCGAAGCTGGGCATGGATGCCCACTTCACCGCCGTGCACGACATCGTCGCCGCCGAGTTCCACCCCAAGCCGACCGCCGAGGCCTATACCCGCTTCCTCGACGCCCACCGGGTGGATCCGGCCCACGCCGCCATGTTCGAGGACCTGCCCCGCAACCTGGAGGTGCCGCACCGGCTCGGCATGGTCACCGTGCTGGTGGTGGCGCCGGACGTCGAGGCCCCGCTCGCCGATATCCCGCCGGCCCAGGCCTGGGAGAGCGCCGGGCGCGACGATGCCTATATCGATCACATCACGGAAGACCTGCCGGCCTTCCTCGAAACCCTCGCCGGCCCGCGGGCCTGAGGCCGCGACGCCTGCGCGCGGCGGATGCCGGTCGGCGTGAATACACCGCGCGAGATCATGCATTCGGTGCGCCCCCGCGCCGTGACAGAATATGGAGGCCGAGGCGGCATGGCGCAGACCCGCATTCAGGACCCGGGCCCGAGGGTGACCCGCGCTGCGCCGAGGGTGACTGCGGACCTCGCGCCCGACCTCGCCAACGCGCCCGCGGCGGCCACGCACCGGGTGGGCGGGCCGTGACGATGCCCCCCGACCTCGCCTTCACTCCCGACAGCCCCTGCGTGGCCCGCCTCGCGCCGTCGCCCAATTTCGGCCCGCGCCGCTTCGCCCCGGGCGGGGCGGCGCGGCTCGACATGCTGGTGCTGCACTATACCGGCATGGCCGGCGCCGATGCCGCCATCGCCCTGCTTCAGGACCCCGCCGCCGAGGTCTCCTGCCACTATGTGGTGCGCGAGGACGGCACCGTGGTGCAGATGGTGGCCGAGGCGCAGCGCGCCTGGCACGCCGGCCGGTCCTGCTGGGAGGGGATCGCCGACATCAACTCCCGCTCCATCGGCATCGAGATCGTCAATGGCGGCCATGATTTCGGCCTGCCGGACTTCCCGCCGGCGCAGGTGGCGGCGGTGATCGCGCTGTGCGCTGACATCCTGGCCCGCCACGCGATCCGCGCCGACCGGGTGGTGGCCCATTCGGACATCGCCCCGGCCCGCAAGCGCGACCCGGGCGAGCGCTTTCCGTGGGACCTGCTCCATGACGCCGGCATCGGCCACTGGGTGGCCCCGGCCCCGGATGCGCCCGGCCCGTGCCTCGGCCCGGGCGATGCCGGCGAGGCGGTGCAGCGGCTGAAGGCGGACCTTGCCGCCTACGGCTACGCGGTGCCCGGCGGCGCGGCCTACGATGCCGATCTGGAGCTGGTGGTGGCGGCGTTCCAGCGCCATTTCCGTCCGGCGCGGGTGGACGGCATCGCCGATCCCGCGACCTGCGCGACGCTGCGCGCGCTCATCGCCGCCCGTCCGGCGGATGCGTCTCTCATCGCCTAGCGGATGCGGTATCCGTGGCACCATTGGCGCCCGCGCCGATCAGCCTGCGCGCGGCGCTGATCGGATAACGTGTTCTCCATCAATACTTTAGAGCGCGCCTCGGGGCATCGCCGCCGAGCGGAAACCGGCGCTTGAGGCGGAAGCGCTCGCCGGGCGCCGGCTGCACGAACAGGCAGAGCTCGGTGACCGCGATCGGCGTGGCCGCCCCGCTTCCGGCGAAGGCATCGCGCAGGGCGTTGAAGGCATGGTCCCGCACCCCCTCGGGCAGCGGCCCGGTGAGGGTCATGTGGAAGCGGAACTCCTCGCGCACATACGGATAGCCGTGGGCGGCGAGATAGCCGGCCTGCCGGGCCGAGAGGCGCTCCGGCCGCCGCCGCGCGATCTCCGCCGGGGTGAGGGCGGCGCGGAAGGGATCGAGCCCGAGAGTCACCGTCTCGGCGAGGTCGCCGAGCTGGGGGCAGGGGACCTTCGGCACCAAGGCCACGAACGGCCCGATCAGCGCCGCCTCCAGCGGCGGCAGGGAGAAGGGATGGCAGGTCTTGGCGAGGTCCGCCGCCGCCGTCTCGAGCGCCGCCGCCCCTGCGTCGGCGGCCAGGCGGAACGGCGCCTTGAGGGTGCCGTGAAAGCCGTAGCGCCGCGGCTCGGCGGTCAGCGCGTGCCAGCTTTCCGCATCGAAGCCCGGCAAATCGGGGACAGGAAGGTCGGCGGCGCGCGCCGCATCGTAGCCGATGATCGACGAGCCGAACCGCCACAGGGCGGTCTCGGCGTCCGGGGCGTAGTAGAGCGCGTAGCGCGGCGCGGCGGCGGACACGGGGTCAACCCCGCAGGAACGGGTTTTGCCCCCGCTCGTCGCCGATGCTGGTGACCGGGCCGTGGCCGGGCAGGCAGACCATCGAATCCCCCAGCGGCAGCAGCTTCGACACGATGCCCGAGATCAGCTGGGCATGGTCGCCATAGGGAAAGTCGGTACGGCCCACCGAGCCGCGGAACAGCGTGTCGCCTACGATGGCGATGCTCGCCGGGCGGTAGACATAGACCAGATGCCCCGGCGTATGGCCGGGCACATGCAGGATCTCGAAGCTGAGCTCGCCGACGCTCAGCGCGTCGCCCTCGTCGAGATAGCGGTCCGGCGTCACCGCCCGCGCGGGATCGGCGAAGCCGTACTTCGCCGCCATGACGGGCAGCTCGTCGAGCAGGAACTGGTCGGCCTTGTGCGGCCCCTCCACCGGGATGCCGAGATCCTCCGCCAGCGCGGCGGCGCCGGCGGCGTGGTCCACATGGCCGTGGGTGAGGATGATCTTCTCCGCCACCGCGCCGGTCTCGGCGAGGGCGGCCTTGATGCGGGCGACGTCGCCGCCGGGATCGATGATCGCGGCCTTGTTGGTGGCGGTGCACCACACGATGGAGCAGTTCTGCTCGAACGGCGTCACCGGCACGATGGCGATCTGGATGGGCTGCATGGGAACTCCGTCTCGCGCCGCCGGGGCTCAATCGCAAGCCGGGCGGATCGCGCCTTCTCTAGCCATGATCCGGAGGCGAGGGCGGGATCGGCGTGAATCGATCCCAATCGCGCTCCGGGGTCTTTGCGGCGCAATATGGGGCATCGCGCGGCGAAAGCCAGCGCCTTGCGGCGTCTGCGGGGCTTGCGGAAATGCCTTACCGCTTTGTTTTCCCGCAATCGCGCCGGCCGGGCCGCATCACCCGTCATCACCGTGATGCCGGTGGATCCGCCGCACCAGCCACCACAGCTACGAGCGGATCGACCACCTCCTCGACTGGATCCAGATCCTCCCGGCCGACCTCCTCGACCAGCACTCGCTGACCCAGGTGATCAAGGAGACCGAGCCGGACGAGGTCTACAACCTCGCGGCCCAGTCCTACGTCCCGACCTCCTGGAGCCAGCCGGTCCTGACCGGCGAATTCACCGCGCTCGGCGTCACCCGTATTCTCG
>CALMSN010000292.1 GCA_937872325.1 uncultured Xanthobacter sp. | reverse complement strand
CCCCTGGGAGACCCATGCCAGCGCCTCACTCTCCGCCGACCGCGCCCTGATCATCCCCACCGCGCCCTGGCGGGAGCAGGGGGCCGACCGGCGGGCGGCCGGGGCCGCCTTCCCCGCCGGCTCGTCGGTCTGCACCGTCCACGCCACCGCCCCCAACGAGGAGATGGCGCTGGAGCGGGTGGAGAAGGCCCGGGCGCTGGTCTGCGCCGGGCTCGGCATGGCCGAGGCGCCGGTTGCCTGATCGGAATACTTCCGATCGCGACCGCGAAGAGGCGTGACGTAGCGCTGCCGAAGCGTCACACTCGGCCGCATGCCCCTGCGAAGCGTATGGAGGCGAGGCCATGCGGGTTTTCATCTGCGAGTATGTCACCTCCGGCGGGTGGCGGGATCGGGCGCTGCCCGACATGCTGCTGCCCGAGGCGGTGCTCCTGCGCGACGCCATTCTCGCCGATCTCGAAGAGCTGCCGGGAATCCATCCGGTGGTCGCCTATGACGACCGCCTGCCCAAGCCCAGCGCCGACTCGGTCCCGGTACGGCGCGGCGACGATCCCTGGATCTGCTGGTCCGGCCTCGCCCAGGAGGCCGACGTGGTGTGGCCGGTGGCGCCGGAAACCGCCGGCCTGTTCGCCCGCATGGTGCGGATGATGACCGAGAGCGGCGCCCGCCTCATCGGCCCCACGCCGGAGGCGGCGGCGCGGGCCTCCAGCAAGCTCGAGACCTCGCAGCGCCTGACCCGGGCCGGCATCGCCGTGGTGCCCTGCTTCCTGCTGGAGGCGATCCCCTCCGGGCTCGACGGCGACATCGTGACCAAGCCCGACATCGGCGCCGGCAGCGAGAATGTCCGCGCCTGGCCGGGCCGCACCGCCCTGCCCCGGGCCGGCGCCGGGCTGGTGGTGCAGCCCTTCGTCTACGGCACGCCTGCCAGCCTCACCGTGCTGGTGCGACCGGACGGGGTCACCCTGCTGACGGTCAACCGGATCTCGCTCAGCCACCTCGTCGGCGTCATGACGGTGAAGGGGGTGACGGTGGGGGCGATGCGCGACGAGACCGGTGCCCTGGCGAAGCTGGCGCAGCAGGTCGTGGCGGCGTTCCCGGGCCTTTCCGGCCTGATCGAGATCGAGATCATGCTGACCCCCGAGGGGCCGGTGGTGATGGAGATCCATGCCCGCGCCGGCAACTCCTATTGCGGGCTGCATGCGGCGCTCGGGGTCAATCCGTCGGCCTTCCTGCCGGAGCTGATTCGCGAGGGTCGCCCTCCCGGCATGCCGCATCTGCCGCCGGCCAGCCCGGTGGACGTGCCGATCCGCTGACGCCCGCTCCAACCCCGCACGAGGCCCCATGACCCCCGAAGATCCCGAAGCGCTCGCGGATGCCGCGCCCCAGCCCCTGGCCGAAGGCAGGCGTGGACGGCCGGAGACGGGCCGCCTGTTCCTGCGCGGCATGGCCTTCTTCGCCCGCCACGGCGCCATCGATGCGGAACGCGAGCTGGGCCAGCGCTTCCTGGTGGATGCCGATCTCTGGCTCGATACCCGGCCGGCCGCGTGGGCCGACGACGAGGCGCTCACCGTCTCCTACCAGCATGTCTACGACCAGGTGCGCCTCGTGATGGAGGACGATCCGGTCAACCTGGTGGAGACCCTGGCGGAGCGCATCGCCACCCGGCTGCTCGACCATTTCGATGCCATCGACGAGGTCCGGGTGACGGTCCACAAGCCGGGCGCGCCGGTGGCCGGCATCTTCGCCGACGTCGGGGTCGAGATCGTCCGCAGCCGCTGAGGCAAGGCCGCGTTCCCGCCGCCGGCCGACCGGCTCCGCCCTCGGCTACCGCATTGCAGCATTTGCTTTGCCGCGACGCCCATCCTTTGCCATAAGCAGGCTCGGCGGGGCGGGGCCGCCCCGATATGAACGAGCTGTCGAGACAGCATGCGCGGATGGCGCCAGGAGGACGGGTGGTGAGCGAGATCGTGACCCTTCAGGCTTTCCTCGATCGGTGGAGCGGCGACGATGCCGCCCGCAAGGCGGTCGCCGCGGCGGTGACGGCCATCACCGAGGCGGGCGTCGGCATTGCCGATCTGGTGGCCCGCGGCCCGCTGGAGGACGGCCTCGCCAAGATCCGCGGCGACGAGGCCAATGCCGGCGGCGATGCCCAGAAGGAATTGGACGTGATCGCCGAGGAGCGCATCCTCGCGGCCCTCGCTGCGACCCCGGTGGCCTTCCTCGCCTCCGAGGAGAGCGAAGCGCTGATCCCCGTGAACCCCGCCGGCTCGCTGGTGGTGGCGGTGGATCCGCTCGACGGCTCCTCCAACATCGACACCAACGTCTCGGTGGGCACGATCTACTCGATCATGCCGCTGGACACGCCGGAAGATCCCGCGGCGTCGGTGATGCGCCCCGGCCGGCACCAGGTGGCAGCGGGCTTCCTGGCCTACGGCCCGGCGACCATCCTGGTGGCCACCTTCGGCGCCGGCACGCAGGTGTTCGTGCAGGATCGCACCTCGGGTGACTTCGTGCTCGCCCGCACCAGCGTGGAGATCCCGGCCGACACCAAGGAATACGGCATCAACCAGTCCAACGTGCGCCACTGGGCGCCGCCCATGAAGGCCTATCTGGACGATTGCCTCGCCGGCAAGGAAGGCCCGCGCGGCAAGGATTTCAACATGCGCTGGGTGGGCTCCATGGTGGCCGACGCCTTCCGCATCTTCACCCGCGGCGGCGTCTACGTTTATCCCGGCGACAAGCGCAAGGGCTACGAGAACGGCCGCCTGCGGCTGATCTACGAGGCCAACCCCGTCGCCTTCCTCACCGAGCAGGCCAAAGGCGCCGCCACCGACGGCAGCACCCGCATCCTCGACATCACGCCCCACCACATCCACCAGCGCATCCCGCTGGTGTTCGGCTCCAAGGCCGAGGTGGAGAAGATCGCCGCCTATTATTGAGCGCGCCGCGGCCCGGCATTCGCGCTGAGAGCCCGGCCGGCCCCCTCCCAACCCTCCCCCGCAAGCGGGAGAGGGCTATTGGCGATGTCCCCTCTCCCGATTGCGGGGGAGCGCCACGGAGGGGGCAGATCGAAGGCCAGGGCACCGACGGGCCGGCAAAACACCGCCCGGCGAGGCGACGCGCGGTTACGCCGCCGATCACAATCCCGCCCGCTCCCCGGCATCGCCATGGAAAGGCGCCGCCGGCTCGGCTAAAGGGACACCATCCGTTGTCCCGGAGCCGCATGCCATGACCACGCCCCTGATCGCCCCGTCCATCCTCGCCTCCGACTTCGCAAAGCTGGGCGCCGAGGTGCGGGACGTGGCCGCGGCCGGCGCCGACTACATCCATCTCGACGTGATGGACGGCCACTTCGTGCCCAACATCACCTTCGGCCCCGACGTGGTGCGGGCGCTGCGGCCGCACAGCGACAAGGTGTTCGACGTCCACCTCATGATCTCGCCGGTGGAGCCCTACCTGGAGGCGTTCGCCGCGGCGGGGGCCGACATCATCACTGTCCATCCCGAGGCGACCGCCCATCTCGACCGCTGCCTGCAGGTGATCCGCGGCCTCGGCAAGAAGGCGGGCGTGGCGCTCAACCCGGCGACCCCGGAGAACGTGCTCGAATACGTGCTCGACAAGGTGGACCTAGTGCTGGTGATGAGCGTCAATCCCGGCTTCGGCGGGCAGGCCTTCATCCCGGCGGTGCTGCCGAAGATCGAGCGGATCCGCGCCCTGATCGCCGGCCGCGACATCCGCCTGCAGGTGGATGGCGGCATCAACCCGCAGACCGGCGCCGCCTGCGCCCGGGCCGGGGCAGACGTGCTGGTGGCTGGATCGGCGGTGTTCAAGGGCGGCATCGAGGGCTACCGGGCCAACATCGCCGCCATCCGCAACGCCGCCGCCGACGCCGTGGGGCTGGTGGCCTGAGATCGGCAGAATAACAGGCGTCCATCCTGCCCGGCCTTGCGCCGGGCATTGACGTCCAGCACCTGCCGTCCGGCCACGCCGGGGCCGGGCACGGCGAGCTGTGCTTTCCCCGGGCGAACTCGTTGCCACCGAGACCGCCTGAAGACGCCCTCATCGCCCTTGAACTCCCTCGGAAACAAACGTACGATCGATTAAATAAATCGGTCCGACGGACCCCCGCTCGCCGGGAAAGACCAAGAAATCAAAGGGAGGCCCCGCCATGCTCGTTCCCGCCGACAGCTATGACGGGCTGAGGCGCGCCTTCTCCTGGCGCATCCCCGCGCGCTACAACATGGGGGTGGCCTGCGCCGACGCCCATGCCGACGGCACAGGCCGCCCGGCCCTCCTCTTCGTCGAGGAGAACGGCGCGCTGAAGAGCTACAGCTTCGACGCCCTCAAGGCGCTCTCCAACCGCTTCGCCAACGTCCTCGTCGCCGGCGGCCTCGATCGCGGCGACCGGGTGGCGGTGTTCCTGCCGCAATCGCCGGAAACCGCCATCGCCCATATCGCCGCCTTCAAGGCGGGGATGATCTCGGTGCCGCTCTTCACCCTGTTCGGCGACGAGGCGCTGGAGTTCCGGCTCGGCGCGTCGGAGGCGAAGGCCATCGTCACCGACCTTTC
>CALMSN010000291.1 GCA_937872325.1 uncultured Xanthobacter sp. | reverse complement strand
TTCTGGATGCCGCGCATGGCCATGCACATGTGCTCCGCCTCCAGCATCACCGCGACGCCGCGGGGTCGCAGGGCGGTTTCCAGCGGGGTGACGATCTGCGAGGTCAGGTGCTCCTGGGTCTGCAGGCGGCGGGCGTAGATCTCCACCACCCGGGCGATCTTCGACAGGCCCACCACCCGCTCCACCGGGAAGTAGGCCACATGCGCCTTGCCGATGAACGGCACCATGTGGTGCTCGCAATGGGAGTGGAAGGGGATGTCGCGCAGCAGCACGAAGTCGTCGAAGGTGCCGATCTCGCCGAAGGTGCGCTCCAGCAGCTGCTCGGGATCCTCGCCATAGCCGGCGAAGATCTCGTCATAGGCCTTCACCACCCGCTGCGGGGGGTCGAGCAGGCCTTCGCGGGCCACGTTCTCGCCGATGTAAGCGAGCAGCGTGCGCACGGCCGCCTCCGCCTCGGTGCGCGAGGGCCGCGCGGCGCCTGCCGCCGGCAGGAGATCCTTGCCGAGGGCCAGCTTGGCGGCCGCGAGCTTTGAGGGCGCCAGCTTTGTGGATGTAAGTTCGGCGGCCGGCGGCTTGCCGGGGGCCTTGGGTGCCTTGCGATTGGGCAGCGCCGGCTTCGGCGCGGCCTTCGCCTTGACGGTGCGGGCCGGCTTGCCGCCCTTGCCGGCGGACTCGTCCGCCTCGGTCTTGAAAAGCTTCACCACCGCGTCCATGACCAACTCCGTTCGACCCGCCGGAAGGCGGGAGTGTCACCGGCTGTCGGCTCTCCCTGCGCGGTGCGCCCTGCAACCCCGCGTCCCGCCGGATCCCGGCGGGGGCTATGCCGTCCGTACTCTGGTCCGGCGCGCATTGCTCGGCCCACGGTTCATAATGCGGCTGCGTTGTATACTTCGCAAGTGCACAAGACCGTGGCCGCCCCCGCGACGCGCCGGCTCTTAATTCCGCGGGAGGCTGCCCTTATATAGGAAGCAACTGTGGCGGCGCGAGCGCCCCGCTTACGGATTGAGCGATGATCGACGACGTCTACAATGCCCGCCTTCTCGCTTTGGCCGCCGAGATCCCCCGCCTCGGCCGGCTGCCGGCTCCCCAGGCGAGCGCCAAGGCCCATTCCCGCCTGTGCGGCTCCACGGTGATCGTGGATCTCGTGCTTGACGGCGACACGGTGGTGGATTTCGCCCACGAGGTGCGCGCCTGCGCCCTGGGGCAGGCATCGTCGTCGCTGATGGCCCGCCATGTGATCGGCGCCAGCGTCGCCGAGGTCCGGGCCGCGCGCGAGGCGGTGCGGCGGATGCTGAAGGAAAACGGCCCGCCGCCCGAAGGCCGCTTCGCCGAATGCCGGGTGCTGGAGCCGGTGCGCGAGTACAAGGCCCGCCACACCTCCACCCTGCTCACCTTCGATGCGGTGGTCGATGCCATCGGCCAGATCGAGGCCGCCCGCGCCGCGCCGGAGGTGGCGCAGGCCGAGCCCGGCGCGGCCTCCTGAGCCCTCAGCCGGCGCGTTCTTCGTCGCCGGCCGCGATGGCGGCGAGGGCGTCGGTCGCCGCCTGGTCGAACGCCGCCTCCAGGCCGGGTGAGACCCCGCGCAGGCCCGCCACCACGTCGCGGGACCAGGTCACATAGTCCGTGGCGCGGGCGCGGCTCCAGTCCAGGGGCGGGTCTTCGGCGAGGGAGCGCATGTTGGCGGTCTTGTCGGCGAGCTTCAGCAGCTTGGCCCGGGCCGGCAGGTGCGCGGAATGAACGATCTGCAGGCGCTTGCGCTCGGCGGCGGGCAGCGCCTTGTCGTCGGTCACGGCGAGGACCAGGGCGGCGACGTCGGCCCCGAAGGTCGCCTCGATCTCGGCGCCGGTGACGTTCTGGTCCTCCACCACGTCGTGGAGCAGGGCGGCGGCGACGAGGGCGGGATCGGCTCCCTCGGTCGCCTCGCTGACGAGAAGGGCCACCTCGGCGAGATGGTTGACATAGGGCTGGGCGCGCTTGCCCTTGCGGCGCTGATCGGTGTGGCGCAGCGTCGCGAAGGCGAGCGCCCGCACCACCAGCGCCACCGGCGCGGTCTGCGGTGTCGGCAGGGTCATCGTTCGGCCTTTCGAGAGTGGATTATCTCGAAGCCGGGATGCTCGGGTCGCCGGGACCGTCGCGGTCCCGGCCCGTTCTGGGTGGGAGCAGGCATTTCGGGCGGCGAGCGTGGCGGATGTGAGGCGGGCGATGGGTGTGTTCGAAGATGCCGCCGCCGAGGCGGAGGCCCCTGTCGCGACAGGCTTTCTGCGCCTTCTGCCGCGCCGCATGCTGCGCCTGCCCATCCTCGCCTATCGCTACAGCCTCTCCATGTTCATGGGCCGGCAGTGCCGGTATCTTCCCACCTGCTCGTCCTATGCCGAGGAGGCGATCCTGCGCCATGGCGCCTGGCCCGGGGCCTTCATGGCGGCGGCGCGGCTGTGCCGCTGTCATCCGTGGGGCGCCGACGGGTTCGATCCGGTGCCGGCGCGCCTGCCCGCCGCCGGCCGCTGGTACGCCCCCTGGCGCTACGGCGCCTGGCGGATGCCGCCGCCGGCATCCGGCCCGGAGGAGGCGCATGAGGAGGAGACGGCCAAAGGCCCTTGATCCGTGCGGCTGACCTACCCACTTCCGGGTGGCCGCTCCTGGGCGATTGCTCCCGATTCTGTTGATCGAATCAGCTCAGGGTGGGGCCTACGGGCCGCGGGGCGTTGGCTCGCCGCGAGGGGGGCGGAAGCTGCCCGCAGCGCTGTGAGGTCCTCGGCGTTGCCCCCTCCTGGGACTGACGTCCGGCCCGCTGACTTGTGGCTGTTCCGCCGGTGGAACCCCCGCGTCGTTCATCCAGGCCAGCTCACGGAAGTAGGAGCGGCTCAGGAACCGGGGGCTCTGCCCCGCCGCCAGGGGGTGGCGAAAGCCGCCCGCACCGCCATCACGTCCTTGGAGTTGCCGCCTTCTGGGACTGACGTCCGGTCCGCTGATCTGTGACAGCTCTTCGGGCAAACCCCGGCGCCGTTCATCCGCGCCAGCTTACAGGGGGCCTCGGCTCAAGGCCCCGGGGCGTTGCACAGCCGCGAGGGGGTGGCGAGCGCGGTCCAGACCGCCATCACGTCCTTGTCGTTGCCGCAGCGGGCGGTGGGGTCGGAGGGGCGCTCCAGCTGCTCGCGCAGGTTCATCTGCACCGGCTTCGAGAGCCACCAGCTCATGGAGATCTCGCGCACCGTCTCCGGGTCGGCGCCGAATCTCGGGCAGCGGCCGTCGCGGGTGGCCTCGGGCCAGACCTTGATGTGGGCGAGGTTCTGCCCGCAGCGCCGGCCGTAGCGGGTTTCGAGCCATTGCTCGGTGTCGGCCACCGCCAGCCGGCCGCGGCCGCTGCGCACCGTGCCGATGGCGCCGATGGGTCCGGTGGCCTCGGGAAACCACACATGCTCGCGCGCATCCGGGGTGCTGACCCCGCGGGCGGTGCGCTCCTCGGCATAGGTGCTGCCGGGATCGTTGGAGATCACCAGCACGAACGGGGCGAGGCGCGGCTCCACCTCCACGATGGCTTTTGCCAGCTCCAGCGCGCTCTGGGCGCCGTAATTCTCGAAATAGCCGCCGTCGACGATCCGGTCGGCGATGTTGTCGGGGCTCAGATAGACCGACCCCGGCGGGGAGATGACCGGAAAGCGGGCCGAGTTCAGCGCGGCGGTGGAGAGCGCGACGTCAAGGTCGGCCCGGATCAGGCTGTGGAAGTCGATGGTGTGGACGAAGATCGGGCATTCCGACTTCGGCCCGCCCGCCGGGCAGGTCTCGGGCGCGGCATAGGTTGGGTTGAGATCGGTGGTGACGATGCGCTGGCCGGTCTCCACCGAGGTGCCGTTGAGGATCAGGAACGGCAGCCAGCGATCGGGGCGGCGCTCGTCGGCGAGGAAGGGTGCGGCGAGGCGGTCGCCGGCACGGGAGGCGGCCCGCGGGCCGGCGGCGGCGACGAGGTCGCGGCCGCGGGCCTCCCAGGATTGCTCCAGCAGCGCGGCGCGGTCCTGCAGGAAGAGCTGCACCTGGTCGTGGAAGGCGAGGCCGAAGAAGGTGGCAGTGAGATAGTCGCCGGCGGTGAGGCTTTCCAGGCAGTCGCGCCAGTTGGCGACGGCGCCGCCGAACCAGCTTTCCGCCGGCGTGTTGGCGCAGGGCGCGACCGCGGGCCCGGTGCGGGCGCTCAGCGCGGCGGTCACCGCCGCCGCCCCGTAGGCCCCGCCGGATACGCCGGAGATGGCGAACAGCCGCCCGGCGATGTCGGCGCCGTCGAGGGCCGCTTCCTGCTCGGCGGTGAAGCGCCCGTCGTCGCGCGGTGCGCGCACCACCGGCTGCCCGTCCGCCCGGGTGAAGGTGTAGCCCTGCTTCAGGCTCTCGAAATCGAGGAAGTGGCCGATCACGCTGGCGGTGAAGAAGCCCGCCCGGCTCGCCCCGCCGGCGGCGGCCACGATCACCGGCCGCGGGCAGTCGGCGGGGGTGCGCTCGCAGCCGTTGGCCCGCATCCAGAGGAACAGCCCGTCCGGCAGGCGGGTGCGGTGGTGGGCGGGCTCGTTGGCGGCCACGATGCGCACCCGGTGGTTGTCGCCGAACAGGTAGGTGCCGAGCACCCCGGCCACCAGCAGGGCGCTCACCAGCGGCGCGTGGAAGCGCCGGCCCACCGAAGACAGGTAGGAGAGGATCGGCACCCAGCCGCCGAAGATGAGCGGCACCGCCAGCGCCAGCGGCAGCTGCCGGGCGAGCCACAGCGGGCTCGCCACCAGCACCACCACTACCACGAACGCATAGAGGAACAGGACGATGCGCCCGGTGGCGTGCAGCTCGCCATTGGGATCGTCCTTGCGCGGGGCGATGCCGAGGAGCGCGAACAGCGGCGCGAACAGGTGGCCCAGCCGGGCGTCGAAGGCCTTCATGGCCGGCGCCACGGCGAGCCTCTGGCGGAGATAGGCATAGGCGAGGAAGAGCGGCACCCCGGCCAGCATGACCCAGCCGAGCAACCCGAGCTGGCTGCGCGCCGCTGCGATCACCGGGGCGTCGTCCAGCGTCGGCAGGTTGGCCACCGCATTGAAGGCGCCGATGGCGAACACCACGAAGGGCAGGACGCCCAGCACCCGCGGCACCAGCTGGATCATGGCGCAGAACAGGGCGTCGGGCGGGGCGCCGGCGCCGTTTTCCGCGCTGCGCAGCTTGAGGCGGGCGGCGAGGCCGTCGTCGGTCTCGATCAGCAGGCGGGCGGCGTAGTGCACCGGCATCGCCCACAGCAGGAATACCGCGGCGACGAGACGCAGCATCGCCGACGACAACCCGGCCTGCTCGGCGAGGGGCGCGCCGGCCATGGCGACGTCCACCGTCACGTCCTGGGCCTGTGTGGCGAGCGTCATCAGCACCACCCCGAGCACGACGCTGGCCAGGGGGATCCGCACCACCCAGAGGATGAGCGCAAGGTCCAGGGTCCGCATCCAGCCCCGGGCCACCGCTGCCTTGGCTCGGCCGATCCAGGCGGGCAGCCGGGTGCGGCCGTTGCGGGCCGCGGTGCCGCGGGCGGTGCCGTTGGCCTTGTCGCCATTGACGCCCTCGCCCTCGGTTCCCACCCGGGGCCGGACGGGTGAGGCACTGCCGGGAGCCGAAAGGGCAGGAGCGGCTGAGGCTGGCGCAGGGGGCGTTGGAATCGCAGGGCCAGCAGGCGATGGAGCGGTGGCGTCCGGAGCCGTCAAGTCCGGTGCCGGAAAGCCGGCGGAAGATGAAGACGCCGCCGCAGCGGGAGCGTCCGAAGGGCGGGCCGTGCCCGGATCGGGGGCTTCGGTGCTCCGTTCGGCGCCGGACCCGGTGTCCTGCGGCCCTCCCTGCGCTATGGACGCAGCAGCCCCTCCGCCCGGCGCGGAGCGCGGCGGATCGGTGACGGGATCAGGAACGGACGGACCGGGCATATGCGCCTCCACGTGCCCCCCGCACGCACAGGCTGAACCAGCAACAAGGTTAACACGCCGCGCACGCGCAGGCGAGGCATCCCGCGTCCGGGTGGCAGGTCAGTTTGGACGGCGCGCCGGGAGCCTGGCTGAAAGATCGGGCGGCTCTCGGCGCGCCGTGTCCTTACGGCGCCGAGAGACCGGCTTTATGCCCCGGCATCGCACCGGCGCGTTCTCCGGCTGCAGCACCGGAAGCCTTCGCGGAGACCTCGGCGCAGGAGTTTCAGGAAGATCGGACGGCTCTCGGCGCAGGGCGTTCTTACAGCGCCGAAAGACCCGCCCGATGCGCCGGCATCGGACCGGCGCATTCTCAGCCTTCAGCACCAGACACCTTCGCGGAGACTTGAGCGCCGGAGTATTCGGGAAGATCGGGCAGATCTCGGCGTACGGCGTTCTTCCGGCACCCAGAGAAAGGCTTGATGCGCGGGCATCGCACCGGCGCATTCTCCGCCTGCAGCAGCAGAAGCCTTCGCGGAGACCTGAGCGCCGGCGTTTTCAGGAAGATCGGGCGGCTCTCCGCGCACCGTATCCTTACAGCGCCAAGAGACCGGCCTGATGCGCCGGCATCGCACCTGCACTTTTCCGGCTGCAGCACCAGCAACCCGCGCGGAGACCTCGGCGCCGGATTTTCCCGGCCGGCGAGAGCGCCGGCTTCTGCCTGCGGAAGGAGCGGCCGGCTCTCATTCCAGCGTGCCCGGGATGCCGAGCGACCCGTCCCTCGAAGCCCCCTCCCGCAAGCGGAAGAGGGCGAGCCCGAGCGGTCCGTCCGACACCGGATGCCAAGCCGCCGCGCCCCGCGGGGCGCCCGGCTCAGCCGTGCATCAGCGTCGAGACGTGGGCCGAGGCGGAGACGGCGAGGCCTTCCAGGTCGTAGCCGCCTTCCAGCAGCGAGACCACCCGGCCGCCGCAGACCTTGTCGGCCACCGCCATCAGCCGGCGGGTGACGCGGGCGAAGTCGGTGTCCACCAGCCGCAGCGAGGCCAGCGGATCGCGCACATGGGCATCGAACCCGGCCGACAGCAGGATGAGGTCGGGCGAGAAGTCGATGATGTGCGGCACGATCCGCTCTTCCAGCGCTTCCATGAAGATGGCGCCGCCGTCGCCGGCCCGCAGCGGGGCGTTGACGATGGTGCCCGCCGCGCCGGTCTCGCTCAGCTCGCCGGTGCCGGGATAGAGCGGCATCTCGTGGGTGGAGAGGTACATCACCGTGGGGTCGGCCCAGAAGATGTCCTGGGTGCCGTTGCCGTGGTGGACGTCGAAATCGAAGATGGCCACCCGCCCGGCGCCGTATTTGGCCTGCGCGTGCCGCGCCGCCACCGCGACGTGGTTGACGAAGCAGAAGCCCATGGGCTTGCGGGTCTCGCAATGGTGCCCGGGCGGGCGCATGGCGACGAAGGCGTTCTGCACCTTGCCTTCCATCACCTCGTCGACGGCGAAGCACGCCCCGCCGGAGGCGTACATCGCGGCCTCCCAGGTGCCGGGCGACATGACGGTGTCGGCATCGATGCGGACCACGCCGTCGGTGGGCGCGGCGTTGCCCATGGCGTCGACGAAGTCGGCGGGATGGACGCGGATGATGTCCTCTCGCTCGCCCCGGGGGGCGGCGTCACGCACCAGATGGGCGAACTTTTCCTGCTCGAAGATGCGATCGAGCACACGCAGCCGGTCCGCACGCTCCGGATGACCGGCCGGCGTGATGTGACCGAGGCCCGAGGGGTGGGTGACGAGCAGCGTGGTCATGAACGGGCAACCTCCCTAAGCGCTTCCTTGGATGTCTTCTTATTTCTTGGAACGCATATCATATCCCGTCGGCCGAAGGCACGGCCTTGAGGCGGCTCAATGTCACCAAGGCTATTTTTCGTCGAGTCGCTTCGAGAAGATGATGCGCGGCACCGCGTATTTGTCGCCCTGACGCCAGACGGTCTCGGTCTGCGGCTCAACGCCGGCGTTGGAATCG